>QHUY01000159.1 GCA_003223415.1 Gemmatimonadota bacterium
CCTACCAACACGCCGTCACCCGGGTTGACGATGTCGGCCGCGTGTTGGATCGTGGCGAACGGCTGCGCGGCGGTGCCGGGGTTCGCGTCGTTGCCGCTCGTGGCCACGTAGTAACACACGCCGGGGCTGGTATTCCCACAACCGGCCGGTGGCGGGGGCGCTGCCACCGTGACCGCGGCCGTGCCGTTCTTTCCCTCGCTCGTGGCCGTGATCGTCACTGCGCCCGCCCTCACACCCGTGACGAGCCCGCTGCCGCTCACCGTCGCGACCGTCGTGTTGCTGCTGCCCCAGCTGATCACCCGCCCCGTCAGCACGTTGCCGCCCGCATCCCTCGTCGTGGCCGCAAGCTGCACCGTCGCCCCCGTGGCGATACTCGCCAACGCCGGACTCACCGTCACCGAGGCCACCGGCACGGGCACGCTCGCGACGACCGTGACGGTCGCCGTCCCGCTCTGCCCCTCGCTCGTCGCCGTGATGGTCACCGCGCCCGCCGTCACACCCGTGATAAGCCCGCTGGCGCTCACCGACGCGACCGTCGTGTTGCTGCCGCCCCAGCTGATCGCCCGCCCCGTCAGCACGTTACCGCCCGCATCCTTCGTCGTGGCCGTAAGCTGCACCGTCGCCCCCGTGGCGATGCTCGCCGACGGCGGACTCACCGTCACCGAGGCGACCGGGACCGTGGTCACGGTGACCGTGCTCGAGTCCGCCAGTGCGCCTCCGTTCTGCTTGGCCATCACGCGGAAGTTCCCCGGGGCCTGGCCGGCGGTGTAGAGGCCATTCAGCGTGATCGCTCCGCCCGTGGCTGTGTAGTTGACGCTCACGGAAACGCTGTCGCCCGTGTTCTTGCGACCGAAGGCGGAAAACTGCTGCGCGGCGCCTTCCCGCAGGGTGACGCTCGCCGGGCTGACCAGGATCTGCACCAGGCGCTTCTTCTTCACGTGGCCGATGCCGCTGAGCTGGTCGGCACTGACCGAGGCCGTCACGACGACGTCGGCCGCCGAGGTGTCGGCGGTGTACATCCCGCTCGCCGTGATGGTGCCGGCGGACGCGCTCCAAGTCACCGTCGCGCCCACGCTGTCGCCCGCGGCCGTGCGGCCGAACGCTTGGAATTGCTGAGTTTGCTGGGGATCCAGCGCGACACTGTCAGGACTGACGACGATCTGCGCCAGCTGGCCGGAGTTCGGACCCGTCAGATGCGGCGCCAGTTTGCACGCCACGACCAACGTCAGTCCTGCCACTGCCGCCCAGCTCCACGTAGTCCGCGAATGCATAACCCCCCCAGGAGATGAGGTTCGGCGGCCCGACTGGCGTGGCACGCCATGGCGTGCGGTAGCCTCGTAGCTTTGCGTCGCCGGCTTTCGCCGGGTTTGCCTTTGTCGCGCTCCCTCTCAGGAGGGGTGCGATCCTGCCGACGTACCGTGTTGCTACTCACCAAAACGAAACAGCCGCCAAGCACTCGACCACATCTCGAGTCGCTGGCGGCCGGGCTGACATGGCGACCGCTCGTCGCCGTAGTCCCCTTAGCTCTGCGTCACCGTCTTTCGACGGCTTTGCTCTGAGCAGCGAATGACCCGCGGCCACTCCGCGGCAGCGGAGCCCCGCTTGGCGCCAAGCTAGCAGGGCCGTTCTCCCACCCTCTGTGACGCAGGTCATCAGGAGCCAGGTCATCGGCCAGTAGTCATCTCACTGCGTTTCAGAGGGTTACGCCCCAGCGGTTCCCAAGGCCGACACCCCCCACCCCCCCGAGAGCCTCGGCCTGCCTCACGCCGACGGCAGCGTCTGCTTTTGACGCAGGTGTGACTCTAATGTGTGGCGGATGGCTGGCAGACCGGGTACGAGGCGGCGCGCCGGCGTTCCGCCCACCCCGCTGTGATAACGCAACATATTGCCGCAAAATTACTTACGAGCGTTGTCAGGGCCACTTCCCCACGGCCGGTCGGCACAGAAAATGAGTTAGCACCCCTCGAGCAGATCGATTGCCAGTAGCGGTGCCCCAGGCAGCGTGGATCCCCCAACTCGAGAGGACGGAGCCTCTGACCGCCACGCAGCTGACGCTTCCCACACCGCTGCTCCGTTATCGTCGCGTGGTCGTCCTCGCCACCCACGCTGCCCTCATCTTCCTCGCCTACCTGGCGGCGTACGCGATCCGGTTCGAGTTCTCGGTGCCCGGGAAGGAGCTGAGCGTGTTCTGGGCGACGCTGCCCTACCTGCTGGCGCTGCGCCTCGCGCTGTTCGAGGGCTTCCGTTTGCACGGCGGGTACTGGCGGCACTTCAGCCTGCACGATCTGGTGCAGCTCGGGCTCGCGGTCACGCTCAGTTCACTCGCCTTCGCGGGTGCGCGCGCGTTCTCCGAGCTTGTCCGGGAGGTGCCACGCTCGGTGCTCGTGCTCGACTGGCTCATTGTGATTTTCTTCCTGGGAGGCGCGCGCTTGGCCGTGCGCTACGTGCGCGAGAGCCAGCTCCCCATGAAGCCGGCGAAGGGCAAGCGCACCTTGATCATCGGGGCGGGCGAGGCCGCCGAGCAGTTCCTGCGCCAGGCCCTGCACGATGAGCGGTCGCCCATGCACGTCGTCGGGCTCGCCGACGACGATCCGGGGAAACTCGGCCGCACCCTCCACGGCGTCGCCGTGGTCGGGCCGACGCACCGGCTGCGCGAGCTCGTGGCGCGCCACGAGGTCGCCCTACTGGTGATTGCGATCCCCTCGGCGACCGGCCAGCAGACGGCGGCGATCGTCGAGCGCTGCCGTGAGAGCGAGATCGAGTTCAAGATGATCCCCTCGCTCGAGGACCTGGTGACGGGGAGGGCGCAGATCGGGCAATTGCGCGACGTCCAGATCGACGATCTGCTAGGTCGCGATCCAGTGCAGCTCGACCTCGCCCAGGTGCAGCGGGACCTGTCGGGCAAGTCGATCCTTGTCACCGGCGGGGCGGGGTCGATCGGGTCCGAGCTGGCGCGTCAGATCGCGTCCTACCATCCCGCCCGGCTCGTGCTGTTCGAGCGGGCGGAAAGCCCGCTCTACTTCACCCACCTCGACGTCGCGCGAACCAATCCGGAGGTGGAGGTCATCCCCGTCATCGCCAGCATCACCAATCCAGAGCGCCTCGACGAGACCTTCGAGACGTACCGGCCGGAGTATGTGTTCCATACGGCCGCGTATAAGCACGTGCCGATGCTCGAGTCCAACATAGTCGAGGCTGTGTGGAACAACGTGTTCGGCACCTTGCGGGTGGCGGAATGCGCCGCCGCGCACGGCGTGACCAAGTTCATCCTGATTTCCACGGACAAGGCGATCAACCCGACCAGCATCCTCGGGGCCACGAAGCGCATCGCCGAGCGCATCGTGCTGGAACTCCCCACCTTGCAGGGATGCGCCACCGATTTTCGGGTCGTGCGATTCGGCAACGTCCTCGGGTCCGACGGCAGTGTCGTCCCGCTCTTCAAACGGCAGATCGCTGCGGGCGGCCCGCTCCGGGTGACGCACCCGGAAGTGACCCGTTACTTCATGACCATCCCGGAGTCGGTACAGCTGGTCCACGAGGCGGCGGCGCTGCCGGAGGCCGCCGGACGGATCTCCATCCTGGAGATGGGCCAGCCCGTCCGGGTTCTCGATTTGGCCGAGCAGCTCATCCGCCTCTCAGGCCTCGAGCCGTATCGGGATATCGCGATCGAGTTTACGGGACTGCGCCCGGGCGAGAAGCTTGCCGAAGAACTGGTCGGCTCGGGCGAGGTGACCGTCCCGACATCGATCGACAAGATTCGGATCGTGCAGCGGAACGGCGCCGACGGAACGCTCGTCGAGAAGGGGCTGGAGCGTCTCCTCGCGGCGCTGGCCGGCGGCGGGGATCGCGACGTGATCAACGTGATCTCGGCGCTCGTGCCCGAGTATGTCCCGTGGCACGACGGCGGTGAAGTTGCCGCCCAACCGGCGGTGCACCTGGAGCGCCGAGTGAAGGAGCTGTACGCGCTTCCCAGCGGCGTGATACCGCGGCCGACCCCCATCACCCGTGCCTTGCAGCCGCCGACCCCAGTCTA
>QHUY01000001.1 GCA_003223415.1 Gemmatimonadota bacterium
GGTTCCGCTCGTCCCGCGCGCCCGCCCCCCGCGCCGCGGTACACTACGGCCCCACCCAGCAGCAGCACCACCGCCGCAGCGAGCCGCAGCCAGGCGGGCCGCACCCACCAGGCCGGCGTGGCTGCAGGCTGCTCACGCAACCGCCGCACGACCGCCGCCGCCGTGCGCTCGACGTCGAGCCGCTCGGCGGCGCGCACGCCGAGGCGCCGCGCCAACTCGTGCAACCGCTCGTCCTGCGTCTCGTGGTCGTTCACTGCAAGTACTCCTTCAAGCGTTTGACGGCGTGGTGGTAATGTACCCGGGCCGCTCCCGCGCTCGTGCCGAGCGCCGCCGCGATCTCGTCGTATTCGAGCCCCTGCTGCGCGCGCAGCAGGAATACCTCGCGCTGCATTCGCGGCAGCCGGCCGAGACCCTCGCCCAGCCGTCCTTCCACCTCCCCCGCCACTGCTTGCTCGTACGGGTCGCCGTCCGGCGTCCGTAGCGTATCCTCCAGCGGCACCACCTTGTGGCGGGCCCGGCGGCGCCCGGCGTCCTTCAGCACGTTGCCGCCGATGGTCAGTAGCCAGGTCCGGAATTGGCATTGGCCGCGAAACCTGCCCACCGCCCGGAAGGCCCGAATGAAGGTCTCTTGGACCAGATCGTCCAGGTCCGCCGCGGGCGCCCCCGCCCCGGCGAGGAACCGCGCCAACGCCCGTGCATGGCGCCGGACCAGCTCGGCCGCCGCCTGCTCGTCGCCTCGCTGCCATGCGGCGATCAGCGCCGCGTCCGGCATCGGCGCGGCGACCGGTTGGGTTTGGGCCATGAGGCTCCGCATGGTTGACGGCGCAAGTGACGGAATATTAAGAGGGTGCGTGGTACGTCGTATTCTCCGGTGCCCGGCGGACCACGGTGAAGCTGACCGGGCACCGGAACAGACGACGCACCACGACCCCGTTCCCGCGCTTCCCTTGTGTGAAAGCCGCTTCGGGGGTACGATTCGAACGATCGTTCGAAATCGGTGCCATGCGACCCTACGACGAGCGACTCGACCATTTGCTGGCCCAGGCCGCCCGGGTCTTCGCCGAGCGTGGCTACCATCCCACCACCATGCGGGACCTCGCCGCTGCGAGCGGGATGTCGCTCGCGGGGATGTACTACTACGTGAAGGGCAAAGAAGAGCTGCTCTTCCTCGTTCAGGAGCGGTGCTTCACCCGCGTGCTCGAGGGGGCGGGCGAGGCGGTCGCGCGGCACCGTGACCCGTTGGACCGGTTGCAGGCGTTCATTCGCCACCATGTGACGTTTTTCGCCGCGCACATGGCCGAGATGAAGGTGCTGTCGCACGAGGCGAACGCCCTCACGGGTGAGTCCCGGCGCCGGATCAACGCGATCAAGCGTCGCTACGTGGATCTGCTCGAGGGGCTGTTGCGCGAGACCGCGCCCGTGGAGTCGGCGAGCGAGCGCAGCGCCGCGGCCTACGTGTTGTTCGGGATGATGAACTGGATCTATAACTGGTACGACCCCGCCGGGGCGCTCGACCCCGAGCGGCTGGCCGATCTCATCACGCGCGTCTTCATCGGCGGGTTCGCCGAGGCGCGCACCACGGTACAGGGAGGCTGACCGCGTATGGCGACGATGACGGAACCCCAGGTGAAGACACTGATCGACTGCCGGGTCGAGGATGGGCTCGCGATCATCGAGCTGAACGACCCGCCGGCCAACACCTATACCTACGAGATGATGCGCCAACTGGACGAGGCGATTCTCAAGGCGCGCTTCGACGACGGCGTTCATGTGATCATTGTGCGCGGTCACGGGGAGAAGTTCTTCTCGGCGGGCGCGAATATCGGGATGCTGAACAAGGTGACGCCGCGCTTCAAGTACTTCTTCTGCCTCCACGCCAACGAGACGCTGAGCCGTCTCGAGCAGACGCCCAAGCTCACCATCGCCGCGCTCAATGGTCACACCGTGGGCGGCGGGCTCGAGATCGCGATGGCGTGCGACATCCGGCTCGCCAAGGAGAACGCCGGCAAGATCGGGCTGCCCGAGGTCAATCTCGGCGTGCTCCCCGGGACCGGGGGCACGCAGCGTCTGGCGCGCATCGTGGGCAAGCCGCTCGCCATCGAGCTGATGGTGAAGGGCGAGACGTTTTCGTTCGAGCGGGCCAAGGAGATCGGCCTCGTGAGCGAGGTCTTCCCCGCCGACGGTTTCTGGGAGCAGGTGCAGCTGTACGCGAAGCAGTTCTGCCCGCCGCACAAGGCGTCGAAAGCCGTGGGGCTGATCAAGCGCGCGGTGCAATCCGGGGCCGAGGTGCCGTTCGAGTCGGCGCTGGCGATCGAGCGCGAGCTGCAGCAGCAGCTGTTCCAGAGCGAGGACGCGAAGGAAGGCATCGCGGCCTACAACGAGAAGCGAGTGGCGGAGTTCAAGGGGCGGTGAAGACCGACCTCTTCATCAACAACGAGTGGCGGCCGGCGCTCTCGGGAAAGCGCTTCCCGGTCGTCAACCCCGCCACCGAAGAGGTGATCGCCGACGTGGCCGCCGGCGACGCCGCCGACATCGACAATGCCGTGGCGGCGGCGCGCGGCTGCTTCGAGTCCGCCGCCTGGCGCGACCTCTCGGCCAGGAAGCGCGGCCGCCTGCTGACCAAGGCGGCCGATCTCTTGGAATCACGCCTCGAGGAGTTCGCGCGCCTCGAGACGGCTCACAACGGCAAGACGTTGTTCGAATCGAAGATCGAGCTGGGCATGACGGTCTCCACCCTGCGCTACTACGGCGGCTGGGCGGACAAGATCACGGGCGAGACGCTGCCGGTGGAGGGCCCGTTCTTCACCTACACGCTGCGCGAACCGATCGGGGTCGTGGGCGCGATCGTGCCCTGGAACTTCCCGCTCAACATCGCGAGCTGGAAGTTCGCTCCCGCCCTGGCGGCGGGCTGCACGGTCGTGCTGAAGCCGGCATCCGAGACGCCGCTCACCGCGCTCGCCTTCGCCGAGCTCGTCCTGGAGGTGGGCTTCCCGGCCGGCGCGTTCAACGTGGTGCCGGGCGGCGGGACGACTGCCGGGGCCGCCCTGGTGCGCCACCCCGACGTGGACAAGATCTCGTTCACGGGCTCGACGGAGGTGGGGCGGCACATCATGAAGCTGGCGGCCGACACGAACAAGCGCGTCACGCTCGAGCTGGGCGGCAAGAGCCCGAACATCATCTTCGCCGACGCCGACCTGAAGGCGGCGGTGCGCGGCGCGCAGACGGGCATCTTCTACGGCAAGGGCGAGGTCTGTGCTGCGGGCTCGCGGCTGCTCGTCGAGCGGGCCGTGCACGACCAGGTGGTGGCGCAGCTCGCCGAGGGGGCGAAGAAGCTGACTCCCGGGGACCCGCTCGACAAGAACACGCGGCTCGGCGCGCTGGTCTCGAAGCGGCAGCAGGAGACCGTGCTCTCCTACATCCAGAAGGGCCTGGACGAGGGCGCGCAGCTCGTCGCCGGCGGCAAGGCCGTGAAGCCGAACGGCAAAGGCTATTACGTCGAAGCCACGGTGTTCGACCGCGTCGAGCCCGGGATGACCATCGCGCGCGAGGAGATCTTCGGGCCGGTGCTCGCCGTGCTGTCGTTCGACGATTTCGATCACGGAGTGAAGCTTGCAAACCAGACCATGTACGGCCTCGCGGCCGGGATCTGGACGAAGGACATCCTGAAGGCGCAGCGTGCTGCCCGGGCGATTCGCGCCGGCACGGTCTGGATCAACAGCTACAACTCTTACGACTCGGGCGCGCCGTTCGGCGGGTTCAAGGCGAGCGGGTTCGGGCGCGATTTGGGGCGGGAGGCGCTCGACGGCTATCTGGAGACGAAGACGGTCTGGGTAGGTCTCTAGTGCTCGACGCTTTCATTTGTGAAGCTTTGCGGACGCCCGTCGGGAAGCACGGTGGGGCGCTGGCCGGCGTGCGCGCCGATGACCTCGCCGCGGTCCCGATCAAGGCCGTGGTCGAGCGGTCGGGGATCGACCCCGGCACGATCGATGACGTCATCCTGGGCTGCACCAACCAGGCGGGCGAGGACAACCGCAACGTAGCGCGGATGGCATTGCTGCTCGCGGGCCTTCCCGTCGACGTGCCGGGGCAGACGGTGAACCGCCTGTGTGGCTCGGGGCTCCAGGCCGTGGCGAGCGCCGCCCAGGCGATCAAGGCGGGCGAAGGCGCGGTGTTCATCGCCGGCGGGGTCGAGAACATGACCCGCGCCCCATATGTGATCCTGAAGTCGGCTGAGCCCTGGAACCGGAAGGCCCCCGAGATCGCGGACACCACGATCGGGTGGCGGTTCACGAACCCGCGCTTGAAGAAGGACTGGACCATCTCCCTCGGCGAGACGGCCGAAGTTGTGGCGGAGCGCTACCAGATATCCCGCGCCGAGCAGGACGCATTCGCTGTCGAAACCCAAAGACGTACGGAACAGGCGCTAAGAGATTGCGTGTTCACCGAAGAAGTCGTGCCGGTGAGCCTCGCCGACGGGTCGAGCTTCGTGAAGGACGAATACCCGCGCGCCGGATCCACGATGGAATCCGTGGGGATCTTGAAGCCGGCGTTCAGGAAGGATGGGACGGTCACGGCCGCTTCATCGAGCGGGATCAACGACGGCGCAGCGGCCCTGCTTGTGGTCGGACGATCGGACAGTCGGACCGGCGGATTGAAACCCCTCGCCAGGGTAGTCACGACAGCCGTGGCGGGCATCGATCCCAGCTGCATGGGCCTGGGGCCGATTCCGGCCACGCAGAAAGCGCTCCGGCGTGCCGGCCTCACCATCGCTCAGATCGACCTCGTCGAGCTGAACGAAGCGTTCGCGGCCCAGTCGATCGCCTGCATCCGAGAGCTCCAGCTCGATCCCGCGAAGGTCAACATCTACGGCGGGGCCATCGCGCTGGGCCATCCCTTGGGGGCGACCGGCGCCAGGATCCTTACGACTTTGGTTCACGCCCTGCTCCGTACGAAGTCCCGGCTTGGCCTCGCGACCATGTGCATTGGCGTCGGCCAAGGCATCGCCATGATCGTGGAACGCTGCTGATGGCCGCCTACGACCGCGTGCAGGTGGAGATCGCGGGCGGTATCGCCACCGTCACCCTCACCCGTCCCGACAAGCTCAACGCCCTGGATCGCGAGCTGTGCGACGAGCTGATCGCGGCCCTGCGCCTGGTGACGGGGAGCGAGCAAGTGCGCGTCATCGTGATCACGGGGGCCGGCCGTGGATTCTGCGCCGGCGCGGACTTGAGCGTGCTGGCGACGGACGGCCCCGCGCTCGTCGCTGCGGGCAAGGAGGTCGCGCTGCTCCTTCGCAGGGCGCCGCAGCCGGTGCTGGCCGCCGTGAACGGCGCGGCCGCGGGTGGCGGGGCGAATCTGGCGCTGGCGTGCGATTACCGCCTCGCGGCCGACACCGCGGCGATCGGGCAGGTGTTCCACAACCTGGGGCTCGCCCCGGACTGGGGAGGGACGTATTTCCTGCCCCGGCTGACGCACACCTCCACGGCGCTGGAGTTGGTGTGGAGCGCCCGGATGGTGCCGGCCGCCGAGGCCGAGCGGCTCGGCTTGTTCGACCGGGTCGTGCCCGCCGCCGAGCTTGCCGCCGAGGCCCGGAAGCTCGCCGCGCGGTGGGCGGCGCAGCCGCCGCTGGCCGTCCGCCGGGCCAAGGAAGCGCTGTACTTGAGCGAGGTGAGCTCGCTCGTCGCGATGCTCGACCTCGAGATCGTTCACCAGAACGAGCTGTTCGCCACTCCCGAGGCGCGCGAGCGCATCGGGAAGTCCCTCAGCACGAGGAGCCGCTGATGGTGCGCAAGCTGCATAACTTCGACGACTGGATCGACTACTTCCGCTACTGGCAGGACTCGATCGGGCTGGAGCAGGATTATCTCCGCAGCTTCAAGTTCGAGGCGAAGTTCGGGGAACAGGAGGTCTCCCACATCGAGTTCGGCCATTACCGGGGCCAGCGCAAGTGGCCGACGGTCATGCATATTCCCGACCAGCGGATCCGCGACGCCCTCCTCAATCTCATCGTCTACCAGGGCGACACCGAGTTCGCCTCGGTGGAGCAGCAGCGCAACCTGCTGCAGCACGCCCCCAGCGACTACGACCTGCTGTCGCTGCAGCGAGTGATGACCGAAGAGATGCGCCACGGCTGGCAGATGTCCTATCTGTTGTGCACCCACTTCGGCGACGAGGGCAAGCGTGAGGCGGCGAAGCTGCTCGAGCGCCGCGCCGACGAGGGCGAACGGCTGCTCGGCTCCTTCAACGAGATCGTCGACAACTGGCTCGACTTCTTCACCTACACGCAGTTCATCGATCGGGACGGCAAGTTTCAGCTGAAGATGCTGTCAGTCTCAGGGTTCGACCCGCTGTCGCGCTCCATGGGGCCGATGCTCAAGGAGGAGTCCTTCCACCTCGGCACCGGGAACAACGGCCTGCTGCGGATCGTGAAGGCCGGGAAGATGCCTCCCGAAGTGATCCAGCGGTTCTTCTGTAAGTGGATCCCGACGGCTTTCGACTTGTTCGGCACCGACAGCTCTTCCTCGGCGCACTGGGCCTACGTGTGGGGGTTGAAGGGTCGCTATGACGAGCGCGACAACCCGGTCGAGCCCGACAAGTCCCACCTCAACGAGATGTCCCGCGGGCTGTACCGCCAGGAGATCGCGAAGCTCGTGGACCGGCTGAACATGTTCATCCCCGAGCGCGAGCGGCAGCTCAAGGTCCCGGAGCTCCAGTTTAACCGCAAGATCGGCATGTACGCCCACCAGCCGCACACCGTGGACGGGGAGCCGCTCTCCGCCGAGAAGTACAAGGATTATCTCGCCACGGTGCTGCCCCGCCCCGAGGACATCCAGCTGGTGCACGACATCGAGAAGGAGCCGGGCTGGATCGAGGCTAAGAAGGCGGATTCGCTCCTCTCGTGAAGCCGCTCGTCATCGCCCACCGCGGCGCGTCGGGCTACGAGTACGAGAACTCGCGCGCCGCCTTCCGCGCCGCGGCCGGGCGGGGGGCCGACGCCGTGGAGCTGGACGTGCACGCGACGCTCGACGGGGCCCTCATCGTCCACCACGACGAATCGGTCAACGGAACGTCCATCACCCGGTCGACCGCCGCGCAGCTGGAGGCGCTCCGCCTGCCCAATGGCGAGCCCGTGCCGACGTTGGCACAGGCGCTGGACGCGATTGATCCGAAGCTCCAGGTATTCGTGGAAGTCAAGTCGCTGCCCCCGAAATTCGACGGCCGTCTCTTCGCCACACTCGACCAGGGCTCCAACAAGGGACGCTGCGCGGTGCACGGCTTCGATCACCGGATCGTGAGTCGCTTGGGAATGGCGCGGCCGGCCCTGCCGCGTGGGGTCCTGCTCTCGTCCTATCCGATCCGACCCCTCGAGCCGCTCGAGGACACGGGGGCCACGATGTTGTGGGAAGAGCACGAGATGATCGACGCCGCGCTCGTGGACGCGATCCACGCAGGGGGGTACCGAGTCTTCGCGTGGACCGTGAACGACGAGCTGGACATGGGCCACCTCATCGCCCTCGAGGTGGACGGGCTCTGCAGCAATTATCCGGACATCGCCCGCCGCGCCGTCGACGGAGGGAGGAGGGGGGGGGGAGGCGCGCGCGCGGCGTGAACCCTCCCCGCGTCACGGTCGTCGGCGCCGGTACCATGGGGCACGGCATCGCGTACGCGGCGGCGCTCGCCGGTTGCCCCGTCACCCTGACCGACAACAAGCCCGGCGCGCTTGACCTGGCGTGGAGCAAGATCGACGGCCTCCTCGCCGGCGGCGTGAAACGCGGCAAGCTCACCGCGGATGAAGCGACGACGGTCCGGAGCCGCCTGCGAACCGAGCCCGATCTCGTCTCGGCGCTGTCGGACGCGGAGGTCGTGATCGAGGCGGTGGTCGAGGACCTCGAGGTGAAGCGGCAGCTCTTCGCCGCGGTGGAGCGGGCGGCGCCGGGGGAGGCCCTCCTCGCCACCAACACCTCGTCCCTGTCCGTCGGCAAGATCGCGACCGCCGTGGGCGACCCCGCCCGCGTGATCGGCATGCACTTCTTCAACCCGGTCCACGTGATGACGCTGGTCGAAGTGGTGACGCACGAGCGCGGCGTCCAGACGGCGGTGGATCGGGCCGTCACCTTCGCCCGGCAGCTGGGCAAGGAACCGATCGTCGTCAAAGATTCGCCGGGTTTTGCCTCCAGCCGCCTGGGCGTGGTGCTGGGCCTCGAGGCGATGCGCATGCTCGAGCAGGGCGTGGCCTCGGCGGAGGACATCGACAAGGCGATGGAGCTGGGCTACAACCACCCCATGGGGCCGCTCAAGCTAACAGACCTCGTCGGCCTCGACGTGCGGCTCGCCATCGCCGAATACCTCCACAAGACCCTGCGGGAACCGCAGTACGCGCCGCCGAGAATCCTGCGGGACAAGGTCGCGCGCGGCGAGCTGGGGAAGAAGACGGGAAAGGGATTCTATGCCTGGGGCGCGCCCTGATCCTGTGACCCGCGGCCAGGCGGGCGGCGCCAGACCGGCGACACTCCGTCTCCTCAACTGGTACACGGGGTGCATCTTCCGCGCGGCGGCCCGCGACGCCGAGGTGTTGCGGGCATTCCTCGAGGTCATGGGCCTCGTGCGGCGGCCGGTCAGTCTCTTGCGCCCGCGCATCGTCGCGCGCGCGCTGGCGGGGGGCCTCCGCTGATCCGCATCACCGACGTCCACATTCACATCCAGCCCTGGCGAGACCTCAAGCCTCTGGTCCAGGAAGCGATGCGCCAAGGCAAGGAAGCCCACTGGGACTTCCTGCTCGCGATGATGGACGACCCGAAGGTGCTGCTCGAGATCATGGACCGCTCCGGGGTGTGGCGCGTTGGGCTGGTGAACTACGTGAGCCCCGAGGTGATGGGGTTCACCGACGCGACCAACACCTTCGCCGCCACCTACGCGCGGGCGAACGCCGAGCGACTCCTCCCCTACGGCGGCGTGCACCCTCGCTACAGCCGCGACCCCGCGGGCGACGTGGATCGGCTGATCGATCTGGGCATCCGGCTGCTCAAGATCCATCCCCCGCACCAGCTGTTCCCGGCCAACGCGTACACCGAGGGGCTGGATGCCCTGGGCGCGATCTACCGGCGCTGCGAGGAGCGGGGCCTGCCGGTGATGGTACACACCGGAACGTCGATCTTCCCCGGGGCGCGCAACAAGTACGGCCGCCCGATGGAGCTCGACGACGTCGCGATCGACTTCCCCGACCTGCGCATCGTCATGGCGCACGGCGGCCGGCCGCTGTACATGGAGGAGGCGTTCTTCGTCCTCCGCCGTCACCGGAACGTCAGCCTCGATGTATCGGGGATTCCGCCCGCCAAGTTGCTGGAGTACTTTCCCCGCCTGGCGGAGCTCGCCGACCGCACGTTGTGGGGGACGGATTGGCCGAGCCCCGGAGTGAAGGACCTGCGGCAGAACATCGACCAATTCCTCGAGCTCCCCCTCACCGACCCACAGCGGACCGCTATTCTCGAGACGAATGCGCTGGCTCTGTTTCCTGCTCGCTAACGCCGCGGTCGCTCAGAGCGCGCCTCCCGCGGCGCGCGGCGGCGCCAAGCCGCTGCGGTTCGCCATCGCCGCTCTGGGGGAGGCGCGGGATTCGTTCGTGTTCCACGTGCGTGGCGAGGAGCGCGGCTGGGCGGTGTGGCAGTACGAGCAGCGGCGCGTCGCGCCGGGGGCGGATCCCCTGGTGGTGTTCACCGCCGTCTCGGAGCTGCGTCCCGCCGAGGCGGAAAGCCTGCGGGTGACTCTCAACGGGCGCACCGGCGCGCCGATCTCGTCGTTCCACCGGATCGAGTTCTTCTCCCCTACGAGCGACACCACGATGGTGGAGCACGATCTGGGGGTGCAGGGTGGCCGAGTCGTCGGCCGGCGCCGGGTGCGCGTGCGGAACGGCACGATTCGCATCATTCCCGTGAGTGTGCGGCTCCCCGCGGGCGCGGTGTGGTCGGACTATGGCCTGCTCGCGGCGCCGGTGGCCGATGGAGCCCCCGGCGATTCACTCGCTGCACCGGCGTACAGCGAGTTCGGCGATTCCCTGAGCACCCTCACGCTGGTAGCCGAGCCGCCCGACACCGTGGTGGTGTCGGCGGGACGCTTCGAGACGATGCCGCTGCGCGGGGCGGCCTTCCGCGTGTACGTGACGCGAACCGAGCCGCGACGGGTGGTGAAGGGGGAGAGCCTCGACCGCGTCTTCGACTTCGAGCTGGCGGGTAGCGGGCCGGTCGTCCGGTCGGACCGCCCATGACACGCCGCCGCCACACCCTCACACGGAGCGTGTCGCTCATGCACAGCCGTCGTCTGCGACCCTGCCTCGCGCTGGGCGCCGCGCTCGTCGCGGCAGCCCCGGCCCCCACCGGACTCCTCGCCCAGGCCGGCCGGATCGGCTACGCAACCTTCACGCTTCCCAACGGCCTGCGGGTGATCTCCTCCGAGGATCACTCCACGCCGATCGTCACGGTGGACGTGTGGTACAACACGGGCTCGCGCAACGAGCGGCCCGGGCACTCGGGGTTTGCCCACCTCTTCGAGCACATGATGTTCCAAGGCTCGGCCCATGTGAGGAAGGCCGAGCACTTCCAGCTGATCCAGCGCGCCGGCGGCGAGATGAACGGCAGCACTACAGAAGACCGGACGAATTACTGGGAGGTCCTGCCCTCCAACCGGCTCAACCTTGCGCTGTGGCTCGAAGCGGACCGCATGCGCTCCCTCGCCATCACCGATTCCACCTTCCACAACCAACGCGAGGCGGTGAAGGAAGAGCGGCGCTTGCGGGTGGACAACCAGCCGTACGCCCGGGCGTTCACTGACGGCCTGACCGCACCTTTCGACAGCGCCGGCTGCTTCGCCTACGCGCACACGGTGATCGGCTCGATGGCCGACCTCGACGCGGCCCGGCTCGGCGACGTCCAGGCGTTCTTCGACACCTACTACGCCCCGAACAACGCCACACTGGTCGTGGTCGGCGACTTCCGTGCGGCCGAGCTCCGGCGCCTGGTGAACCAATACTATGCGGGCATCCCGAGCCACGCCGCGCCGGCGCCGGTCACGTGCGTCTGGAAGCTCGCGCCGGGCCCCGCCCGCCGCGAGGTGACCGACGAGCACGCCAACCTGCCGGCGAGCCTGCGGATTTACCGGATCCCCCCCCACGACAACCCGGACACGCCCGCACTCGAGCTCCTGAACATCATCCTCGGTCAGGGGGAGAGCTCGCGGCTCAACGTGACCATCGTGCGTCGCGAAAAGGCGGCACTCGGCACGCAGTCGCTGATCGTCGGCGACCATCGTGGCCCGGGCGTCACCGTGGTCCTCGGCATCGCCAACCAGGGTGTGAACGTGAACCATCTGGACAGTCTGCTCGCGGCGCAGGTGGACTCGATCCGCGCGCAGGGCGTGAGTGCGGAGGAGCTCACCAAGGCCAAGAACACCGTCCGCGCACAGTTCATCAGCAACCGCGAGACGACGCTCTCCAAGGCCGAAGAGCTGCACCACTACGACCTGTTCCACCACTCGGTGGCCGACATCAACGCCGACCTGGATCGCTACCTGGCGGTCACGGGCGACGAGATCCGTCGCGTCGCGGACAAGTACCTCGATCCCGCCAACGCGGTGGTGGTCATCGTGAAACCAGCGGGGACGCCGAGCCATGGAGGTGCCCAATGAAGGCGGCGAAGAGGCGAGGCGGCTTGGCGGCTATCGTGAGCGTGACCGCGATCCTGGCCGCCTACCCCCTGAGCCGCTTGGCTCCTCAGGACTCCTTCCCCTCTCACCCGCCGCGGCCCGCCCGGCTGCGACCCGTGGAGTTCCCGCCCTTCCAGGAGACGGTGCTGCCGAACGGGACGACGCTGGTGGTGGTGGAGAACCATGAGGAGCCGGTGTTGTCCGTCACGCTCAGCTTCCGCGCCGGGGAAGCGACCGCGCCGGCGGGCAAGGAAGGGCTGGCCGGCCTCGTGGCGGAGCTGCTCACTAAAGGGACCGCGACCCGGACGGCGGAGCAGATCGCGGCGCAGATCGAGGGTGCTGGCGGCACCCTCGGCGCGAGCGCCGGGGACGATTTCCTCACGCTCGCGGCCGACGTGTTGAGCGACCACGCCGACCTCGCCTTCGAGCTGCTCGGCGACGTGTGCCGGAGCGCTACTTACCCGGGCGACGAGCTGGAGCTCGCCCGCACGCGCGCGCTCTCGGCGCTCGCGCTCGAGCTGTCGCAGCCCGGCACCGTCGCGAGGCGCTTCTTCGACGCAGAGATCTACGGCAAGAATCCCTACGGGCGGAGCCCCACGCAGGAATCCCTGAAGGGCATCACCCGGGACGACGTCGTGAAGTTCGCCGCGGCGCGGCTGCGTCCCGGCGGAGCGCTGCTCGTCGTCGCGGGCGACGTCACTCTCCCCCAGGCACGCGCGCTCGCCGACACAGCGTTCGGCGGCTGGCGCGGCGCGCCGGCCGCCAGCCCGACCGTCGCGGTACCGCCCGTCAAGGCGTCGACCGACATTCTCCTCGTCCACCGCCCGGGCTCCGTCCAGTCGAATATCGTGATCGGGAACCCGACGTTCCTTCCGACCGACCCCGCCTACTACCCCGCGCGCGTGGCGCTACAGGTATTGGGAGGCGGCCCCGACGCGCGGCTGTTCCTCATTCTGCGGGAGCAGAAGAGCTGGACCTACGGGTCCTACGCCGGCCTCACGCGGAAACGGGGCCTCGGCTCCTGGCAGGCCACCTTCGAGGGTCGCACCGAGGTCACCGACAGCGCCCTCGCCGAGCTGTTGCACCAGATCGCCCGGCTCCGCACCGAGGCGATCCCGGACTCGGAGCTCAAGAACGCGGAGGATTTCCTCGTCGGGTCCTTCCCCCTCACCATCGAGACGCCGCGACAGATCGCCTCCGTGGTGACGACGGCGAAACTGCTCGGCCTCGGGGGCGACTACATCCGGCTCTACCGCGAGCGCCTCGCGAGCGTCACTGCTCTGGCCGCCAAGGCCGCAGCCGCGCGGACCATCCGGCGGAATGCGCTCTCCATTGTGGTCGTTGGGGATGCGGGCAAGCTGTTCGACCGCCTGAAAGCCGTCGCCCCTGTACGCCTGGTCGACGTGGACGGCAAGCCGCTCGCGCTCGACGATCTCCACCCTCACGGCGGCCCCGTGGCGCTCGACCCGAGCCAGATCGTGGCGCGGCGAGACAGCTTCAACATCCTGGCGAACGGCAGCCCGGTGGGCTTCCTGGTCGCCGCCGTGGATCGCGGCACGGACTCGATCCTGTACACCGAGCGCACGAACATCGCCGTGGCCGGCGTCGACCAAAGCGCTACGGTCACCCTCGACGCGACGACCCTGGATGTCCGTCGCGTCGACCAGGAGGGTTCCATGATGGGCCTGAAGCCCGAGACCCATCTCACCTACCGCGGCGGCCGCGTGAAGGGCCACGCCAGCTCGCCGCAGCCGGACCGCACGCTGAAGTCGATCGCCATCGACACGAGCCTGGCTGCGGGCACGATCGACGACAATGCCTTGAACATGATCTTCCCCGCCCTGCCGCTCGAACCGGGAAAGACGATCAGCCTCAACGTGTTCACGGGCGGCGACGGCACGACGAAGGTGCTCACCGTCAAGGTGGGCCAGCCCGAGAGCGTGACCGTTCCGGCGGGAACCTTCCAGGCGTTCCGGCTGGACGTCAGCGGGGGGCAGGCGCCCCTGCTGGTCTACGTCTCCACGCTCGTGCCGCGACGCACGGTCAAGACCGAGATCGTCGGAACACCGCTGCAGTTTGTACTGGTGAAGTAGGCGTTCGTCATCAACGAGGAGCTCATGCGCAACCAGGCATTCGTCGCTCTGGCCGCCCTTGTCGCGGGATGCGCCTCAGCGGGGGGAGCGGGGGGGGGGGGGGGGCCAGCGCGGCCGGGACGGCGGCCGAAACGACCAGCGTCGACCGGCCGCAGTACCCGTCCACCTACCGGCGCCATCCCAATCCGCCGGTGCTGATCCGGAGCGCCACGATCATGACCGCGGCCGGGCAGGAAATCCCCAATGGCTCGATCCTCTTCAAGGACGGCCGGATCGTGGCGGTGGGGACCCGCGTCCAGGCGCCCAGCGACGCGGTGGTGGTGGACGGCACCGGCAAATACGTCACCCCGGGCCTCATCGACGACCACTCGCACCTCGGCGTGTATGCCGCGCCCGGAACAGACGCCGAATCGGACGGCAACGAGGCCACGAACCCGGTGACGGCCGAGGTGTGGGCCGAGCATTCGTTCTGGCCGCAGGATCCGCAGATCCCCCTGGCGATCGCCGGCGGGATCACCACCATCCAAGCGCTGCCCGGCTCGGCGAACCTGATCGGCGGGCGCAGCGCGATTCTGAAGCTGATCCCCGCGCGCACGGTGCAGGAAATGAAGTTCCCTGGGGCGCGCTACGGGCTCAAGATGGCCTGCGGAGAGAACCCCAAGCGGGTCTACCGGACGCGCGGTCCCTCGACCCGCATGGGGAACATGGCGGGCTACCGCGCCGCGTTCATCCAAGCCGAGCAGTACCGCTTCCGCTGGGAAAAGTGGAACAAGGACCACCAGGGCGACCCGCCGCAGCGGGATCTCAAGCTCGAGAGTCTGGCCGAGGTGTTGCGCGGCAACATCTACGTGCAGAACCACTGCTATCGCGCCGACGAGATGGCGCAGATGATCGACCTCGGCCACGAGTTCGGCTTCAAGATTCGCTCGTTCCACCACGCGGTGGAGTCGTACAAGATCGCCGACCTGCTGGCGCGGGAAGGGGTGTCGGTCTCGGTGTGGGCGGACTGGTGGGGCTTCAAGGAA
>QHUY01000160.1 GCA_003223415.1 Gemmatimonadota bacterium
ACCAGTCCCGCGCGAGCATCGCGAAGGACTTGCCTGTCCTCGCGCCGAAGGGGGGAGCCTTCTCGAAGTCGGGCGTCGGGCTGTATATCGAGGTGGCGGACCTGCAACAGGTCCTTCCCACTCTGAAGGGCGCCGAGGTCGTGGTGCCGCTGCGCAAGACGTTCTACGGCGCGACGGAGATCTTCGTGCGCGAGCCGGGGGGCACCGTGGTGGGATTCGCGCAGCACGGGGCGTGATGGGGATGAAGGTGCGTCTCGACCGCTGGCTCTGGGCGGCCCGCCTGTTCAAGACCCGCGCGCTTGCCGGCGAGGCCATTGCCGGCGGGAAGGTGCAGGTGAACGGGGTCCGAGCGAAGGCCGCCAAACAGATCCAGGTGGGCGACGCCGTCCGCGTCCGAAAAGGTCCCTTTGAGTATCACCTCACGGTGCGGGGCTTGGCCGAGAGGCGGGGGCCGCCGGCCGTAGGGGCAGCGCTCTACGAGGAAGACCCGGCCACGAAGCTACTGCGCGAGCGCCTCGCCGAGCAGCTCCGGATTGCGCCATCCATTCGCTACGAGGGCAAGGGGCGCCCGACCAAGAAACGGCGCCGGAAGATCGATGGCCTCACTGATGGCTGACGGCTGATGGCTTTTAGCTCTTCACCAGCCGCACGCCGCCCGACCCCGTCTCGATCTTCATGTGCCCCCGCCCGTCCCCGATCTTCCCGATGATGTGATCGCTCTCCATCCGCGTCACCGTCACCGGCACCCCCCCCAGATCGATCCCGCCGCTGCCGGTCTCGATGTCCACCTCCGCGCCGAAGTCGGCCGGCACGGCGATCGTCACCTCGCCCGAGCCGGTGTCCACGTCGAGCGACTCGAACCGAGTGAGCAGGCCGAGCTTGACGTCCCCGCTCCCCGTGTCGAGGCCGATCTCCCGGGCTTTGACGCCCGACACTTCCACGTTGCCGGAGCCGGTGTCGACCTTCAGCTCGTCGGCCTCGACCCGGGTGGCGGTCACGTCCCCGCTCCCGGTGTCGAGCTTGACGTGGCCGCCGGTCATGCCGGTGACGGTGACTTCACCCGAGCCCGTGTTCAGGCTGATGTCGCCCGCGACGTCGGTGACGCGCACGTCGCCGGAGCCGGTGCCCAAGACCAGCGACCCCTTCGTGTGGCTAGCCTCGACGTCGGCCGAGGAGACGTCCACGCGGATGTCGCCGTCGACGTTGGTGACGAACGCTTTGCCGACGGCGAGGTAGACCGCGACGCGTTTGCCGGCCGGGACGAGGACCCGCAGGTCGGCGTGGGCGTCGAGGCCGCGGCCGCGGCCGGAGATGCGCACGCGGTGGCCCCTGCCGTGGAAGCGGCGCCCCCCCCCGTGGTCGCCGTGGTTGTCGTTGAAGGTGCCATCCTCCCGTACGTCGACGGTCGTTTCGCCACCCCCCCCCCGCGGCCGCCAGACGTTGCGGGTCATGTACCCCGATGATGACATCGTGTACGACGCGCTGGGCCGCTGGGGGGGGGGTGGCGAAACGCGAGCCGCAGCACCCCGGCCAGGTTGTAGATGGCCACGTCGGCCCCGGGAACTGTCTTCCGCTCCGTCGCCTGAGCGCCCGCGGCGCGCCCCAGAGCGCCGACGGCAAGGCCAGCCAGCAGAACTGCCCGCATGGAGGTTCCTCCGTTATCCGTTATCCGTTGTCCGTTGTCCGTTGTCCGTGAACCTACGAATAACGGAAAACGGAGGACGGAACACGCATTAATGGATAGCATCGCGGGTGAAAGGGTTGCAGGAACGTTGTCCGTTATCCGTCATCCGATCCGTAGCATCTACGGAAAACGGAGAACGGACAACGGATTAGCGCACCCCCCGCCACAGGGATAGACTTGAGTTCATGTCCGGCTGGCAGATCTGGACCATCATCGGCGTGCTGCTGCTCGTGGCCGAGATGTTCGCACCGGGGTTCTGGCTCGCCTGTGTGGCCATCGGATGCTTCGTGGCGGGGCTGGTGGGGCTCACGCCGGTCGGGCTCACCGGTCAGGTGATCGCCTTCGCGGTGAGCACCCTGGCGAGCTTGGTGGGGATCCGGCCGTTCCTGCGGCGGCATTTCCGGCTGGAGCCCGGGACGGGGGTCCGCACCAACGTAGACGCGCTGCTGGGCAAGACCGGCATCGTGACGGAGCGGATCGATGCAGGGGGGGGGGCGGGGGGGGTGGGGGCGCGCTCGGGCCGGGTGATCGTCGAGGGCGAGAACTGGCGGGGCGCCTCCTTGGACGGAGCGGTGCTCGAGCCGGGGACGCGCGTGATGGTGGTCCAGGTGGACGGCACCACGCTCATGGTGGAAAGGGAACCTGAGTTATGACTCCAGGACTGATTCTCCTCGGCGCGATCGCGCTGTTCGTGGTCGTCACCGTCGCCAAGGGCATCCGGATCGTACAGCAGGCGCAGACGATGGTGATCGAGCGGCTGGGGAAGTACCACCGGACCCTGGCGTCGGGGATGAACCTGATCGTGCCGTGGCTGGACAAGCCGCGCGCCATCGACTGGCACCAGGTGGTCGTGACGCCGGCCGGCGATTCGTTCGCCCGCCATTTCCGCACCGACAAGATCGATCTGCGGGAGACTGTCTATGTGTTCCCGCGCCAGAACGTGATCACCAAAGACAATGTGGTAGTGGAGATCGACGCGCTGATCTACTCCCAGATCACCGACCCGGTCCGTGCGACCTACGAGATCGCGAACCTGCCGGACGCGATCGAGAAGCTCACGCAGACGACGCTGCGGAACGTGATCGGCGAGATGGAGCTGGACCACGTGCTCTCCTCGCGCGACACGATCAACGCCAAGCTGCGGGAGATCCTGGACGAGGCGACACACAAGTGGGGCTCCAAGGTGAGCCGGGTGGAGCTGAAGGACATCAACCCCCCACGGGACATCCGGGACGCGATGGAGAAGCAGATGCGGGCCGAGCGGGATCGGCGGGCGGCGATCCTCACGGCCGAAGCCGAGAAGCAGTCGCGCACGCTCCAGTCGGAAGGCATCCGGCAGTCGGAGATCAATCAGGCCGAGGGGCAGAAGCAGGCGAAGATCCTGGCAGCCGAGGCCGAAGCCAACGCGCGGCTCAAAGTGGCCGAGGCCGAGGCCCAGGCGATCGAGCGGATCACGCAGGCGATCAAGGGCACCGGCGGCGACCCGGCCCGCTACCTGATCGCGATCCGCTACCTCGAGGCGCTGAAGGAGATGGTTTCCGGGCAGAACAACAAGGTCGTGTACCTGCCGTACGAGGCTACGGGGGTGCTCGCCTCGCTGGGCGGCATCCGGGAGATGCTCGCCCCAGGGCCGAGCGACAAGAAGAGCTGACGACTACCCCTCCAGGATCTCCGAGAAGAGCTTCGGCAGGTCGATGACCAGTGGCCCCCCCTCCCTCCCGGCAGGCAGGGCGTGCCAGGCCAGCGTGTCGGTGAGAATCTCGGGCCGCTCGTCGCCCGGACGCCAGCGCTCGACGAGGCGCGCCGCCACGTCCAGGATCCAGTACTCCGGCACGCCGACGCGCTGAAACAGCCGCCGTTTGACGGTGCGATCCGCCCGCGCGGTCGAGGGGGACAACACCTCCGCGGCGAGGAGCAGCATCTTGATCTCCGACCACTGTCTCGGCCGACGGCCGGCGATTCGGGGCGTCACGAAGACATCGGGCTGGACCAGGTCTTCCTCGTCGAATTCGATATCCGCGGGCGAGGTGAGGGCATAACCGAGCCGGTGCGCAGCAACATACGGTGCGAGCCGCATCGCCACACTGAGGACGGCAGCTTGATGATCGAAGTTCGGGGCCGGGGTCACGAATAGCTCCCCGGCGACGACCTCGTAGCGGTTGCCGTCGGCGGGGAGGGCTCGGACCATCTCCGCCGTCCAGCGCTGTGTTGCCTGCGGCATACCCATAAAGTGCTCGGCTCGGCGAGGGGGGGGCAAGGGGACACGCGCCCATGATAGAGTGTGCCCGTATCGCGCCGGCCACCAATGGCACGCGAAGCGGTGCCGGAAAACGCGGGCGGGGATAGATTCCCGACGTATGACGACGTGGACGTCCGCCCCGCCGCTCACCCGGCTCTCCGAAGAGGAGCAGATGTTCCGGGATGCGGTCCGGGACTTCGCCGCACAGGAAGTCCGGCCCCGCACCGCGGCGATGGAGCAGGCGGCGCAACTCGATCCCACGCTGATCGCCAAGTTTTTCGAGCTGGGCCTGATGGGCATCGAGATCCCGGAAGCCCAAGGCGGTGCGGGCGGCAGCCTGTTCATGACGGTGCTGGCCGTCGAGGAGCTGTCGGCCGTGGACGCGTCGACGGCGATTTTCGTGGACGTACAGAACACCCTCGTCAACGCGTTGCTGCTCAAATGGGCGAGCGACGACATCAAGCGGCGCTACCTGCCTCGCCTTGCGAGCGATCTCGTCGGCGCGTACGCGCTGTCCGAGCCCGGCTCGGGCTCGGACGCCTTCGGGCTGCAGACCAAGGCCACGCGTCAGGGCGACACCTGGATCCTCGACGGCCGCAAGCTGTGGATCACCAATGGCGCCGAGGCCGGCTTCTACGTGATCTTCGCGAACGCCGACTTTGCGAAGGGCTACAAGGGGATCACCGCATTCGCCGTGGAGCGCGGCTTCCCGGGCTTCAGCGTCGGTAAGCGCGAGGACAAGCTCGGCATCCGAGCGTCGTCGACCACCGAGCTGATCTTGGATCATTGCGAAGTCCCCGCGGCGAACGTCGTCGGTGAGGTCGGTCAGGGCTACAAGGTCGCGATCGAGACCCTCAACACGGGCCGGATCGGCATCGGCGCGCAGATGATCGGAGTGGCGCGCGGCGCGCTGGACGCGGCGCTGAAATACACGAAGGAGCGCCAGCAATTCGGCAAGCCGGTGGCGGAGTTTCAGGGGGTGCAGTTCCAGCTGGCGCAGGCCGCGACGGAGCTGGAGGCCGCGCGGCTGATGGTCTACAACGCGGCGCGGCTCGAGGACGTGCGCGAGCCGTACACGATGGAAGCGGCGATGGCCAAGCTGTACGCGTCGCAGGTGGCCGAGCGGGTCACGTCGCTGTGCGTCGAGTTATTCGGCGGGTACGGGTACACGAAGGAGTACCCGGTCGAGAAGTTCTATCGCGACGCCAAGATCGGGACGATCTATGAAGGCACGAGCAACATGCAGCTGCACACGATCGCGAAGATGCTGCTGAAGTAGACAGAACCGGCCGCCGGCCGAGGGTCGGCGGCCGGGACTGATGGGACTGGCGCGGGCGTTCCTCGAGAGCGGCAGCGGCGCAGT
>QHUY01000002.1 GCA_003223415.1 Gemmatimonadota bacterium
CGACGAGCAATGCGAGCGACAGCACGTGGCGGTTCATCGGATTCCCCTGAGAAGGTCTACGCGCAATCTGGCGCGCGGCTCTCAAGCCCCTTTCAAGTGGGGCGTCGCGAGGAGCCCAGCCTACAGTGCGCTGACCATCCGCCAGGCAAGCAGTACACCCACAGTGACGCTTGCGGTCGCCGAGCCCAGGTGCAGCGCCGTCGCCCATTGCGCTCCCCGCCGCGAAGCGAGCCGCACCACAGCCGCGAGCGACAGCGACACGCTCAGCATCCCGACGATCGTGCCGAGCCCGAAGGCACCGAGGTAGGCGAGCTGTGCCGCGCGGGTCGGCACGGTCGCAATGAGCAGCACCACGATCGCGCCGCTCCCCGCGAGGCCGTGCAGCAGCCCGAACCCGAGCGAGCGGCGCAGGTCCCAGCGCGCGTGCTGGTGCGCGTGGCCGGCGCCTTGGGAGGCGGCATGGCTGTGGAGGTGCAGGTGGGACGCGCCGTCATGGGTGTGGGAATGAATGTGCCAGCGGCCGCGCGCGTAGCGCCACAGCACCGCCGCGCCGAGCGCCACGAGGAGCAAGCCCACCAGGAAGTCGGCGGCAGGCCAGAGCCGTTCCGGGAGCGACAACCCTGCCCCGATCACCAGCAGCGCCACCAGCCCCACGCTCGCCGTGTGCCCCAGCCCCCAGACGATCCCGAGCCAGGACGCCCGCAGCACGCTTCCCTGCCGGGTGGCGAGCGTCGACACGGCGGCCAGGTGGTCGGGCTCGACGGCGTGGCGGAAGCCGAGCAACACGCTGATGCCTGCGACGGCAAGAAGGCTGGGGCTCATGCTGGCCCCTAATCTAGCGCGTCAAGTCTCCGGAATGCTCGCGGCAATAACCAGAACCGGCAGCAGCAGACCGGCGATGATGCCGGGAAGCGCGCCGAACCGCACACCGGCGTAGGCGCCGAGGTCTCGTCTGCCTTGGTCGCTGCGGAAGTACTCGAGCTGCGTGACGAAACCCACGTAATCCCCGCCTGTGATCGAGGCCTGCGCCACGAAGCCGGGTGCGCGAAAGCGTCCCGATCCTTTGAACAGCACGCCGGCTGAGAGGTCGAGCGCGGCCCGAGGGCCGAGCCAGCGACGGTAGCGGGGCTTGACCCCGAGCCGCGACCCGAGGTCGTCGAGCTCCGCGACCAGCGTGACTCCCGCTGCCGAGCGAGGGCCGTGGTTCTCCATCGAGCCGAGCTCCCAGCGCATGAAGTAGGGAACGCTCAGGTACTCGCCGTCCGGCAGACGGTTGATTCGCGTCAACAGGCTGAACTCGGTGATCCAGAACTGGTCGCACGCCGGCTGGGGACGGCCGCGGAAGCACTCGTGGCGTGGCGGGGGGGGGGCCGTCTGCGCGGCCACAGCCGGCCGCAGGGCGAGGCTCAAGAGAAGCGCGAGCAGTCCGGCTTTCATGGGGGGCATTATCGGCCCCCCCTCTCAAGCCCGTTTCAAGAAGCCTCACAGCCCCAGCGAGTCCCTGTAACCCGCTGTGCGTCTGCGCCTCTAGCCGTGCCTATCCTCGATCCCTATTTCCTACAACCTTTTACCTATGCCCCCTATCCAAGGGGGTGTGCAGACCTCAGGCCCCGGGGTGGCGACTCTGGTCAGGGACCCAGCGACGACGGCGGCGGATGCGGAAGCGGCGGACGCTGCCCTGGCGGCGAGCGGGGACGGCCGGGCCTTCGAGCGCCTGTACCGCGTCCACGTCGCGCGGATCCACAGCCTGGTGCGCCGCATGCTCGACGCCGACGAGGCCGATGATCTGACGCAGGACATCTTCGTCCGCGCCTGGGACAAGCTCAACACGTTCCGCGGCGAAGCGGCGTTCGGGACCTGGTTGCACCGGCTCGCAGTCAACGTGATCCTCGCCCGCCGCAAGCGGGTGGCGGTGGACCGGCGCCGGCGCCACGACGACCCCGCGGTGTTGGAGGAAGCCTCCGGCCGGCGCGAGACGCCGGAGATGACGGTGGACGTCGAGGCGGCGATCGGCCGCCTCCCCGACGGTGCGCGACAGGTGTTTCTGCTGCACGACGTGGCCGGCTACCGACACGAGGAGATCGCCGAGCTGCTGGGCGTCGCGCCCGGCACGTCGAAATCGCAACTGCACCACGCGCGGATGGCGCTGCGCAGGCATCTGCAGTAAGAAGGAAGGGAGCACCACCATGGACATCTGGACCGACCGGCTTTCCGAGTACCTCGACGGCACGCTCGCGGGCGGCGAGCGCGCCGCCCTCGACGCGCACCTGGCCGGCTGCGCCGCGTGCGCGGCCACGCTGGAGGAGCTGCGCCAGGTCGTCGCTCGCGCGCGTGGCCTCGAGGACCAGCCCCCGGCGGCCGACCTGTGGCCCGGCATCGCGGAGCGGATCGGGGTCTCGGCCGAGGTCGTGAGCCTGGCCGCCCGCCGCGCGCGGCGGGTGGCGTTCTCAATCCCCCAGCTGATCGCCGCCGGCCTCGCCCTCATCGTGCTCGGCTCGGGCGGGGCGTGGCTCGCGCTCCAGCAGCGCGCGCGGGGGGAGGGACGGAGCGTCGACCTACGGCCGGGGCCGGCCGGCGCAATCACCCTGGTGAGCTGGGCGGATTCGGCCATCGTGTCGTCCAATGCCGACGTGCTCGTGCTGCGGGCCGCGCTCGACGAAGGGCGCCGCAGCGGCCGCATCGACAGCACCACCGTCCGCGTGCTCGAGCAGAGCCTCGCGACGATCGACAGCGCCGTCGCCCAGGCCCGCCGGGCGCTCCAGGCCGATCCCAACAGCGTGTACTTGCATCAACACATCGCTCAGACGCTGCGGCGGAAGTCCGAGTTCGTGCGGCGGGCGAGCACCCTCGTCTCCGCCCGGACCTAGGAGGATAGATCGGTGTTCACGACCCTCGCGGCCGTCGCCACGCTGGCTCTGGGCCAGCAGACCGATACGACCGTGACCGTCCGGCCGGGCATGCGGCTCGACGTCGATAACTTCGGCGGCGGCATCACCGTCAAGACCTGGAGCCAGAACTCGGTCCGCGTGCAGGCCGACCACTCGAGCCGCGAGCAGATCGAGGTCGCCGCCGGGATGTCGACGGTGAGCGTGAAGGCCTCCAGCCGGCGCGGCGCGCCGAGCACCGTCGATTACACGATCACGGCGCCGGCGTGGATGGAGCTGAACCTGCACGGCACCTACACGGACATCGAGGTGGACGGCTCCCAGGCGGCGGTCACCGCCGAGACCGTGAACGGGGAGGTCAAGGTGCGCGGCGGCACGGGGCAGGTGTCCCTCAAGTCCGTGCAGGGCCAGGTGACCCTGGAGAACGCCAAAGGCCACATCGACGTCGGCACCGTGAACGAGGGCGTGACGCTCCGCAACGTGAGCGGGGACATCTCGGTCGAAACCGTGAGCGGCGAGGTCACGTTGGAGGGCATCGAGTCCGCGAGCGTCGAGGTCAGCACCACCAACGGCGACCTCCAGTACGACGGCACCATCAAGGACGGGGGCCGTTACAGCTTCGCCACCACCAATGGCGACGTGACGGTGAGCGTGCCGGAGCGGGCCAACCTGACCGTCACCGTCTCGACCTTCAACGGCGATTTCGACTCGAGCTTCCCCGTGAACGTCACCAGCACGACCAAGCACCGCTTCAGCTTCACGATCGGCTCGGGCAGCGCCCACCTCGAGATCGAGAGCTTCAACGGCGACATCCGGCTGCGCCGACCGGGGCAGGTCCAGCGCAAGCATCACGACGAGCGGGAGGACAACTGATCATGCGCGTCATCGCTCTGCTGACCTTCGCCTACCTCGCGGGGGCGGCGGCCTCGGCCCAGGCTCAGGCCCAAGGGGGGGGGGAGTTCCACTGGACCGGCCGGCTGGCGGCCGGCAAGCGGCTTGAGATCAAGGGCGTGAACGGCAACGTGCGCGCCGTGGGCACCGCCGCCGGCGGCCAGGTCGAAGTCAGCGCCGCCAAGCACGCCAACCGTAGCGACCCGGAGTCGGTCGAGATCAAGGTCGTCACCACGGAGGACGGCGTGACCATCTGCGCCGTGTACCCCACCCCGCGCCGCGCCCGGCACGAAAACGAATGCACGCCGGGAAGCCATTGGTCCTCGAACACCGATGACAACGACGTGTCGGTGGACTTCGAGGTGCGCGTCCCCGCCGGGGTGAAGTTCTACGGGCATACCGTGAACGGCGAGGTCGAAGCCGAGCACCTGGGCGCGGATGTGTGGGCGTACACGGTGAACGGCAGTGTCCGCGTCTCCACGACCGGCAGCGCCGAGGCGACGACCGTGAACGGCTCCATTAACGCCCAGATGGGCCGGGCGGACTGGGCGGACGCCGTGGAGTTCAGCACCGTGAACGGCGGCATCACGCTCGATCTCCCCGCCAACCTGAGCGCGGAGGTTCGGGCCAAGACCCTGAACGGAGACGTGATCTCCGACTTCCCGCTCGTCGTGACGGGTCGGTTTGGGCCCCGCAACTGGCACGGCACCATCGGCCAAGGCGGCCGCCAGCTCGACCTCTCGACCATCAACGGCACCATCCGGTTACGGAAGGCGACGTAGCACCGGGAGCACGGAGCAGGGAGCAGTACTCTCCGATGCAGCGGAGCGCACTGCTCCCTGCTCCGTGCTCCGTCTTGATTCGGCATTAATCCGGTCCCCACCGCAACGCTTCGGTACTTAAGTCTGAGCTTGGCGGCACCACCTTCGCCCCGTGACGACCGAGGGGCCCGTGGTGCTGCGGGAGCTTCTCGCCCGCACCGAGCAGATCTCCGATCTCCGCGACCTGTTTCGCGTGCTCGGCTATCAGGCGGCGTGGGAGACCGTGCCACCCGGGCCCTGGCTCGGCTCCGCCCACGCGGACGCCGCGGGGGTGCGGGCAGCGGCGCTCGTGGCGCGCCACGAGGCGTTCCGCGTCGTCGCCCTCACGGCCGACGATCCGGAGCGTGCCGCGCTTGCGGCCGCCCAGCGACTCGCCGCCCGCGCCGAGCGCGGGCTCGCGGTGGCCCTCGGCACCACCCCGCGCCGCCTCGTCTGCGCCGCGTGGCGCCCGGGCTGGAGCGGCGGGCCGGTGCCGCGCCTGGCGACGATCCCGCTCGAGCACCCCAGCGGCCCGGCCCTCGCCACGCTGGAGCGGCTCGCTCCCGCGCCGGGCGAGTCGCCCCTCGCGCTCAGCCTCCGCATCGGTGAAGCGCTCGGCGCCGAGGGCGTCACGCACCGCTTCTTCCGCGCCTTCCGGACCCTGCTCGCCCGGTTCACCGAGCGGCTCACTCCCGCCGCGCATAGCCCCGCCGATCGCCACGCCCTCGCCCTGACCGCGCTCACGCGCGTGCTGTTCCTGTACTTCGTCCAGGAGAAGGGCTGGCTCGACGGCGACCGCCGGTACCTCCCACTTCGCTTCGACCAGTCGCTCGCAGGGCGGCGCCACTTCCACCGCACGATCCTCCATCCACTCTGCTTCGGAGCCTTGAACCGCCCGCCGGCCGAGCGCGCGGCCGCCGCGCGGGCGTTGGGCCGGCTGCCGTTCCTGAACGGGGGCCTGTTCGAGCCCACCGCCCTCGAGCGCCGGCACGGCCCCGTCGTGTGGAGCAACGCCGACTGGCGCGAAGCGTTCGACGCTGTGTTCGAGCGATTCCACTTCTCGGTGCGCGAGGACGAGGCCGGCGAGCTCGTCGCGCCCGACATGCTGGGGCGAGTATTCGAGGGCGTGATGGCGCCCGACGAGCGGCGCTCGAGCGGCAGCTACTACACGCCGGCCTCGCTCGTCCGCGACCTGGTGCGTGCGGCCCTGGAAGCCGCGCTCGTCCACCGCCTGGGCCTCACGCCCGGCGAGGCGGAGGGCTGGGTCCACCGCGGCGAGCCGCCCGCTCCCAGATGCGTGTCCGGCCTGCTGACCCTGCGCGTGCTCGATCCCGCGGCCGGCTCGGGAGCCTTTCTCCTCGGCGTCCTGGCTGAGCTTGCCTCGCTGCACCGGTCGGCGGGCGTCCCCGTCACGCCGTCGCTGCGGCGGGAGATCCTCGGCCGCTGCCTGTTCGGCGTCGATCTCGAGCTCACGGCCGTCCGGCTGACCGAGCTGCGGCTCTGGCTCGCGCTCGTCGCCGAGGACCCGGCCGACCTCGGGGCCGTCGCTCCCCTACCGAACCTCGACGGGCTGGTGCGGCAGGGGGATACGCTGCTCGACCCGCTGGCGCTCGCCGCTTCGCTCACCGGCGCGCGCGGTTTCGCGGCGGCCCGCCACGAGCTGGACCACGCGGGCGGGGCGCGGCGGCGCCTGTTTCAGCTGACCGGCCCCGAAAAGCGCGCCGCGGCGCAGGAGCTCGCCCGCTCGGAAGCGAGCCTCGCGCGCGCGCTCTTCGCGCAGGCGGAACGCCGGCTCGACGCTGCAATCCGCGAGCTGCTCGCCGCGGCGAAGGACCGCGACCTCTTCGGGCGCCGCCGCGGGCTCGCGGCCGACGAGCGTAAGCGGCTCTCCCGTCTGCGAGACGGTCGCCGGGATCTCCGCTCGGCCGCCCGGAAGCTGGGTCGTGAGGGGGGGACTCCCTTCTTCGCCTTCGAGTCGCATTTCGGGGACCTCCTCACCGCCGGCGGGTTCGACGTCGTGATCGGCAATCCCCCGTGGGTTCGCGGCGAGCGTCTGCCGCCCCGGGTACGGGAGACGTTGCAGGCGCGCTATCCGTCGTGGCGTCCCGCGGCAACGCGGGGCTTCGCCCACCTGCCCGACCTCGCCGTGGCCTTCGTCGATCGCGCGCTCGAGCTCGCCGCCCCGGGCGGGGTCGTGGCGCTGCTCGTGCCGGCCAAGCTCGCCTCCAGCGGGTATGCCGAGCCGCTGCGGCGGCGACTCGCGCATGAGACTCGACTCGAGCGGGTCGCGCCTCTCGACGGTACCGCGGCGACGTTCGGCGCTGCGGTCTATCCGATGGCGCTCGTCGCCGCCCGCGCGGATGCGCGCCCCGACTGCCCGGTGGCCGCGCAGCTCGGCCCGCGCTCGGCGGCGCTCCGGCTGCCGCAGCGCGCGCTGCAGAGCGGCGGCCCGTGGGTGCTGCGCCCCGACGCCGCCGGCGTCGCCCGGCGCCTGCGGGCCGAGCTGCCTGCCCTGGGAGAGCGCTGGGTGCCGCGGCTCGGCGTGAAAACCGGTGCCGACGACCTGTTCCTCGTAGCACAAGACGTTGCGGGCGCGCGTCCCGCCCTGCGCGGCCGGGACCTGCGTCCCTGGTGCGCCCGGACAGTGGTGTGGCTGCTGTGGACGCACGGAGAGGGCGGCGGCCCGTTGCCCGTGTTGCCGCGCCCGCTCGCCGAGCGGCTGCAGCCGCACTTGGGCCGTCTGCGCCGCCGCGCCGACTACCGTGACGGTCCGGCGTGGCGCCTGTTCCGTACCGCCCTCGCCCTCGCGCCGCACCGCGTGTGCTGGGCGGATCTCGCGCGCCGGCTCGCCGCCGTGGTGCCGCCTGTGGAGGTCGTGCCGCTCAACACGGTGTACGGCATCGCGACGCGGGCGGCGGACGAGGCGCATGCGCTGGCGGCGCTCTTCAACTCGCGTTGGTATACCGCGCTGGCGCGACTGCGCGCCGATCCCGCGCGGGGCGGGTTCCGCCGCTTCAACGCCCGCGTCATCCGCGAGCTGCCCATCCCGCCCGCCGGCGCCCAGATCTGGGCTCGGCTCGCCGCGTTGGGACGCAGCGCGGAAACGGACGACGCCGCCGTCGCGGACTTGCTCGGGCTCGACGCCGCCGATCGCCGTGCACTGGACCGCGCCGCGGATTCTCGCTGAGCAGCTCCATGCGCCCGCGGAGCCGCTGGCCCTGCTGCTGCGTGCGGAAGCGGAGGCGCCGGCGGCGCTGGTCGCCGCTCGAACGGCGCTGGCCCTGCTCGACCTGCCTGCGGTTCCGCCGGATGCGCCGCCGTGGCTCGCACCGCACCAGGTCCCGGCGTTCGAGCGGCTGACCGCTCTGCTCGCGCGCTGGCGCGGCGCGCTGCTCGCCGACGCCGTGGGCCTCGGCAAGTCGTACGTCGCGCTCGCCGTGGCCGCCTGCCGCGCCGAGCCGTTCGCCCTCGTCGTCCCCGCAGTCCTCGTTCCCCAGTGGCGCGACTTGATCCAGCGGCTTCACCTCGAAGCCCCGATCATTACGCACGAAGCCTTGAGCATGGGCAGAATCAGTCCATCCGACTATCCGACCATCCGACTCTGGGTCGTGGACGAAGCCCACCACTTCCGCAACCCGGACACCCGGCGCTATCGCGCGCTCGCCACGCTCGTCGTCGGCGCCCGTGTGCTGCTCGTCACCGCGACGCCGGTGCACAACCGGCTTGCGGATCTGTTTCATCTCTTTCGGCTGTTCCTGCGTGACCACGCCGTCGCGGGGCTCGGCGTACCCTCGCTGCGCCGGGCCGCCCGCGGGGAGCTGCCCGCGGAGACCACCGCCGCCGTGGCCCCGCGCTTCGTCGTGGCCCGATCGCGGGCGCGGGCGCGCCGGTACGCCGCGGGTAGCGTCCACCTCGAGTTTCCCGACCGCGCGCCCGGCCGGATCATCCGTGCGCCGGCCGTGCCGGCGGGCACCCTCCCCGAGCTCGTCTCACGCGTGCGCCGGCTCTCGGCTGCCGTCGGCGCGGCGCCGCTGTTCCGCCTCACCCTGCTGCGACGGCTCGCCTCGAGCCTCCCCGCGTTCCGCGCGACCCTCGAGCGCTACCAGGCGTTCCTCGACCTGGCGCGACGGGCCGCGGAAGAGCATCGGGCGCTCTCGCCACGTGAGTTCCAGCGCCTCTTCCCCCGCGACGAGTCCCGCGACCTGCAGCTCGTGCTCTTTCCGGTGCTGCTCGCGCCCGGCCCGACAGGCGTAGCGCAGACCGATCGCGAGCTGGTGGCTGAGCTGCGGGACCTCGCCACGGATGCGCCGGACCCCAAGCTCGAATCGCTGAGCACCCTGCTCGCGGACGGTGGGGGGGGGGCGGGGAGGGCGGGCAAGACGATCGTGTTCACCGAATCCCGCGCCACCGCCCGCTATCTTCAGCGCCACCTCGGTCGGCGCTGCCGCGTGGCGGCGCTGTGGGGCGATGGTGGCTGGCTGGGCGCGACACCGGCGCCGCGAGCCGAGGTGCTCCGGGTCTTCGCGCCGGCCGCCCAAGGCGCACCGCCACCACCGACCGCGCTGCACGCCGACGTCCTCGTCGCCACCGACCTCTTGAGCGAGGGCCTCAACCTCCAGGACGCCGCGCGCGTCGTGCACTACGATCTGCCGTGGAGCCCCGCACGCCTGGCGCAGCGGGTCGGCCGCATCGACCGCCTCGGCTCGCCGCACGCCGTCGTGGACGCGGTGACCTTCCTGCCGCCCGCGCCGTTGGAGGAGGCGCTGGCTCTCGAAGCGCGACTCGCCGCCAAGGCGCAGGCCGCCGCGCTCGCGGGGGCCGCCGAAGCGGAGACGCCGCGCGGCGGCCGGGAGACGGCAGCCGTACTCGACTGGACGGACCGGCTTCAGCGCCTCGCCCGGTGTGAATTAGAACTGCCGGCGGGAGGCGTCGCGGCCGCGGTCCCTGGAGAGTGCGACGCGACCGTCCTGATCCTGCGGATGGGAGCGGCCGTCGAGGCGCTCGTGATCGACGACTCGGGACCGCGGGTCGACCCCGACCGCGCCACGGTGTGTCTCGAGCGGGCGGTTGGCGGCTCGTCGCCCGTCCGCCCACTTGATCGTAGCGCCCTCGGGTCGGCCATCGTCCTGGCGGCGCCGCTGGTCCGGGCGCGGCTTGCGGCGATCGCCGAGGCGCGCTGGCGCGCGCGCGACCGCGATCGGCTCGGTCGGCGGCTCATCCCGTGGGCGCTCGCGGAGGCCTACCGAGCCGCCCGTCGGCGCGAGGCCGGCCGTCTCGCGGCGCTCGACGGCCTGGTCGCGCGGCTCACCGTGGGCATGACGGCGGGGGAGGAGCTGCTGCTGGAAGAACTGCTCGAGCGGCGTGCGCCGCTCACCATCGCTGCGCTGCTCGCCTGGCACGAGCGGCTACCCCCCCTCGAGGAGCCCGCCGCGGCGCCGGAGGCGGAGCTCGTCGCCGCGCTACAGATTGTAGCGTTGTGCCCGCCTCCAGCGAGAACGGACGGCGCGAATTAGCTTGCTGGCGTGCCCCCCCCCCCCCCATCGATTCCATCGAGCTGATCCTGCAGTCCTACCGTCACACCCTGAAGGCCCACCGCGGCATCGAGCCCCCCGACGAAGTGTGGATGAAAGGCCTGGGCACACCGCTGTGGGTGCAGTTCCGCGAGTGGTCTGAGGACCCCGAAGAGATCCAGGCGATGGTGGCTACCTACCGCGAGTTCAACCTCGCCAACCACGACGCGATGGTCCGCCCCTACGCCGGCGTCGTCGAGCAGGTCCGCCGCCTGAAAAACAGCGGTAAGACGCTCGGCCTAGTCACGAGCAAGCTGAGGAGCGGCGCCGCGCGCGGGCTGCGGGTCGCGGGGCTGGAGGACACGTTCGACGTGGTCGTCGGCTCCGACGAAGTCGAGCACCCCAAACCGCATCCCGAGCCGGTGCTGAAGGCCCTGGAGCGCCTGGGCGCTCCCACTGCCGGCGCGGTCTTCATCGGCGACTCGCGCCACGACCTCGAGTGCGGCCGCGCCGCGGGAGTGAAAACCGCGGCTGTCCTGTGGGGTCCCTTCGGCCGCGCGGACCTCGCCGACCTTGAGCCCGATTACTGGCTTGAACGTCCCGAGGACCTCACTTTACTGACGGCTGATGGCTGACGGCTGACAGCGTCTTCAAGGAGGGCGAGTTGCGGTTCGTCCCGTTCGAGCTGGAACGTTGGCAGAGCACGTGGGAGAACCGGGTCCGCTTCAACCTGGCGGAGTCCGGCGTCCACCCCCTCTCCGTCCAGGAGCTGCTCGGCCTCGCCGGCGCCTCCGCCGTCCCGCTGCTTGAGGTGCGGCTCGGCTACAGCCAGTCCAACGGCACCGACCTGCTGCGCCAGCGCATCGCCGCGCTCTACCCCGGCGCCTCTCCCGACCACGTGCTCGTCACCACCGGCAGCGCCGAAGCGAACTTCGTCGCCTGCTGGCGACTGCTGGAGCCCGGCGACAAGGTCGCGATGCTGCTCCCCAGCTACCTCCAGATCTGGGGCCAGGCCCAGAACCTCGGCGCCCAGGTCCGCGGGTTCGACCTGCACGCCGGCAACGGCTGGGAGCCGTTCCCCGAGGAGATCCGCGCCGCCATCGCGCCGGGCACGAAGCTCGTGGTCGTCACCAACCCCCACAACCCGACGGGCCACGTCCTCTCCGACGACGCGCGCCGCGTGATCCTCGAGCGCAGCCGCGAAGTGGGCGCCTGGCTGCTCGCCGACGAGGTGTACGCGGGCGCTGAGCTGAACGGGAAAACCACGCCGAGTTTCTGGGGAAGCTACGACAAGGTGATCTGCGTGAGCGGCCTGTCCAAGGCATACGGCCTCCCGGGACTGCGCATCGGCTGGCTGGTCGCCCCGCCCGAGTTCACGGCCGAGAGCTGGGCCCGTCACGACTACACCACCATCGGCCCGGCGGGCGCCTCCGATCATCTGGCCGGCGTCGCGTTGGCGCCGGGGGTGCGCGAGAAGATCATCGAGCGCACCCGCCGCATCCTCAATGCCAACTATCCGGTCTTCGAGCAGTGGCTCAAGCGCTTCGGCGACACGTTCAGCTGGCACCCGCCCCAGGCCGGCGCCATCTGCCTCGTGAAGTACCGCCAGGGAGTCGGTGCGCTGGACGTCGTGGAGAGGATCCGCGCCCAGCACAGCGTGCTGCTCGTGCCTGGGGAACACTTCGGCGTGCCGCAACACATCCGCTTCGGCTACGGCAACGAGCTCTCCGAGCTGCAGGCGGCGCTCGCCGAGACCGAGCTCGGCCTGAAGCGCATTTTCACGGACTGAGCGCGATGCGGGTCGTCCCGCTGGAAGCGTTCCGCGACCGCGTCCCCATGGCGATCGCCGTGGCCGCCGTGGAACAGGGCTTCCGGGCGCTGGGCCGCGGCGAGGCCACGCTCCCCGACCCGCTGGTCTTCGAGCTGCCCGACATCCCCGCCGAAGTGCACGTGAAGGGGGCACGCGTCCCGGGCGGGCGCCACATCGTGCTCAAGGTCGCGACCGGGTTCTACCGGAACCGCGAGCGGGGCCTGCCCTCGGGCGACGGGCTCTTCCTCCTGCTCGACGCGGAGACCGGCGTCCCCGACGTGCTGCTCGAGGAGCACGGCTACCTCACCGACCTGCGCACGGCCGCGGCGATCGCCCTCACCCTCAGATACCTCGCCCCGCGAGAGGTCCGCGAGGCGCTCCTCGTGGGCGCCGGCGCCGTCGGCCGACTCGCGGCCCGCGCCATCGTGGCCGAGCGACCACTCGAGCGGCTCACGATCTGGAACCGCACGCCGGCGCGGGCTGAAGCGCTCGCCCAGGAGATCGCGACGCTCGTCCCCACCGGCGTCGCCAGCGGGGAAGCGGCGCTCGAGCGAGAGGTGCGACGCCACCGTCTGATCGTCACCTGCACCGCCAGCACGACGCCGCTCCTCAAGGCCGCGTGGGTCGCGCGCGGCACGCACATCACCTCCGCCGGCACGGGCAGCCCGGAGAAGGTCGAGCTGGAGCCGGCGCTGCTCGCGCGCGCCGACAAGCTCGTCGTCGACCGGCTGGCCCAGACCGAGCGCTACGGCAACCTGCACCACGCCCTCGCCGCGGGGGCCGTGACGAAGTCGAAGGTGTACGCGGAGCTGGGGGACCTGGCGGCGGGGCGTCTCGCGGGACGGGAAGCGCCGGACGAGATTACCATTGCCGATCTGACCGGCGTCGGCGTGCAGGACGCGGCGATCGCCCAGGCGATCGTGGAGGCATTAGGCCTGTAATGCGCTACCACCTTGTCGACTTCCTGGGGTTCACGCCCCTCGCGCACCGGCCGCCGCTGCCGAAGCGCTGGTGGCTTTACTGCGCCGTCGCCTATCTCTCGCCCAGCCTCATCCTGAGCCTCATCCCCGCCGGCGAGGTCCCCTACCGCGACCTCGTCTGGCTGGTGACCCTGGTGCCGGCCTACATGCTCTCCCTGACCTACGGGCTGCGCGGGGCCGTGGCCGGGCTGGCGATGGGCACGGTCCTGTTCACCACCATCCAGCTCCTCGTGGCGTGGAACCTCGACGCCGAGGACTGGCGCATCACCGTGCCGATCTACGCCGCTTATGGGGCGATCGCCATTTCGGTAGGCTGGTTGTCGGAGCAGCTGCATGTGTTCTACGGGCGCGCCATTCAGGGGGAGCGCGTCGCGGTCATCAGCCAGGTGGCGGTCGCCATCCGCCACGAGGTCAACAACGCGCTGGCCACGATCCTGGCTGAAGGGCAGATGCTCGAGCGCGACGGGCGCCTCACGAGGTCGGAGGATCTGGAGTCGTTGCACAACATGCTGGCCATGACCCGCCGCATCCGGGATAGCGTGGACAAGCTGACCGTCCTGACGCAAACCCCGACCACCGAGTACGTGGCCGGCGTGAAGATGATCGACCTCGCGAAGCTGTCAGGGCCGGACGGCGTGGAGGATGATGTAGCTCAGCGCCGCGACGAAGGCGGCGGCGGGGATCGTCAGTAGCCACGCCCACACGATCCGGCCCGCCACCCCCCAGCGGACCGCCGACAGCCGCTGCGAAGCCCCCACCCCGGCGATCGCGCCGGTGATGGTGTGCGTGGTGCTGACGGGGATACCGAAGTGCGCGGTCACGAACAGGGTGATCGCCCCGCTGATCTCGGCGCAGAATCCCCCGAAGGGCTTCAGCTTCGTGATCCGCTGTCCCATCGTCCTCACGATTCGCCAGCCCCCCGTGACCGTCCCCAGCCCCATGGCGGCACCGCACGCCACCACGACCCAATACGGGACGACGCCGGCATCGACGAGGTGCAGCGCTCGGATCGGGAAGTCCGCGAAGCGCGCCTGCTCGGCCACCAGCAGCCCGACGACGATCCCCATCGTCTTCTGGGCGTCGTTGCTTCCATGGCCCAGCGAGTAGGCGGCCGCCGACGCGAGCTGTAGCACCCGGAATGTCCGGTCCACCCTCCGCGGCAGCGACCGACGCAGCGCCCACGAGAGCGCCACGGTGAACAGCAGCGCCAGCGCCAGGCCCATCAGCGGCGCCACGACGATGAAGACGAGGGTCGGGATCCACTTGCCGGGGAACAGCAGAGCCGCGAAGCCTGCCTTCGCGATGGCGGCCCCCGCATACCCGCCGACCAGCGCGTGGGAGGACGACGTCGGCAATCCCTGCCACCACGTGATGAGGTCCCACACGATCGCTCCGGCGAGGCCCGCCAGGATCACGTTCGCGTCCACGACCGCGAGGTCCACCAATCCCCGGCCCATCGTCCGGGCGACGGCGGTGCCGAACAGGAACACCGCGAGGAAGTTGAAGGCGGCCGCCCAGACGACCGCGGCGCTCGGCGAGAGTACCCGCGTCGAAACCACCGTGGCGATGGAATTCGCGGCGTCGTGGAACCCGTTGATGAAATCGAAGGCGAGCGCGATCGCGACGATCGCGAGCACGAAGCCGACCGTGACGTGCATCAGGCGTGCTTGAGCGTGATGGACTCCAGCACGTTGGCGACGTCCTCAGCCTCGTCGAGGGTGCGCTCCAGGTTGTCGTAGATCTCCTTCCACTTGATCACCTCGAGCGCATCCCGCTCCTTCTCGAACAACTCGCCCAGCACCTCGTGGTAGATGACGTCCCCTTCCTCCTCGAGCTTCTTGGCCTCGACGCAGTACTTCATGACGTCGTCGCCCTTCTTGAGACGCCCCACGCCCTCGGCCAGCACCGCCACCATCCGCTGAATCACCTCGACCAGCTGCCGGACGCCGGCGGGCGCGACGCCGATGTGGAAGATCAGCGCCCGGCGCGCCGTCCCGTCCATCACGTCCATCACGTCGTCCAGGTCGGAGGCCAGCTGGTGGATGTCCTCGCGATCGAGCGGCGTGATGAACGTGCGGTCGAGCCGGTTCACCACCTCGTGGGTGACCTGGTCGGCCTCGTGCTCCAGCCGCTTGATCCGCTCCACGATCGGGGTGCGGCGCTCCGGGGCCGCGTCGAACAGGTCACGCAGCAGCTGGGCGGCTTCCTTGTTGCGATCGGCCACCTCGACAAACAGGTCGAAGAACTCTTCTTCACGCGGTAACAGGCGCACGGCGAACCTCGCGGGGAGGGGGATCCGTCCGGGCGAAAAGATAGCGGGCCCCGTCGGGACTCACTAGGTTATCCCAGGCCCGTTCCTTCTCTCGTGCGAGGACCCGCATGGCGACCGCGCAGCAGCCACCCGTCCAGGCCGAGTTCGTGAAGGCCATCTCGCGGCTCGACGCGACCGCGCTCGTCGTCGGCTCGATGATCGGCTCCGGGATCTTCATCGTGTCGGCCGAGATTCTGAGAGAAGTGGGAACGCCCGGCCTGCTGCTGGTCGTGTGGGCTCTCTCGGGCGTCGTCACCCTCATGGGCGCCCTGACTTACGGTGAGCTCGCGGCCATGTTCCCCAACGCGGGCGGGCAGTACGTCTACTTGCGGGAAGGCATCTCGCCGTTGTTCGGCTACCTCTACGGGTGGACGCTGTTCGTCGTCATCCAGACGGGAACGATCGCCGCGGTCGCCGTGGCGTTCGCGCGGTTCACCTCGGTCCTCCTACCGTCCCTCTCCCCGGACCTGTGGCCCGGGCTGGGTACGGTGGTCATGCTCCCCCAACCCATCGGCACGATCCAGGTCGGCCTCTCGCCCCAGCGCGTGTTTGCCATCCTGTCGATCGTTGTCCTGACCTGGATCAACGTCCGGGGCGTCCGCACCGCGGCGATCATCCAGACCTCGCTCACGGCGATCAAGACCGCCGCGCTAGCCGGCCTGATCGTGCTTGGGATCTCGATCGGCCGGAACGCCACCGCCCTCGCCGCCAACTTCGGCCCGGGCTTCTGGCCCGCCGGCGGCCTGTCGCTGGCACTGCTCCCCGTGATCGGCGCGGCGACGGTGGGCTCGCTGTTCTCGATGGACGCCTGGAACAACGTCGGCTTCGCGGGAAGCGAGCTCAAGAACCCACGGCGGGACCTGCCGTTCGCGATGGCCGCCGGCGTGCTCACCGTCACAGCGCTCTACCTGCTCGCCAACGTGTCCTACCTGAACGTCCTGCCGGCCGACGCGATCGCCCACGCACCGCAAGACCGCGTCGGGACGGCGGCTCTCCAGGCGATCTTCGGCGGGCCGGGGCTGTACATCATGGCGATCGCGATCATGATCTCCACCTTCGGGTGCAACAACGGGCTCATCCTCTCCGGTGCGCGCGTGTACTACGCCATGGCGCGCGACAACCTGTTCTTCGAGACGGCCGGGATCCTGCATCCCCGGTACAAGACGCCGACCGTCGCGCTCGTCGTGCAGGCGGTGTGGACTTGCGTGCTGTGCCTGTCGGGCACCTACAGCCAGCTGCTCAACTTCGTCATCTTCGCCGCGCTGCTGTTCTACACGCTCACTGCCATCGGGCTGTTCGCCCTGCGCGCGAAGCGCCCCACCGCCGAACGCCTGGTGAAATCCCTGGGCTACCCCTGGCTCCCCGGCTTGTACGTGGTGGCGACGGCGCTGATTGCCGTGGACTTGCTGGTGAACCACGTGACCCGGACCTACAGTCTGCTGGGGCTCGCGCTGGTCCTCCTCGGCGTCCCGGTCTACATCATCTGGCGACGGCTGGTCCCTTAATCATTGCAGCGTAATCAGTTGACTGAAGTTGCGGTGGTCGATCTTCGGTGTATATTCGGGTGCAATGGAACCCCCACAACAACAGCTCCCCAACCCGTCGCCCCCACGCCCTGCTTCGCAAGATCTCACCTGTCCTGATTGCGGCGCGCGCGTGGCCAGACAGTCGGGATGCTTCGTGTGCCAACAATGCGGCTGGGCACGATGCGGATGACGGACCGCCGCAGGCAGCTACCGCTCTTGCCATCCGACAGTCCCACCGTCCGACTGTCAGACGCCGTTCTCGATGAGCGCCTTCGTGGCACGCAGTACGTCGCGCTCGAGCCCCGGCGCGTCCTCAACCCGCCGGCCCAGACCGGCATGGACTTCTGGTCTCTCAACCCGTACGTCGGCTGCGAGTTCGGGTGTACCTACTGCTATGCCCGCTACACGCACCGCTACGTGGTCGAGCGCGCCCGCGACGCGGGCAGGCTCGACGACGCCGAGTTCCGGGACTTTCGCGGCGAGCACGGCTGGGAGGCGTTCGAAAGTCGCATCTTCGTGAAGGAGCAGATCCTAGGTGCTTTGGAGTCTGACCTCCAGCGCTACTTTCGATCCGTCCATCCGACTATCCGACCATCCGACGCCATTGTGATCGGCACCGCGACCGATCCTTACCAGCCTGCCGAGCGCCGGTTCCGCGTCACCCGCCGGGTGCTCGAGCGGCTGGCCCGCTGTGAGGGGCTGTCCGTCGGCTTGATCACGAAAAGCCCGCTGGTCGCGCGCGATGCCGACGTGCTTCGACAGGTCACCGAGCACAACGACCTCGAGATCCTGGTCTCGCTGATCACGCTGGATGTCGCCCTGATCCGCGCCTTCGAAGCGCGCTCCCCGATGCCCGCGGTGCGGCTACGAGCTGTGCGAAAGCTCAGCGACGCGGGGCTGAATGTCGGCCTCATCGTCGCCCCTGTCCTCCCGGGTGTCACCGACGACCGTCGGCACCTGGAAGCGCTCTTCCGGGCGGCCCGGGAGGCAGGGGCCCACTTTGTCTATGCCAGTCCACTGCGGCTCTACCCTGCCGTCCGGGATCGATTCCTCCCGGTGTTGCAGCAACACTTCCCGGCGCTGGCCGAGCGCTACCGCGCGGCTTATGTGGGGCGCGGCGCAGCCCCGCAGGGGTACGCGCGGGCGCTTAGTCGCCGCATCAAGCGGCTCCAGGCGCGATACGGCTTTCCGGTGAACGAGGGAATGGTGGACCGCTACAAGCAACGCCTGCCGGCGCTGCAAGGAGAGCTCAAGTTGTAGCTCTCCACATCTCCGCGAGCGCCCGAATCGTGCCCGGCGCGTTGCCTTCCGCGCGGTTGTTCACGACGATCAACGCCTCGATGCGGCGCCGCACCGCCTCCGCCATGAGGCGCAGCAAATCGTGTCGCAGCTCCGGCTGTGGCTCGCGAATCCGGTCGTAGGGCTCGAACAGCCGCACGGCGTCGGCGTACGGGCGGCCCGGTTTGAGCAGCGCGCGCGCGACGGTGAAGCCCGCCGGGAAAGTCCACGGCAGGTCCAGCTGCGCGCCGATCGGCGGCATCTCGGCCCACGAGTTGAACACGTGGGCGGCACCGTTGCGCCGCAGCGCCTCGCCGTGCAGCTCGTGGAGCAGCTCCGGGTTGCGCAGCTCCACGCCGTACCGGAAGTCCCCCGGCAGCTGTCGCAAGAAGGCGTCCAGCTGCTGAGCCCAGACGCCGACCTCCGGCAGGTCGCGGCCGCGCATCGCCTGGAATTCGAACACGAAGCACGCAGCGTGGTCGCGGAACGCGCGCGCGTAGGGCAGCAGCACCGCGTCCTTGAACAGGTCGGCGCTCAGGAAGTCGGGGTTGAGCTTGCCGGCGAGCTCGCCCCAGCGGTGGTCCTGGTTGAACCGCCTCGCCGTGATCCGGTCCCACACCTTGCTGACACACGGAAAGGCGGGCGGCAGCGCCTTCGCGTAGGCGCGCAAGGTCTCTTCGCTGGGCGGCTCGTAGAACGCGCTGTCGATCCCCACCGTCCCGAACAGCGGGTAGCGCGTGTACTCCTCGAGCCGCCGCGCCGGCTGCGGCCCGTGGTAATCCCGGTGATAGACGTCGCCGGCCCAGCCGTCATAGGTCCAGGTCGAGGTGCCGAAGCGGATGGTGGGCGGGAGGCCGCGAGCGAGCTCCACGAGCTCGGGAGGCGGGGGCGGCAGCGCGCCCCGATCGTCGAACAGGGACGGTTGACCGCGCGGACTCATCGCTCGAACAACCGGTTCATCTCGGCGTGCGGGATCGTTCCGGCGAGCAGCTGCTCGTAGGTCCCCGGGCCACGCAGCTCCTCGGCGATGCGGCGCACGAGGCCCAGTGCCGCGCGCATCAGCCCCGACCCGACGCTCACCCGCCGCACGCCGAGCCGGGCCAGCTCGGGGATCGGCGGGCAGCCCTTCCCGGCGAGGATGTTCAGGGGCGCACCCAGCTCCCTCACCAGGGCGCCGATGGTCGGGGGGTCGCAGACGCCCGGTGCGAACAGGCAGTCCGCGCCGGCGTCCCGGTACGCGGCCAGGCGGCGCGCGGCATGCGCAAGGCGCGTGGCCGGCTCGCCGACGCCGGCGAGAAAGACGTCCGTGCGCGCGTTGATGACGATCGGCACACCCGCCGCCGCTGCCGTCTCACGCGCGGCGCGGATGCGCTCCACCTGCAACGGCTGATCGATCAGGGTGCCTTCGCCGCCCGGACCCGGCGCGTCCTCGAGGTTCATGCCGACCGCCCCGGCCGCGACCACCGCGCGCGCCGTCGCCGCCGCGTCTTCGGGGGTCGGGCCGTAGCCCGCCTCCATATCGGCGGTGACCGGAACGGACACCCGGCTCGCAATCCGGCGCACCGCCTCGGCCATCTCTGCCCGCGAGATCCGCTCGCCGTCCGGGTAGCCAAGGACGAAGGCGACGCCGGCGCTGCTGGTCGCCACCGCCGGGAAGCCGGCTGTCTCGACCAGGCGCGCACTCGCCACGTCCCAGGCGTTCGCCAGCACGAGGATCCCGGGGCCCTGGTGCAGGCGGCGTAACGCCGCGGCGCGCTCACGCTGGGGTTGAAGGTCCATGGCCCAGCAAGTTGGCCCCCTCGTCCGGGGCCGGCAACCACGGCAGCCCCCGGCGCTGAGCGTAGCGCTCGAGCCGCTCCAGCCCCGTGACGGTGAGCGTGATCGCACCGTAGGACTCCTCCACCCGCCCCCGGAGGAGGTAGGGCCCCGTCCCGAACAGCAGCGGCACCACCCGGCGGTAGACGTCGGGGAAGATCACCGTCTCGATCAGCCCGGCGCCGTCATCGAAGGTGACGAACTCCATCGGCTCGTCCCGGATGGTGTGCACCGGCTTGGCCGTGGTGAGCATCCCCGCGCAGGTGACGAGCTTCCCCACGTGATCCGGCAGGCGCGGCGCGGGCACTGGGCGGACGGCCCGCAAGGTGTCGGCGAACAGCGCCATGGGGTGGCGCGAGGCCAGGTAGCCCAGCACGGTGTACTCGTCCCGCAGCTGCCGGTCGGCGTCGTACTCGGCGAGCGGGGGTGCCGGCGCCGTGTCGGCCAGGTCGAGCGCCCCTTGGGAGCGGCTGACCCCGGGGCGGTGCCCCCCCAGGGTGGCGTCCACCAGCCACATCAGCTGCGGGCGGGTGCGTCCCTGTGCGATGCCGTCGCACGCGCCGGACTGGATCAGCACCCGCAGGTCCCCGGGCGCCAGTCCCGCGCGCCACCGCAGCTCCTCGAGCGAGCCGTACGGTCGGCGCTCCGCGACGAGCCGCGCCAGACCGTCCGCCGACAACCTCTTCAACGCCTGCAACCCGATGCGGAGCTCGCGCCCGCGGCCGGTGTAGTGCGCCTCACTCGCGTTCACGTCGGGCGGCAGGATCGCGAGGCCCATGCGCCGCGCCTCCGCGATATAGACGAACGGCGCGTAGTAGCCCCCTTCGTTCGAGAGCACCGCCGCCATGAACTCGGCGGGATAGTGCGCCCGCAGGTACCCCGACTGCAGGGCCACCTGGATGTAGGAGGCCGAGTGTCCTTTGCAAAAGCTGTAGCCCGAGAAGGAGAGGATCATGTCCCACACGTCGTCGATCACCTTCGGGGCCACGCCGCGCGCGGCGGCGCCGGCGCGGAACTGCGCCTCGTAGCCCCGCAACTCCTTCAGCGGGCGCTTCTTGGTGAGCGCCTTGCGCACCCCGTCCGCCTCCGCCACGTCCATCCCCGCGAGCGCCACGCACACGTTCACCACGTCCTCCTGGTAAACCATCACCCCGAAGGTCTCCGCCAGCACGTCGCGCAGCACCGGGTGCGGCGGCTCGTACGGCGCGCCGTGCAGCCGAGCCAGGTAGGTGTTGATGTAGCGGTTCGAAGCGGGACGGATGATGCTCGTGTTGAGCACCAGCAGGTCGAAGGTGTCGGCCCGACTCTTCTGGCACAGCAGCCGCGAGGCGGGCGACTCGGTGTAGAACACCCCCATCGTGTTCCCCGTCCGAAACACCTGCCGCGTGGGCTCGTCGGCCTCGGGATCGCAGGAGGTGTAGTCGATCGTCACTCCCTCGTGCTCGCGCACCGCGGCGATCGCGTCGCGGATCACCGCGAGCGAGCGGTTGCCCAGGAGATCGATCTTGACGAGCCCCGCGTCCTCCGTGCCGTCTTTCTCGAACTGGATCGTGGGGACGGGCAGCGTCCCCCCCCCCGCCCCCGGACCGTCGGTTGCGTCGATCCGTTTGGCGGCCGGCTCGACCGGGACGTAGTTGGTGAGCGCGTCGGGGACGATCACGACGCCCCCGGGGTGCAGAGAGAGGTTGCGCGGCAATCCCACGAGCGATTCGGCGAGCGACGCGATCTCCGGCCAGGGACCCCCCAGCGCCAGCGATCGAAAGTTCGGGTGCGTCGCGAGCAGCGCGGGCAGTGGGCCGCCGTCCGCCCACGGCAACCGCTTGGTCAGCGCCGTGATCTCCGTTGCGGGACGGCCGTAGACCTTGGCCACCTCCCGCAGCGCCGCCTTGCGCTGGAAGGTGACGTGGTTCGCCACCATCGCCGCGCGCCCGGCAGCGTACTTCCGGAACACGTACTCCAACGCCCGGTCGCGCTCATCCCAGGGAAAGTCGAGGTCGGCGTCGGGGGGGTCGCGGCGGCCGGGATTGAGGAAGCGCTCGAACACCAGCCCCTGCGCGAGCGGGTCCACGTGCGTGAGCCCGAGACAGTAGCTCACGATCGAATTGGCGACGCTGCCCCGGCCGCAGTGCGTGGGCGCGTGGGTGACGACGTCCCAGACCACCAGGAAATAGTCGGCGTAGTGCTTGGCTGCGATGACGGCCAGCTCGTGCTCGATCCGCTCGCTGACCACTGGCGATAGTATCTCGGCACCATAGCGACGGCGCGCCCCCAGCACCGTAAGCTCACGCAACTTGGCGAGGGCCTCCGCACCGGCGAATGCGGGCAGGATCACCCGACCGTCGGGCGGGCCGCCGCCGCAGCGCTCGGCCAAGTCCACCGTGTTGCGCAGCGCCTCCGGGCAATCGGGGAACAGCCGCGCCATCTCCGGCCCCGGCTTGAGCCACGCGTCCCGCGGCGCGAGGGCGTCGGCGGGCAGAGTCGAGAGCGTCGCATTGTGACTGATGGCCGCCAGCAGCCGATGGCGCGCGTGGTCCTGCGGATGGGCGAACCACACCGCGTTCGTGGCGACCGGCGGCAGCCCGTGGCGACCCGCGAACGCCCGGGCGGCTTCCCGCCCGCGCCCCGGCACCAGCTCGACGTAGAGGTGCTCGGTGCCCGATTCCCGCGCCAGCCGATCGAGGAGGGTGATGTCGCTCGATAGAATAGCCAGCCCGGTGCGATCGGCTGACAACTGACGGCTGATGGCGAAGTTGTCTTCGCCGTGTCTCGCGGTGACGGCGCGGCACAGGCTCGCCCAGCCCGCCGCATCGAGCGGCAGCAGCACCGCGTGCTCGGTCGGCGTCTCCAGCGACGCGCCGTACACGGGCCGCAGGCCGTAAGCTGCCGCCACGCGGCGGAAATCCATGGCGCCGTAGACGCCGTTCAAGTCGGTGAGCGCGAGCGCCGCCATCCCCCGCTCCACCGCGGCGGCCGCGAGCGCCTCGAGCGACGAGGCGCCGGGCCCGCCGTTGAGCAGCGAGTACGCGGAGTGGACGTGGAGGTGGACGAAATCCGTCATTCGCGGGGACTGGGGACAGGGGACAGGGGAATGGTGAGTGCGGGACGACCATTCCCCAGTCCCCTGTCCCCAGTCCCGTAGCCGATGCTTCCCGTCCCCCAGCGCCGCCGCACGCGGTCGATGGCGGCGTTGAGATCGACCCGCCGCAGCGCCGGCGGCGGCGGCTCGAACAGCGAGAGCTGCACGTCGTGTCCCGTGCCGAGGGTGGCGACGAGCCCCACCGCGGTGAGGGCAATCCGCCGCGCGACGACCCGATCCGCGAGCCGGCGCGCCGCGGCGGTGAGCGCGACGTCGAGGTCGGTGGCGAGCGCGAGCGGCGCGGCGCCCTCGGCGTCGCGGTGGTCGGCGTACCGGACCCGCAGCGTGAGCGCGTCGGCGGTGGCGCCCCGCGCGCGCAGCGCACGGCCCAGCTGCTCGGCGAGGGCGCGCAGCTCGGCGGCCAGCACGTCACGGTCGTTGGTCTCCGCGCCGAAGGTGCGTTGGGCCCGCAGCGCCTCGCGCCGCGCCGGGGGCTGCACAGGGCGCGGGTCGATCCCGTTGGCGCGCGCGTGCAGCACGGCGCCGCGGCGGCCGAGCACGCCCTCGACCTGGACGCGGGTGAGGATGGCGAGCGCGCCGATGCGCGCCACGTTGTAGCGCGCCAGCTGGTCGCGAACCGGCGCGTCCGCGCCCGGCAGCGCCGCGAGCGGATGCGGCGCCAGGAACGCCGGCTCCTCCCCCGGGCGCACGTCCACCACCGGCTCGGGCTTCAGCATGTGCGCCGCGACCTCGCTCACGACCTTATTCCCCGCGAGCCCCACCGTGACGGGGAGCCCCAGCCGGCCCCAGATCTCGCGCCGCACCCGAGCCGCTACGTCGAGCGCCGGCCCGAACAGCTTGCGCGTACCGGTGAGGTCGCCGTAGGCGTGGCCGAGGGTGTGCGGCTCGATAACTGGCACGAAGGGCCGCAGGATCTGCTCGAGCGCCGCGGCGGCACGGCGGTAGAGCGCGAGCCGCGGCGGCAGGAGCACCAGATCGGGACAGCAGCGCAGCGCCTGGTAGACCGGCATCCCCACCATGATCCCCGCGCGCGCCGCTTCGGGGGAGGCGGACCAGACGATCGCCCGGTCGGTGCCGCCGGGCGCGAGTGCCACCGGCCGCCCCGCGAGGCGGGCGAGGATCCGGCGCTCGACAGCGATCGGAAACGTGAGCGGATTGACGTACAGGACGACGCGCTCCATGGACTGCCGTGGGCTCTGGGAGAGAGAACGTGCCCGAATAAATACCGAAAGTCAAGAAGCTAAAAAAGGCCGCAAATGCGGCGTTGTGTTCGTATGATGTCAAGACACTGATCTTCTACATTTACCGTTTCGCCAGATACGCCCGTACCAGCGGCGCTACGCGCCGGCGGATCAGCGCGGTCTTCAGCACCTGCTCCTCCTCCGGCGTGGCCGCGATCAGCAGCCGCACCTGTCGCTCCCCTTCTTGGATCGCTACCGGAATCCCATCGCGGAAGAGAATCCGGTTCGTCGCAAGCGCCGGCACCACCTCCCCCGGCGTGATGATCCCGGCAAGGTTGAGCGGATCGGTCCCGCTCACCGCGACGAGCTCTTCCGTTTCCCGTTTCCCGTTTCCCGCTTCCCGCCGAACGGCGCGCAGCGCCCCCACCGCCTCCGGCAGCGCATACTGCTCTCCGGAGAACCCGCCCACGAACCGACCGCCCCGGATCTCGCCCCGGGCTTCGAGCCGCCGGTACACGCGCAGGATGTCCCGCCACGGCGCGAGCAGGCTCTCACGCTCGAGCAGCCGGCGGAACACCACCCCGTAGCGCCGCAGCAGCTGCCACGCCTGCGCTTCGGCGATCTGCTCCTCGGAGACCTGCGCCGGACGGTGCACGCGCGACCACCGCCCCGCCGTCTCCACTCCGAACGGGGCCACTTTGCCGCGCCGCCGGTACCCCGCACCCCCTGCTCCAATCGGCCGGCGGCGCCCCGACGGAATCAGCAGCGCCCGCAGGCCCGCGAAGCTGTCCGACGTTACCAACCCCCACGCCACCAGCTCCACGAGGTCACCGAAGAACGACGCCCCGCGCTGGTCCAGCACGTCGAGGACCGACTTTCCCGAATGCGACAGCGGCAGTCCAGCGGGATCGACCACGGGCGACGTCCCCCTCCAGACCTGTCCCCTCTCTCTTCTGAACAGCGATACCGGCGTCGTGCGGATGGGGCCCGACTTGCTATTCCGCAATTCGCGATCCGCAATCCGCAATGGCGTAAGCCGTCCCCACGCGATCTCCCCCGAGAGACACAGTCCATCGAGCCACAGCGGATCATAGTCGGCGAGTCGGGCGGGGAGGACGTCCGACTCCCAGGCCCCCGCCGGCAGCTCGAAGCCGTCGAGCAGGTCGAGCACCGCCGCCAGTCCCTCCGGGCCGGCGGCGCGCGTGTCCTCCGTCAGCCGCTGCCAGCGCAGCAGGAAGCGCATGTAGTCCGCCGCCGGCACCGCCGCGATCTCGCGACGCAGGCGGTCCAGCGTGTAGCGGTGAATCCGCGCCAGCAGCCGCCGCTCGCACCACTGCAGCACGCCGGCTTCCAAACCCGGCGTGAACCGGCCTCGCAGCACGAACCCCTCGTGCTCCAGCGCCGCCAGCGCGACGTCAACGTCGCCGGCGCTCACGCCGAGGGCGCGGGCCAGCTCGGGTGCGGTCGTTGGCCCGACCACCTCCAGCTGGCCGCGCACCAGCTCCCGCAGGGCATCCTCGCGGCTCCACGACTTGGCCCGCTCTCGTTCCGGCGGGATAATGGCCGGCTGGCATCGCACCCCGGGGAACGCCGCCGCCAACATCGGCACGCGCTCGGCCGCGATCCAGAGTGGAGGCTCCGACTGAAGGGTCGCCGCGCGGCCTGCTTGTACGAGTTGCTCGAACAGGGGCTGCCACGTTTCCCCATTCCCCATTCCCCATTCCCCACGCCCCATTCCCCACGCGGTATCGCCCCCATCACCTGCAAGGCGTCGTGCAGTTCGTCGGGCGTCGTGGGGTCTGGCCGGGCTTCGTCACGCACCCGGTCGATCGCCGCCTGGTCCAGCGTCCCGAACTCCTCGGCCGTCTTGTCGCCCGCCGCGCGCCGGGTCAGCACCGCCTGGGTGCGCCGCTCCTCCAGCGGTGCGTCGTCGAGGAAGGCGAACGGCTTCGCGTTGAGGATCTCGTGCGCCAGCGGGGACGGCTCGGGCGTATCGCGCGCCTCGAGCCGCAGCGCACCCCGATCCATCGCCTCGAGGACCCGCAGCAGGCCCGCCAGGTCCATGGCCTCCGTCAGACAATCGCGGATCGTCTGGTTGACCAGCGGATGGTCGGGGATCTCGCGGTCGCCGACGAGGTTCTCCGGGCAGGCGAGCTGATCGGGGAACACGGCCGCCGAGAGGTCTTCGGCCTCCATGCGTTGCAGTGGAGTCGGCACCTTCTTGCCGCCGCGGCTGCGCAGCACGGCCAGGGCGCGCGTGGCGTTCCAGCGCCAGCGGCTCTGGAACATCGGCGCGTCGAGCATCGCCTGTACCAGGAGGGGCTCGACCGTGCCGGGCTTCAGGTAGTGGAAAACGTCGCCCAGGGCGAAGCTGTGCTGGGGGCCGAGCGACAGCACGATCGCGTCGTCGGTGGCCGCGGCCTGCAGCTCGAAGTTGAAGCTGCGGCAGAAGCGCTTGCGGAGCGCCAGCCCCCAGGCCTTGTTGATGCGCGCGCCGAACGGGGCGTGCAGCACCAGCTGCATGCCGCCGGCCTCGTCGAAGAAGCGCTCCAGCACCAGCGTTTCCTGGGTGGGCACGACGCCGAGGATCCGCTTCGTGGCCCCCAGGTACTCGACCAGCTGCCGCCCCGCGGCTTCGAGGATGCCGGTCTCCTCACAGAGCCACCGGAGCGCCGCCGCCGGATCGTCCAGGTGGGCGGCGACGTCTCGCCGCAGCCGCGAGACCTCCTCGGACAGCTCGGCGGTGCGCGCCGGCGCCTCCCCCAGCCAGAAGGGGATCGTCGGCGGCTGGCCCTGCGCGTCGGCAACCCGCACCTGGCCGGACTCCACTTTGAGGATCAGATAGGACGCGTTGCCGAGCTGGAAGATGTCGCCGGACGAGCTCTCGATGGCGAAGTCCTCGTTCAGCGTCCCCACGAAGGTCTCGGTGGGCTCGAGGATCACGCGGTAGTCGCCGATGTCGGGGATCGCGCCGCCCGAGGTGATGGCCGCCAGGCGGGCGCCACGCCGGCCGCGCAGCCGCCGGTTCACGCCGTCGTAGTGGATGTGGGCGCCGCGCCGGCCCCGCTTCGTGGTGAATCCCTCGGCCAGCATCTGGACGACGTCGTCGAACTCTGGGCGTGTGAGGTCGCGGTAGGGCCAAGCCGAACGCGCCAAGTCGAACAGCCGGTCCTCTTCCCACTCCTCGCCAGCCGCGGCCGCCACGATCTGCTGCGCCAGGATGTCGAGTGGCTTCTCGGGTATGATCAGCCGGTCCAGCCGGCCGGCCCGCACCGCGCGCAGCAACGCCGTGCACTCGACCAGGTCATCCCGTGACAGCGGGAAGATGCGGCCCTTCGGAATCGCTTCCAGGCGATGCCCCGAGCGGCCCACCCGCTGCAGCAGCGTAGCGATGGACCGCGGTGTGGCGATCTGGCACACCAGGTCCACGGTTCCGATGTCGATCCCCAGCTCGAGCGACGCCGTCGCGACCAGGGCCTTGAGCTCCCCCGCCTTGAGGCGCGTTTCGGCCTCGAGCCGCTTCTCCTTGGAAAGGCTGCCGTGGTGGGACGTCACGTGCTCGGCGCCCAGCCGCTCGGAGAGGTGCAGCGTCAGCCGCTCCGCCAGTCGCCGCGTGTTCACGAACACCAGCGTGGTGCGGTGCGCCGCGATCAGCTGCGCCAGGCGGTCGTAGATCTCCTCCCACACCTCATGGCTCATCACCGCCTCGAGCGGGGAGCTCGGGATCTCCAGCGCGAGGTCGAGGTCGCGCGCATGGCCGGTGTCGATGATCTCGGGGAGTGGCGCCGTCGTACCGACCAGGAAGCGCGCGATGTCCTCGATCGGTCGCTGCGTCGCCGAAAGCCCCACCCGCTGCGGGCGCCGGCCTGTCAGGGCATCGAGCCGGGCGAGCGACAGCGCGAGGTGGCTGCCGCGCTTGTCGCGTGCCACGGCATGGATCTCGTCCACGATCACCGTGCGCACCGAGCGCAGCATCTCGCGCGCGCGCTCCGATGTGAGGATGAGGTAGAGCGACTCCGGCGTGGTCACGAGGATGTGCGGCGGACGCTTGACCATGCCCTGCCGTTCGGCGGCGGGCGTGTCTCCCGTGCGAACGAGCGTGCGGATCTCGACGTCGGGGAGCTGTGCCGCGCGCAGGGCCCCCCGAATCTGCTCCAGCGGTTCGGCGAGGTTTTTCTGGATGTCGTTGGAGAGCGCCTTGAGGGGGGAGACGTAGAGGACCTGCATCTCCTCGCTCAGCTCGCCGGCGAGGCCCTGACGGACCAGCGAGTCGATTGCCGCGAGAAAGGCGGCGAACGTCTTGCCCGAGCCGGTCGGCGCCGCGATCAGCGCGTCGCGGCCCGCCTGAATGGTCGGCCAGGCGCGCCGCTGCGGCTCGGTGGGCTCGCGGAAGCGCTCGCCGAACCAACCGGCGATGGCCGGGTGAAACCCGGAGAGGGCCATACCCGAATATAAACCGCGGCCGGCGGACACGCGGCGGGGCAGCCGTCTGGATTT
>QHUY01000012.1 GCA_003223415.1 Gemmatimonadota bacterium
GGCGGCCGGTTGACCGTGACGCTATGCGACGTCGAGTTCGTCGCGCCCAGATTGTCGGTCACCGTCAGGGCAACGGTGTAGGTGCCTCCCGTGGCATACGTGTGCGAGGGGTTCTGGGCCGTCGAGGTCCCCCCATCGCCGAATGTCCAGCTGTAGGCGCTGATCGAGCCGTCAGGATCACTGCTCGTGCTCGTGAAGCTGCACGCGTCCCCCGAGCAACTTTGCGTGAACGACGCCACCGGCGGCTGGTTGGGTGCCGTCACCGGGATGCTCTTCGACGTCGAGTTCGTCGCCCCCTGATTGTCGGTCACCGTGAGGGTGACGGTGTACGTGCCCCCCGCGGCGTAAGGGTGACTTGGGTTCTGGGCCGTCGACGTGCCGCCGTCACCGAAGGCCCAGCTGTAGGCCGCGATCGTGCCGTCGGGATCGCTGCTGGTGCTGGTGAAGCTGCAGGTCAAGCCGCTGCAGCTGTTCGTGAACGACGCGACCGGCGGCTGGTTGGACGAGCCGGCAGCCGGGTTGAGCGCGAGCACGGTGGCCAGCCACGTGCTCGGCGAGTCGAAGTACCAGTTCCATTGCGGCTCGACCGTGCCAGCATTGGCCTGCACGGCGTAGTCCGCGACAGCAGCCGTAGAGTCGCCAGACTCGTCGGCGATCTTGGTAAAGTTCGCGAGGGGGTCACGGCCGCGCAGGGCGTTCGACATCGTCACGGCGTAGGCGAGCGCCCCGGTGTTGACCGGAATCTGGCCGGGATCGGCCACCGTGGGATACGAAGAGCCGGTGCCGGATCTACTACTACTGGCGCCATACGCCTGGGCATACACCCCCTGAATGCCGGTCCACGCGGATATCAGCATCCCGGCGTCCTGCACCGACGTCGAGAGGTTCGCCCGCACCGCCAGGACCACGCCATTGGTCGGGTCATTCGGGTCCGGAAAGTTCTGCACGTTCGTCGCAACGTACGTCGCCATCGAAATGCCGCCGGACGTGACGTACTCGACCAGGTTGTACTTATTGCCGACCGGCGTATAGGAGGGTGCGGTGGTCAGGACGTCGGTCACCGAGTCGATGATGTTGGCCGAGCCGTGCCAGAAGAAGGTCGCCACGATCGCGTCGCCGTGGTGCGGGTTCGTGGGGTTGAAGCCCTTGATGAGGGTCGTCCCACTCTCCTTGAAGGCGGCGTTCCACTGGTCGAGGGCAACGCCCGCAGCCCGGGGCGAGGTGATGGTGGTGTTGAATGCAGCGCTGGTGGCGGCCGTCAGGCCTCCGCCAGTAGCCTGCAGGGTGTACCCATTCCCCGCCTTGTCGATGCTCAGGCTCGAGAAGGTGGCGACACCGCTCGCTGCGGTCACCGTTTGCGTGCCGGAGAGCGCCCCGCCACTCGGGTTCGTGCCCAACGCTACCGTGACCGCACCGGTGAAGCTCGGGTCCGTGTTGCCCGCGTTATCCTTCGCGGACACCTGCACCGGAGGCGAGATCGTGCTGCCGGCAGTGGTGGCGCTCGGCTGCACGGTGAACACGAGGTGCGTCGCCGGCGCCGGGGGCGGCGGAGCCGTCCCCGAATTGAGCGCGAGCACGGTGGCGAGCCACGTGCTTGATGAGGAAAAGTACCAGTTCAACGTCGGATGGACCGGGCCCGTGGTAGCGGGCACCATGTACTCCGCGTCGCTAATCATCCTCGCGTCAGACTGTGTGGCGAGATCGTGCCAGGGGGGCGATGGGGGCCTGTCGGCACCGGCTGGTGGGCTCGCCATCGTCACGGCATAGGCGAGCCCGCCGGCGTTGACCGCAATCGCGCCGGGATCGGCAACCGTAGGATACGTGGAGCCGGAGCCAGACGCACTACTATGTCCGCCCAACGCCTGAGTATACACGCCGGCAACGCCACCATAGGCGGACAGCATGACCCCGCCGTCCTGCACCGACGTCGAGAGGTTCGCCTGCACCACCAGGAGCTGGGAAGCGTCACTGCTCGCGTCGGGGAAGTTCTGCACGTTGGTGGCGACATAGGTGGCCATCGCGATGCCGCCGGAGGTGACGCAATCGACCGGATTGTATTGGTTATTGACCGGCGTCTGGTTGGCGTCGCTCAGGTGGTCCGTCACCGATGTGATGATGTTGCACGAGCCGAGCCAGAAGAAGGTTGCAACGATTGCGTCGCCGTGGTGGGGGTTGGGGGCGAACCTGTTGAAGAGTACCGTGCCGTTCTCGTTGAGCGTGCCGCCTTGCAGGCCCCCCACCACGTCAAGGACTGGGGTCCCGAGACGGGGGCGCTCCGGACTGAGGGCATCGCTGCAGCCTGCGGCGAGCAGTGCGGCTGCCAGCAGGCGCGGAAGGCCAGCGACCGTCGTCCACCTGGACATCATCCCCGCCTCCTTGCGGAGTGTGGGCACCGTCCCGGCGCTCTACGAGAGAACTCGAACCGCAAGATTTTCGGCAAGGTTCGCGCCAGCGTGTGGCGGCCTCGCAGGGTGTTTCCCAGGCGTCCAGCGCGTGGAGTGTCGGCCACACCCTTGGGGCCTGGACGCAACGGAATCACGCGACGCTGCGGGTCGGTTGGGTCCGACCCGCAGCGTCGCGTCAAGCTCGCAGACTAAACCTCACCGAGGCAGGCGATCAGAATGCCCCGATGTTGAAGGGTGAGCTTACCACGCGCAGGTTCAGGACGGGCACCGCCGCTTGGAGGGTGTAGCCGTTCCCCGGCAGGTTGGGCTGGTCAATGCACAGGTTGCTGAACCGAGCGACGCCATTGACGGCGGGGACCGTCAACGTGCCGGACAGCGTGCCGGCTGTGAGGGCCCCGGCGTTGTGCGCGATCGCAATGGTCACAGTTCCGTTATAGGTGCTGACCGTGCTGCCCAGGTCGTCCTCCGCAGTGACCTCCACCGGCGGCATAGTGACCGGGCAGGGCAACGAAGTACTCGGCTGGACGGTGAAGGCCAGCTTCGTCACCGCCTCGTTGAGCGTGAGCACGGAGCCCAGCCACGTGCTGGGCGAGTTGAAGTACCAGTTCCACGTCGGATGGACGGGGCCCGTGGTAGCCGGCACGAGCTCCTCCCCGTCAACCACCATCCACGAGTCAGACATGGTGCTGACATTCGTCCAGCCCACAGGTTTGTCGGCGCCGACCAATGCGCTCGACATCGACACGCCATATGCGAGCGAGCCGGCGCCCACGGTGACGGCGCCGGGATCGGCCACCGTAGGATACGTGGAGCCGGAGCCCGAGGCCTGACCATGTCCGCCCAACGCCTGCGCGTAGATCGGGAACACGCCGCTATATGACTTCATCACGATCCCGCCGTCGACCACCGGGGCCGAGAGGGTCGCTCTGACCGCGAGGATCGAATCTTGGATGGGGGCTGAGTACGCGTCGGGAAAGCCCTGCACGTTGGTCGCGACATACGTCGCCATCGAGATGCCGCCGGCCGTGACGTAGTCGACCAGGTTGTACGTGTTGCCGACTACCGGATAGCCAGGCAAGGTCAGGACGTCGGTCACCGAACTGATGGTGGCCGAGCCGATCCAGAAGAAGGTCACCACAATCGCGTCGCCGTGGTGCGGATTCGTGGGGTTGAACCCTTTGATGAGGGTCGTCCCGCTCTCGTTGAGCGTGCCGTTCTGTTGGCCGCCCACCACGACGAGCTCAGGGTACCTAGGACCGACGGACTCACTGCGCCACCAGCCCCGCAAGCCCAGCGACCGCCGTTCGCTTCGCCATGATGCCGCCTCCTTGATGGGACACACCCGAACTCGCCCCTCTGTTTGGGCAAGGTTCGGGCCAGTGCCCGGGTCCTGCGGACGAGCGCGGCGCGCAAGGCTTACGCCTGGCGACTGGTGCGCCAGCTCCTCGACACTCTATGGCACTGGTGCAACAACGGGATGGACTTGGGGTTAGCCCGGGCGCCGGCGCAGCCGCCCGATGACCACCGTCACGTTGTCCTCCCCGCCCCGCTCGAGCGCGAGGTCGACGAGGTCCCGACACGTCTGCTCGGATGCCTGAACGTTCAACAAGTGCTCGCGGATCTCCTCATCAGTGACATGCTTCGTGAGGCCGTCGGTGCAGAGCAGCGTCACGTCATCCCACCTTCCATCGGTGACGAGCGTCATCGGCTTCGCCTGGTGGCCGCCCAGGGCGCTCGCCAGCACGTTGCGTAGGGGTGAGCGGTGCGCCTCGGTGCGCGTCAGGGCCCCCGCCTCGACCAGGGCCTCGGCGAGGGTCTGTACCTCGGTCATCCGTCGGAGCTGCCCGTCCCGGAGGCGATACCAGCTCGAGTCGCCCAAGTGGACCAGGTAGAACCGCGGCCAGAGAGCGAACAGCATCGTCAAGGTCGTCGCGCCGCCCCTGCCGCCGTACTCGCGCTTGCCTTCCTCCAGTATGAGCTCGTGGCTCTGCAGGACGGCCCGCTCCAGCTCGGCGAGAAACGCGCTCGCCTTCTCCGAATCGAGGCGACGATACAGGTCCATGAGGTGGGTGACGTAGTGGGCGATGGTGCGGATGGCGGTGCCGCTCGCCGCCTGGCCGTCGGGCCTCCCCCCAACACCGTCCGCGACGAGGAGCAGATAGCCGCGTGACTCGGTGACGAGCGGCGTCAGGTCGTCAGCCGGGATGCTCGATTGGTGGACCCGTAGGAGCTTGTGGAGGCTCGCGATGAGGAACTGGTCCTGGTTCTCCTTGCGCACCCGTCCGCGGTCCGTGAGACCGAAGACGTCGATGTCGGACGGCGCGGGCCGGGGCGGGTCGGCCGAGGCGGCGGAGTCGGCGCTCATGGAGAGAGTCTGCGACCGCGACTGCGAGGTCGCAAGGGCGCCCGCGCCGCTAGCGTATCACATGGGACCGATATTGAAGGGAGCGCTTACCGCGCCGGTCAGACCAGAGGCCGCGGCCTGCAGCGTGTACCCGTTCCCGACCTGATCGATGCTCAAGTCCGAGAAGGTGGCGACGCCGTTCACCGCGGTCACGGTCTTGGTGCCGGACAGGGTGCCGGGCATGAGCAAGCCGCCGTTGTTCGCAATCGCGATCGTCACCAGGCCGTTGAAGCTCGCGACCGGATTGCCCCGGGCGTCCAGCGCCGTGACCTTCACTGGCGGCCGGATCGTCATGAACGGCAGCGTCGTGCTCGGCTGGACGGTGATGGCGAGCTGCGTCGCCGCCGGGTTCAGCACGAGCGCTGTTGCCAGCCACGTGCTGGGCGAGTTGAAGTACCAGCTCCATTGCGGATCGACCGAGCCCGCGCCGGCCTGCACCAAGTAGTTGGCCTCGGTCGCGATGTTCGCGTCGGACAACGTGGTGATGGTCGTAAAGCCCAAGGGGGGGTCGACGCCAACCACGCCGTTCGACATCGTGACGCCGTAGGCGAGGGCGTCCGCGTCGATCGCGAGCGCGCCGGGATCAGCCACCGTCGGATACGAGGAGCCGGTGCCAGACGCCTGGTGGCTCCCGCCCAGCGCCTGCGTAGACACCGTGCTCACGCCTGAAAAGGCGGATAGCATAAGCCCGCCGTCTTGAATCGGCGAGGCCAGGTCCGCTTGCACGACGAGAATGTTCTCGCCGCTCGGGTACGTCCCTTCGGGGAAGTTCTGCACGTTCAAGGCGACATACGTGGCCATCGAGATACCGCCGGCGGTCACATACTCGACCAGATTGTACGTATTGCCGACCGGCGTCGCGTTGGCGTCGCCCAGATGGTCGTACACCCTCGTGAGGATGTTCGTCGAGCCAATCCAATAGAAGGTGACAACAATCGCATCCCCGAGATGCGGATTGGTGGGGTGAAACCCTTGCCAGATGGTCGTGGTCTCGCCGAGCTTGCCGTTGAGCTGGTCGAGCGCAATACCGCCGCTCGCCGCCACGTCAAACCGGGGGGCTCCGGGTCCGCGGCCTTCGGGACGCGGGCCGACGGGCTCCGTGCAGCTGACAGCGAGCAGCACGGCGGCTAGGAGCCCCGAAAGGCCAGTCCAGGTTGTCCGCTTGTACATGATCCCGCCTCCTTGTGGGGGTGCGGCACTGCACTCCCCTAGGGGGCAAGGTTCAGACCAGAGCGGTAGGACCTCTCGCGTGGGCGAGCGGCCTCCCCGTTGCACACAACTGGTGCGCGCCTCCCTATGACCCGTGGCACGCGCGCACCAATTGTGGGCAACACATGATGGGGGAAGCGCATCGATAGACCGGACCATTTTCACTTGCCGCGGACGCCGCGGCGGGCAAGCCGCCCCGGGGCAGCGCTCAGAGGCTCGCGGCGCTTCTCGCCGCGCCGACCACGATATCGCCCGCCGGGGTCCCAAGGACGGGATCGGTCAGGTAAACGTGAATCATGTTCACCGTGAGATCCGTGTTGTGCACGCCGTCCCCGGTCAGGATCTGCTCGTTCAGCACGACGTACCCCACACCCGGCAGGTTCACGCGCGTGTTCCGGGCGGGCGGAACGTCGCCGTAGCTCACGCCGTTGACGACCAGCCCCAGCAGTGTCGAGCCGTTCGATTCGCTGGTGGCGGCGACGCCGTTCGCGTAGCTGGTCGCCACCGCCAGCACCGCCTGGACCGTCAGCAGCCCGTTCAGGACATTCACGTCCGCTGCCTCGGCCGTGGTCGTCGCGGACACGAGCGAGTCGTCGAGCTGGCCCGTCGTAATGGAGGCGAGCCCATTGGCGGAAAGCGTGCTCGGCACCACGACGCTCGCCAGCTCGGAGTCCGCCATGCCGCCGGCGCTCGGCAGCGTGGCGGTGGCAAACTGTTGCGCACTGGTCGCCGTGGTCACGGCCGCTGCGGCACCCCGCCCCGACACGCTGCCGGACTGCGCCTCGGCCCGGACGGGTGCCAGCGTGAGACCGCTCACGACCGCGAGCGCGCCGAGGCCCGAGAGCCACCGTGCAACCCGGCGGTGGATCGTCGTTACGGTCATTGCCCCGTCACCTCCTGCATGGTTTCGCATCGGCAAGTGCATAGTCGCTCAGTTGCTCTTCTGCCGCTGGATGTTGCCACCGGTGAGGTACCCGAAGTTGTGGTAGCCGCCGATGGTGATGTCGATGAAATCAGTGCCGCGACCGGGCTCCCCGTTATCGCACGCCGCGTTCACCGTGAACGAGTACGTGCCACTCTTCGAGGGAATGTCCTTGTCGTTAACGGTGCCCGTCCCGGACCATGTGCGGCAGCTGGGGGAGCCGGTGACAGCACCGTAGCTGCCGACGGTCATCGTGCCGTGGAAGGTGAAGTTGCCAATCGGGCACGTAGAAGACCCGGCCTGCACGCCGTCCAGACAGTGCTGCACCCACTCGACCTCGCCGCCCGTTTGCTTCGCCTCCGAGCCGAAGCTGGCGAAGTTCCGCCCGTCCCCGAGCTTACCGCCGCCCGTCAGTTTGCTGGTCGTCGAGCAGATCACCGTGAAGGAAGCCGTGACCGTTCCGCCGGCGGGTACCGTGGCGGTCTTCGAGTTCCCGCCGCTGACCACGCAGTTCGCCGCCACCCCGGAGAGCGCGACGCTGTGACTGCCCGCTGAGAGGCCCGTGAACGTGACGCTGCCGTTGATCGCGATCGCTCGGCTCAGGGCGCCGTCCACCGTCACCGTGTAGCCGTCGGGATCGAGGCTCGAGCCCGTGGTGCTGGTCGTCACAGTCAGGTTGCCGGGAGCAGGGGACGGCGGGTTGAGCACGAGCGCGGTTGCCAGCCACGTGCTGGGCGAGTTGAAGTGCCAGCTCCACTGCGGATCGACCGAGCCCGCGTTGGCCTGCACCGCGTAGTTGGCCTCGGTCACCACTGCGGCGTCGGACAACACAGTGATGGTGGTAAAGCCCACGGGGGGGTCGACACCAACCACGGCGTTCGACATCGTGACGCCGTAGGCAAGCGCGTTCGCGTCGATCGCAAGCGCGCCGGGATCGGCGACCGTGGGAAACGAGGAGCCGGAGCCGAACGCCTTACTATGCCCGCCCATTGCCTGCGCAGCCACGGTGCTCACGCCAGTAAACGCGGACATCATAATCCCGCCGTCTTGAATCGATGATGCCAGGTCCGCTTGCACCACGAGAATCTTCTCGCCGCTCGGGAACGTCCCCTCGGGGAAGTTTTGCACGTTCGTGGCGACATACGTCGCCATCGAGATGCCGCCCGCCGAGACGAACTCGACGGGGGTGTAGGTGTTGCCGACCGCCGTCCCGTCGGCCAAGTGATCGGTCACCGAGGTGATGATGTTGGTGTTGGTCGAGCCGACCCAGAAGAAGGTCACGATGATCGCGTCGCCGAGGTGCGGGTTCGTGGGGTTGAACCCCTTGAGCAGCGCCGTCCCCTGCTCGGGGAGCGTGCCGTTCACCTGATCAAGCGCAATGCCGTTCGCCGCGACGTCAAACTGGGGGGTTCCGGGCCCGCGGCGCGCGGGACCGACGGACTCAGTGCAGCCGACGGCAAGCAACGCGGCGGCCAGCAGCCCCGAAAGGCCCGTCCACGTTGCCGACTTGTCCATGATCCTGCCTCCTAGTGGGGCACGGCTGCCCTCATAGCTAGGGGGCAAGGTTCAGACCAGAGCGGCAGGGCCTCTCGCAAGGCCGAGTGGCTTCCCCGGTTGCACACAACTGCCGCGCGCGCGCCACGGGTCATAGGGGAAGCGCGTCGGTCAGCCGACCCCTCACGGGTGTGAGCCTCCTCACATGGCAGCGCCGTGTCGGAGTGCTGCGTTCCGCAGCACAATGTCCGCTCCGGAGCGCACCAGTCCCCAGCGTAATGTGTTGAGCCGCAGCCACATGGAGGTCCGGCATCAAGTTTGCCTCGGTTTCTGCGGGGAGGAAGCATGATCACACCCATGATCCATCGCCTGCTGACTCGGGGCGATCTCGGCCGTCTCGTGGACGAGATGGCGCGCCTGGATGTCGCGGCAGGCCGCAGCGCTGAGCTAGCGCTCGAGGGCGGCGATGTGGATGCCGTGCTCGACTCGCCGGTCGCGCTCGAAGCGGTGCGCGGCCGCGGCGGGGCGCCGGCGCCGTTGCCCCTGACGCTCCTCTGGTACATTCCCATTCGCGCCGAGCTCCGCGTCCGCGGCGTGACCGACGTCGAGCTCGCCGACTATACGGCGACGTTGCCGGTCGTGTTCGCCACCTCGCGCGCGGTGCGTGTCGTCGCGCGAGGAGAGAACGGGGTGGCGGTGTGGTGGCGGTTCGTCTCCTCCCTGCCCCCGAGCACGGTGGCCCAGGCGGAAGGGGCGGCCGACTCCGCCGCCCTCGCGTTGTGGTGGGCGGGTTGCTTCCCTGAGTGGGTGGCACGCCGCGGCGCTGGGCGCGGGATGATCCACGCCTACGTGACGTTTGCGGGACAAATGCTCGGGCTCGCCGCGGAGCTATTGGAGCGGCGCGCCCCCGACGTCGCCTCGTTGTGGGCGCGGGCGGCGGAGCAGCGCGAGGCGCTACACGCCGCGCTCACGGAGGCCCGCGGCGACTATCTCGGCCCGGACGTGCACAGCGCGGAGAGCCGGCTCACGCGGTTCCTCAGACGGCTGTCCTTCGGTCCCCCCCCCCCCTCCCTCCAGGATCCGCCCACGTTGAACTGACGGTGGCCCTCACGGCGTCCCCGGCACCACGTTCCCGATGTTCCGCTGCTTGAGCAGCGCGTTGAACTGGGCCAGGTCCTGATTCAGAAGCCCGTCGAGCTGTGTCCCGACCGTTTTGAGCCGACCTTCGAGCAACTGAAATACTTCGGTCTGCTGAGTCGTGGGCGCGAAATCCGAGCTGGCGATCCCCTGCGCCAGATAGCCGATCTGTCCCGCGAGCATGGTTGGCCAGCGGACGTCATCCTGCCCCCGGCCCGTGAGCCGGAGGTCGAGCAAGTTGCCCTCGACGCCGCTGAACTTCTTCTCCAGCGAGTCGACACCGGCCCTGATGTCCGCCGGCAGGACCGAGCGCAAGTCTTGGAGCTGGCCCCGCACCAGCTCGATCCGGTTGATCATGTCCACCGCGGTGTTCAAGTCGCCCTGGAGACCGGCGAGCAGCTTCATCTGCGTCTGGATCTCCGTCTCACTCCCGCTCGAGTTCGGATCTTTCCGCACGACGATTGGCTGGCTCTGCTCCTGCCCGCCGACCTTGAGCTTGACGGTGTAGGTGCCTGGGGACACCAGCACCGTCATCCGGCCGACCCCGGGGGCCAGGCGCCAGCCCTCGGGGCCGAGCCGTAGCTCCGGGTCGTAGAGCGGCGTGGTCCGGAGCCGGGCCGCTTTAGTCGAATCGGTGCGCAGATCCCACCACACGCGGTTGATCCCGACGCTTTTCGTCCCCTGGAGCGTGCGCACCGTCTGCCCGCCCGCGTCGAGAATTGTGAGCGTCACGTCACCCGTCGGGACCGGCTTCAGCCAGTAATTGATCGCCGCGCCGTAGGGCGGGTTCTGCCCGGCCGTGGGGTCGTCCGTCATCGCCATCGGGGCCGTGATCTGTCGAAAGCGATAGGCCGGCCGCGGTTTGAAGAGATACGCCGCCTGAGCGCGGATGTCTGCCGTGAGCTGCTCAAGGGGCGTGACATCGTCCAGGATCCAGAAGCCGCGCCCGTAGGTAGACACGACAAGGTCGTTGAAGTGCTCCTGGACCACCAGCCAGTAGACCGGCGCGTGCGGGAGGGTGGTCTGCAGCGGCTGCCAGCTCTCTCCGTCGTCGAACGACACGTACAGCGCGCTCTCGGTGCCGAGATAGAGCAGGCCCCGGCGCGCCGGGTCTTCACGGATCACGTGCGCGTACGACGGCGCGCTCCTCGGGAGACCGTTCACGATCGCCCTCCAGCTGCGCCCGTAGTCCGTCGTCTTGTAAACGAACGGCTCCCGGTTGTTCGCCTGGTGGGCGTCCACCGTGATGTAGGCGGTGGCGGTGTCGTAGCGCGACGGCTCGACGTTCGAGACCGTCCCCCAGGAGGGCATGCTGGGAATGGCGGACGTGACATTCGTCCAGGTCCTTCCTCCGTCCCGCGTCACGTGCACCAGCCCGTCGTTCGTCCCGGCCCAGATGAGCCCGGCCTTGAGGGGCGACTCGGCGATCGCGAAGACCACGTCGCCGTACTCGACGCCGATGTTGTCCGGCGTGAGCCCTCCGGACATCTGCTGCCTGCTCTTGTCGTTCAACGTCAGATCGGGACTGATGACCTGCCAACTCTTGCCGCCGTCGATCGTCATGTGGACGAACTGGCTCCCCACGTAGACCTTGTTGTGGTCGTGGGGTGAGATCGTGAGCGGGGCCGTCCAGACGAAGCGGTACTTCACGTCCGCCGCCGGCCACCCGATGGTGCTCTGCGGCCAGATCTCCGCGTGGAGGGCCTGGCGCGTGCGCTCGTCGTAGCGCACCACGATCCCGCCCACGCTGCCCGAGCCCGACGCGGTCGACCAGATGATGTTCGGGTCCGTCGGGTCGGGGGTCGCCCAGCCGCTCTCTCCGCCCGCGACCGAGTGCCACTCGCCGCGCGGAATGGTCCCGCCTCCCCCCCCACCACCGCCGAACCCACCAATTCTCGAGTTCGAGGGGCCGCGGGAGGAGGGCCCGTCCTGGCGGTTGCCCATCACGTAGTAGGGGATCTGGTTGTCCACCGTGGCGTGGTACATCTGGGCGATGGGGAGCTGCTGGCGATACCAGGTACGTCCGCGGTTGGTCGAAATCGAGACGTTGCCGTCGTTCCCGACGATCATACGGTTGCCGTTGGTCGGGTCGATCCACATGTCGTGGTTGTCGCCGCCCGGCGACTGGCCGAACGGCACGTCCACCGTGGTCGCTCCGCCGTCGAGCGTTTTCGAGAACGACGCACACAGGAAATACGCTTCGTTGTCGCGGTCGGGGGCCACGGCCATGCGGGTGTAGTAGGGTTGGCGGCACGACAACTGGCGGTCGTAGGAGACGACGCGCCACGTCTCGCCGCCGTCGTCCGAGCGCCACAGCTCGCCGTTGTCGGTCGCCTGGCCGTGCCACGGCACGCCGTCGCCGGTCTCGATCAGAGCATAGATGCGGCTCGTGTTGCTCGGCGCGATGGCGAGCCCCACCTTGCCGAACGGCTTCAGCGGGAGGCCGTGGGCGGTGAGCTTCGTCCACGTGGTGCCGCCGTCGCGAGACGTGTAGATCCCGCTCCCCGGCCCGCCGCTCTCCCGGCCCCAGGTGTGGATCTCGATCTGCCACATCCCGGCGAAGAGAATCCGCGGGTTGGTCGGGTCCATGACGACGTCCGACGCGCCGGTATTCTCGTCCACGAACAGCACCCGCTCCCAGGTCTTCCCGCCGTCCGTCGTGCGGTAGATCCCCCGCTCCTGCTGCGGCCCGTAGCTGTGCCCCAGCGCGGCGACGTAGACGACGTCCGGATTGCCGGGGTGGACGACGATGCGGGCGATGCGGCCTGTGTTGTCGAGCCCCATGTGCTGCCAGGTCTTGCCGGCATCGGTGGACTTGTAGATCCCGTTGCCGATCGAGATGTGGCTGCGGATCCATGCTTCCCCTGTGCCGGCCCACACGACGTTGGGGTCGGAAGGCGCGACGGCGAGCGCACCGATCGATTGCACCGGCTGGTCATCGAAGATCGGCTGCCAGTGCACGCCGCCGTCGGTGGTCTTCCAGACGCCGCCCGAGGCCGCCCCGGCGTAGTAGACGCTCGGGTCGCTCACGACGCCCGCGACCGCGGACACGCGATTTCCCACGGGGCCGATGTAGCGGTACTTGAGCTGGGCGAACGTGGCCGTGTCCGCCGCCCCGGGCGGCGTCACCGGCTGCGGCTGCGCTCGGGGGGGGGGGGAGGGCCGCGGCTGCTGGCGCTGCGGGCGTGCTTGGGCGCCAGCCGACTGCGCGAGTGATGTTAGGCTCAGGACGGCGAGCGTGGCGGTGGAGAGCAGGAAGCACATTCCGCGGGACATGGGCGTCTCCCGGGTTGACAGCGGGGTAGCGGGTGGTCAGGGATCGACAAAGAGACGGCGGGAGCAACAACCGTGCAAGGTGGTCGTCAACGTGAAGCCCCGCGATCGCCTGAGCGACCGCGGGGCTTCGTCGCGGGGGCGGCGCTGCCTCAGGACCGCGTCACCGTGTACTGGCCACAGGCCGTAAACTGAATCGTCACGTTCGACGTGTTGCCGGCGCGCACCACCATCGCATGCACCGTCCCGGAATCGAACTTCGGGCGGACGGTGCAGCTCGCGTTGTAGTGCAGCACCGGGTCAGTCGATACGGTCAGTGAATACGTGTTCGCGTTGCGGGTCCAGGTGGAAGTGCCGTTGATGCTCAGCGTCCCGCTCGGCAGGGGCGCGTCGGGCTGGATCGAGCCCGGGACATCGGCGGTGAACGTGACGGCCCAGGTGCGAGTGTGGCTTGCCGTGCCACCATCCCGGAAGGTATAGGTGGTCTGGAAGTTCGTCTCGCTCTGCGAGATCACATTCGCATCACGTGAGGATTGGCGCGTGCCGTTCAGCACGATGGACCGCTTCCGGCCGTCCTCCACCTCGATGCGCGTGAAATCCTTGAACACCGTCTTCACCGCGTGATCCGTTACGGTCGGTGTGGGGTCGATGATGTCGATGGCGCCGCGGATCGTATCGGCCTCAGCTCCCTCCGCGAAGGCGCAGCCGGGGAACGTGATCTCGACCGAATCCGGCACACGGTCACCGTCCGAGTTCACGACAGGCGACGGGCTGAGCGTGGGCACACACGTCGTGGGGTCGACTCCATCGAACGCCGTGGCGGCCATGCTGGGCAAGAACATCCCCCCGCCGTCCGAGAGGGTGATGCCCTCGAGCTCACCCTGCGCGTCGGCAGTCATCGCCTCGCCGAGGGAGCGCGCCTCATCGAGACTCAAAGCGGGGGTGTTCGGGGCGGTGCTGTCATGGTTGCACGCCGCCACCAGGACGAGCGCGATGGCCGCGGTAGCGGCCGGAAGCCAGCGCCGAAAGGGCATGGAAAGCATGATACGTCCTCCTGAACCGTCGGGAACGGGTGGCATCACTATAAAGAGTGGGACGGGCCCGGACCGGTAACGTTAAGCTCTGGTGACTCTTGCCCCTCATCCACCCCCTCCCTGCCCTCCCCCCTCGCCCCAAGCATCAGGCGAGGATCCCGTCGATGGCCCGCAGCTCCTCGCCGGTGAATCGCAGGTTCGCGAGGGCGCCGACGGCGTCCTCGATCTGCGCGACGCGGCTGGCCCCGATCAGCGCCGTGGTGACCTCGGGGTGGCGCAGCACCCAGGCAAGCGCCATCTGTGCCAGCGTCTGGCCCCGGGCACGGGCGATGTCATTCAACCGGCGGACCTTCGCCACGATCGCTTCCGAGACCTCCTCGCGCCTGAGAAAGCTGTGGAGCTTCGCCGCGCGGGAATCCGCAGGAATGCCCGACAGATATCGGTCCGTGAGCAACCCCTGGGCGAGCGGTGAGAAGACGATGCAACCGATCCCTTCTTCCCGGAGCACGGCGAGCAGGCCATCCTCGATCCAGCGATTGAGCATGCTGTACTTGGGCTGATGAATCAGGCACGGGGTTCCGAGGGTCTTCAAGATCCGGGCGGCCTCGCGGGTCTGCTCCGGCGTATACGAGGAAACCCCGGCATACAGCGCCTTGCCGCTGCGCACGGCGTGATCCAGCGCGCCCATGGTTTCCTCGAGGGGCGTCTCCGGGTCCGGCCGATGATGATAGAAGATGTCCACATAGTCGAGCCCCATGCGGCGCAGGCTCTGGTCCAGGCTCGCGACCAGATACTTCCGAGATCCCCAGTCGCCGTACGGACCGGCCCACATGCCCCAGCCGGCCTTTGTCGAGATGATCAGCTCATCGCGGTAGCGTCGCAGGTCGCGGCGGAGGATCCGGCCGAACGTCCGCTCGGCGGATCCCGGCGGTGGACCGTAGTTGTTGGCGAGGTCGAAGTGGGTGATCCCCAGATCGAACGCGCGGTGGATCATGGCGCGCGCGTTGCCGAACCGATCCACGCCGCCGAAGTTGTGCCACAGCCCCAACGCAATCGCGGGAAGTTTCAGGCCGCTCCGGCCGCAGCGCTGATAGGACATCGCCTCGTACCGGGTAGACACCGGCAGATTCAGCAGTGACTTCACGACGTCCCGAAAGCGCGCCGATCGCTCCCTCATGGCGGTGACTGGCCGCCTCCCCACCGAGTCAGCTGGCGGAGCCGCATCCTGGCCGGGCCGAAGGTCGAATCCCGGCTGAGCGCCGTTCGGTAGCTGGCGATGGCGTTCGCCGAGTCTCCCTTCTGCAGGTAGACGTCCCCCAGGGCGGCCGGGATGGGGGCGGAGACGGGATGGAACTCGGCGTCGAGGTTGAGGAGGCCGAGCGCGTTGTCCACGCGGCCCGCGCGCGCCTCGGAGCGCGCGACCTCGATCAGCACTCCCTCCCGGAAGTCGTAGGCGCCGCTCTCCAGGTAGCGCTGCCGCAGGTCGCGGTAGCGCCGCACGGCCGCGTCGAGCCCGCTGTCGGCGAGCGTGAGCGTCATGTCGTCGTCGAGCAGGCGCGGGCGGACGACGCCGCGGTGGCAGGTGGCGCAGCGGACTTCGAGCAAGGGTTTGGGCCGGTCGGGCACGTCGTGCAGGTGCTCGTCGTTGATGTGCATCACCATGTGCATCATGACGCGCGCCACCTTCTTGGTGCGCTTGTCGTCCTTGGCGAAGCTCAGCGAGTCGAGCGGCGCCCCTTCGCGGCCGACGTGGCAGTAGGTGCAGCGCACGCCGAGGGCAAGGGCGAACCCGCGCATCGTGGCGATGAGCGTGCGCTGGTCGATGTTCTTGGGCAGGACCTTCAAGTTCGTGAACGAGTCCGGGGGGAAGCGCCCCTGCGCGGCGATGCGACGAGCGGCAACCGCAGCGGTGGCGAGCAGCAGCAGACGAGTGAGGCGTCGCATCGAGACCCCGGGAAGGGAGAGGGATGAAGTCAGGGATCCGCGACAGGTAAGAAACCACGTGGCTGGCAGCCCGCAAGCCGCACGCGAGCCCATGGCGCATGCACGGAACCTCGCAATCGACCAGCTGACTGCGAGGTTCCGTGTCCGTCGGGTGGGCCCGCGTAGCGGTTCAGCCTGACCGGACACCCCAGTCAGAGGCGGGAAGCCGACTCGCCGCCCGCGACTCAGTGACAGCGGCAGCGCGAGAGCTTCCGGCCCGGTCTCGCGCGACAGCACCCGCAACGCGCCGTGCCGCCGCTCGACAACCAGCGACAAAGCGGAACAGGGGACCGAAGGCGCGCAGCGAGGTCAGCCCGACGAAGTAGAGACCCGGTACGCTGCTTTCGAACCAGTGACTCAGGATCGGAATCGACATGTCCGTCTTGATGTCGGCCCGGAGCGACGGATGAATCATCGGCAACGCGTTGACGTCCACCTTGTATCCGGTTGCCAGGATCACGTGATCCGCGCGGACCGTCGCGCCATCCGCGATGGTCGCTTCGACCTTCCCGTCCACCGCCTTCATCGTCACGACCGTCCGGGATTCGCGCAGCGTTGCCTTGCCGATGACTCTGTTCCTCAACCAGTCAGTCGCCCCAGAGAAGTAATTGCCGTTGTATCGGTCTTTGCGCTCCTGGGGGAAGCGGTAGAAGAAAAAGGGCATATGCTCCAATACCCAGTTCTGCCAACCAGGGGCGATGCTCGCGTTCGGAGCCAAGATCCGCTCGAACACGGTGCGCTCGTTCGCCCGATCAGGCCCAAGCCACGCAATGGGCCGCCGTGAGACGACCTGGACGGTGGCGCCGGCCTCGGTGAGCAGTGCGGCGTACTCAATCGCACTCTGCCCACCACCGATAACGATGACGCGCTTGCTCATAAAGCGGCTGAAATCATTGTGGTCGCAGGAATGTGAGACCAGTCCGGCCGGGAGACCGGCGTAGGGCTCCGGTCGATTGGCATAGTAGTAGACACCGATCGCCATGACGACCGCGGCGCTCTGCACCTGGCGCCCATCTTCCAGCGTCAGGAGAAAGTGTTCGTCTTCACGCTCGATGGAAGCGACGTACGTCTCATCGACGTTCGGCACCGCCCGTTCCTGGAACCAGAGGCCATAGTCGATGAATTCCTCGATCGGGACGGGATAGCCTTTCTCATACCGCGAGTCCCTGAAGAAGCGCTCGAACCCATACTGCTGCCTTGGATCGGAGAGGTTCGTGGCCCACCAGTGGGAGCGCAACAGCATGCCTTTGGGCATGTGATGGCGCCACAGTTCCAGGGTCCGGCCAAAAACGGCTACTCGCAGTCCTCGCCCGAGGAGATGCGCGGCGGTTGAGAGGCCGTAGGGGCCCGCTCCGACCACGACCGCGTCATAGACGGCGCTCATGAGAAGCTCTTCCTTAAGCGGGACAGCACTCTCCTCATCGCGTCCCGCGTGAACTCAGTGGTCGCCTTGATCGCCGGCAACGGGTCGCTCCACGCCGCGTAGTCGTAGCCCATCGGCTTGAGAAACGACAGACCAAAGTCCAGGACCGCCTGCCCCGGTGGCGCGACTCCAGGCCTGCCGCGTTGCTCGAGCGCGGCCAGCGTCGTCTCGATGTCTCCCCCGAGGTGGCGCATCCAGCCGCCGATCCGATAGCCGGCGACCTTGTCGATAGGCCCGCCGCTCGCCCACTGGTAGAGTAGATAGGGGAAGTCCACCCCGGCTCGCACCGCGACCTCAACGGACGCGGAGAGCCGGGGGTTGATCTCCATCAGGTACGGGACACCGGCACTGTCGCGCCGGAACTCGACTTCGGAATACCCTTCGAGGTCCAATTCGCGCACCAGCCGCTCCGCCTGGTCGCCGATATCAGGCGGCACTGCGATGCTCTGACGCAGGACCGACGCTCCCCCCAAGGGTGGCAGGGTACGCTTGGCCCATTGCGCGAAGCGCGCGTACATCTGGCCCTTCGCGTAGAGAAAGCTGACTGCCTCGCGTCTGCCGGAGAGCAGCTGTTGGAACAGCGCGACTCCTCCGAAGCGAGAGAGTGCCGCGACCGCTTCCCGCGCCTCTGCAGAGGTGGTCACGAGCTGGGGACCGACCCAGGCGCCCTGCGGTCCCTGCCACAACCATGATTCGCTCGGCTTGACCACCGCCGGAAGCCCTATTTCTCCCAGCGCCGCCGGGATCTCACTGACGGTACGCACCACGAGACTGCGCGGGACGTTCAGGCCGAGGCGCTGCGCGAGCGCTAAGGTCCGCTCCTTATTCACCGCGATGGTCAACGTCCGTTCGGCTGCCAGCGCAACACGCGCCCGTTGTTCCAGCTGCGCGCGATGCCGGCGAAGCAGGGCGATCGTGCCGTCGTGCGAGGGAATGAGCACTCGCGCGCCGGTACGCTCCAGAAAGTCCGTCAGGTGGGCAACGTAGGCGTCGGTCCCTCCTTCGGTAGGGAACACGAAACCGCGTTGACACCAGCGCGACGAAAAGGCCGGCACGTGATTCGAGGTTTCCACCGCCGCGACACGCAGCCCCCGTCGACCGAGCGAGCGGACGGTCACGAGCGACTGCCTCAGTCGCGCATTGAGCACCAGAGCATCGAATGCCATTGTCGCCAGGATGTCCTGCCCGCCCGCTACAGGGCTGCTCGAAGGGTCGGCTCGATCACGGCGCGTAGTCGGATGCGCAATTCCTATGCCGCATAGGGGCGGGAGATACGCCCTGCGCGATCGCGCGTGTCGCTCTGGGGCTTGGGTGCCGGGCAAGCGTGTGGAGCGATCGGGTGCGCGCCCTGCTGCGCGTGCGCAACGGTTCCCGTTCCCATTCCCGGCCGACCCAGACGCACCAAGTCCCAGAGCCAACGTTTGGACTCTGGGGCTTGCTGCGCAGCGCAGTGGGCCCGGGTAGAGTTGAACTACCGACCTCACGCTTATCAGGCGTGCGCTCTAACCACCTGAGCTACGGGCCCGCGAGGGACTTACGCTAGGGCCGCTGCCACGTCTTCAAGATAGCCGCGTGCTTCTGGACGCGGTACTCCGCGACCGCGCCGTGCTAACCGACTTAGCAGAGATCATCCCACCCCGTGACGACGGCCAAAGGCGGAGGCCGGCCCGGTCAGCGGGTGGACCGCACGACCTCGACGGTGACGCTCGTTTTCAGCCCGAGGGTGAGTTTCAGGTCCGTGGTCCCGAGCGCTATCGGCATGAATCTGAGGATTGTCGTGAGGCTGTCGGACTGCACGTCGAGGAGTTTGACGAGCTGCCACGGCGTGCTGGACTGCCGCGCCACGTTCTGAAGCGTGTGCGCCAGCGCGACCGTGGGCACGAGGTTGCCGTACTCGTCCCGGGCTTTGAGTGTGAGGGCGAACGGGACGCCGAGCTGCACGAGGATGCGGCCGCGGTCGACGCGCGCACCGTCGCGCTCGAGCGAGAGCTCCAGCGGAGCTGCGGGGAGCACCTGCAATGACTCCGGCCATTGGACCGAGTCCACCGTCGCGGTGACGACCGCCCTTCCGGCGAGCGACCCGAGCGTCACCTCCAGCCGCGCCTGTCCGGCCGAGTCGGTCACCGCACTATCGGAACTGATCTGCGCATTCTGGGCTTGAAATACCACGACCCTGCCGGGGAGGGGCCGCCCCGACGGTGCGCGCGCCTGAAAGACGAGAGGCTCCGGGAGGCTCCAGCCCGCGAGGCCGCGTCGCCCGCCGCCAACTATGAATCCGCTCCTCGCCCTCGAGAGGGGGCCGGTGAGAAAGGCCTCGATCGAGCCCAGCAGTTGCCCGCGCACGCGAACGGCGATCCGCCCGGGCCGTCGCAGCGCCGCCGACGGGATGGTGAAGGTCGTCCGCCCCAGCGAATCGGTGGAGCGTGTGTCCGGGGCGACACCCATGTTGGCGCTTTGGGGCTGCAGCTCTACAGGTTCGTGCGTGACCGGGTTCCCGAAGGAGTCCCGGACCGCCACTTGAACTGCGAACGGCCCCTCCTCCCGACCGAGGTCAAGCCGCAGCGGCTGGACGTCGGCCCCGGTAGGAGCGGCAGCGACCACGGTGAGTGTGATCACCGGCCGCCCCGGCAGCAGTTCACTCCCACCGGTGAGCACCTCCAGCCGGTATGTCTGCGCCTCCCGCCCGGCCGACGCTCGAAATACCGCGAGACCGCTGTCACTCGTAACCGCCTCGATACTGCGAGCCAACCCGCCCGCGGCCCCTGAGCCGCCCCGGAGGACGAGCCTCACACCGCCCTCCGGCGTGTCACCTCGACGTGCTTGGACCCGAAGGACCGCCTCGCTGCCCGCCGGCACGGTCACGAGGCTGGCCAGTGGGACCGCCTCAAGGCCGGCTGGGGCAAGGCGTGGTGGAGACGCACTGGGTGGTCCAGTCGTTGGGCCAGGGCGGGGCGGCGCCGCCCGCGCCGTGCAGCCGCCGACGCTGCTGAGCACCCCCGCATCCGCACCCAGATCGCGCAAGTCGGCCCAATCTCGCTCAGTCGGGCGAAAGGCGAGACAGTTCCGGCGGATCAGGTCCGCGATCTCTCCCTTGGCGATCAGCACGCTCGAGAGCAGACGAACGAGGTCCGTCTTGCGCAACGGTTCCGAGCCTTGTGCGGTGAGGCGGCTCGGCAGCCCAAGCACGAGCAGGCAGAGGACGAGCCGCTTCACGGCCGCGGGCACGTCGAGCGCTCGAACTTGCGCTCCACCGCGTCAACATCGGCGTACAACGACTGGTCTCGGGCGCCGCGCGCGGAATCCCTGGACACCGGAGCACCCCGGTGCACCATGTTGTAGGCCATCCAGCGCTGTTCTACGTCTGTCAGACCGCGGGCCAGGTCGGAGCAGGCCATCCGGCGGCTTTGGAATAGGCGTGCACGGAGGTCGAAGGCGGCCGTGGCGAGGGCGACGGTATCGGCCAGGGGGTCGAGCCGGTCGGATGCTCCGAGCTGCGCCGCCGGTTGCGCCGCCGGTTCAGCTGTCGGCGAGCGGCCGTGGGACGATTCGGCGCCGCGCGCGAGGTACAATCCGAACAGCCCCAGGGCAGGCACCAAACCTGCGAGCCCGTACAAGCCGTACCGCGCCACGCGCCGGAATCGGTGAAGCTGCTGCGGCGATGTCGGGACTGGCTCCTCATCGAACTCGTCGGGAAAGAGGACCCGTGTCTGCGTCCCCTGCCCAGCGACCAGCGCCACATCGCTCGCGGCGATCACCTCTTCCTCGGTGCGGTAATTCCTCCAAGACACGACTGTGGTCTTCGGTGTGTCCGGTGGGGGTGCCTCGCCGTCTAACACCTCGTAAAATGGAAGATGCTCGCTCGCCCACTCTTGGCTCGTGGTGCGGCAGAAGAACCCCCCTGTGGGATCATCTCCGGATGCCACGACCAACACGACGTGCCAGGGACGATCGAAAAACGTCAGGTGCGCATCCGCATCGCTGCGCGACAGCGTGGTGCCTGCGGCCGGATGGCCATTGTACCACCCCACCAGGTGGCGCCTCGTGGCCCGCAGCTCCTCATCGGCCAGCGACCAGCCTTGCGCGATCAGCCTTTTCGCGTCATGGCCCACGTTCAGCCCAGGGAGCCAGATGGTGGAATCGATGAGAACGTAGGGCTGCTCAGTCTCTGGGCAATGCAACAGGCCACCGGTCAGGAAGCCGCACTTGGTCGGCCCTGCGACCAGGTGATCGTGCACCGCCACGAGCGCCCGTTGTGTGATGAAGATGCTGAACGGTGGGTCCCCTCGCGCCGCCTCGCCAGTCGGCGTCCAGCGGATGGACGAGGCGAGGGGCATTGGGCGCTCGACATACCCCGAGCGGCCTCGGGGTCCCTGGTGGCCGTCTACCAGAAGCCCCGGGGACGCGCGATGGCTCGTGGTCCCGTTTCGGACGTCGTCCACGGGGCCAGGGGGACGCAAGTTCCTTGCCCATCGTCGACGCACCGCGGCCGACAGATGCTCCCTCGAAGTGTAGCAAATCAGTAACAAGGGCGGCTGCCATCGACGCAGCCCACCGCGAGCTCAGCAGAGACGATTACGCCCTTTCGAAACGCCGGATGCGCGCTCCCCGTGCCCCCGCCTCCCCCCGCACCCCCGTGCGCGCGAGTTGGAGTGCCGCGCCCGCTCGCCCAAACAGCTCCTCCGGGTCCACCGGGGTGGCATGGACGTCGGTCAAGGCGACGTATCCCGCACACACGTCGAGCGCCGGAGGGGACACCCCGGGCTCCGGCGGCGCCGTCTCGATGGCGTCAGCCAGCCGTTCGGCGAGCCTGGCTGCCCCCTCCTCATCGGTGCCGGGAGCGAGGACCGCGAACTCGACCTCGCTCCACCACCCGATCGTGTCGGACTCTCGCGCGTAGCTGCGCAGCGCAGCTCCGAGGCGATCCCGCACCGCGGGCTCCGCCGCCGCCCCCCCCCCTCCCCCCTCCCCCGCGCCGCGTTTGCTCAATCGTCGATCCGCACCGAACACCACGCAGGCGAGCGCCGCATGCGCGCGCACCGCTGCGGCCACGACCTCGCGGGCACGGCGCTTCAGGCCGCCGCCGTTGTACAGTCCGGTCGCCGAATCCACCAACACGCCTTCCTGCGCCCGGTCCGCGCGACGCTTCGCACGTGCGTACCGGTCGATCTTCAGCAGCAGCTCCTCCGCATCGACCGGGAAGGCGAGACAGTCCCAGGCCCCGGCCCGCAACCACGCCAGGCGCTGTCCCCTGGTGACGGGCGCGGCCGTCATGCCGATAACGGGCAGGTCAGGTAGGTCTTGTCGCAGCTCCCCACAGACTGACAGGCCGTTGAGATCGGGCAGGTCGGTCGCCAGGAGCACGAGGTCGGGCCGCGCGCTCACCGCCCGCTCCAGTGCTTCGGCGCCGGTCGCGACCCGCAGCACGCGGTATCCCGCCGGCTCGAGCACGGTCTCCAGCGAGCGCGCCGAGTATTCATCGCCGCTGGCAACGAGTGTCAGACCACCAGGAGACGAAGTCGCCAAAGTGCTCAGGCGCGCTCCTCGAGAATGCGCAGGGTGATCGGCATTAGAGCTGCCGAGCGCGCCTCGGGCGTCGCCGACTGGGTGAGGCTGCGCTGATATTCAAGGAAGGTGCACGGCGTTGGGGACATCCCTCGGTGCACACCCAGCGGGAATCCCGGGTCAGGGACGATCCGACCCTTTACCCACGGCCCGGGGCGGCGAAGCTGACCAGGAGCGCAGCGCCGCCAACTGCCGGCGGGTGAGACTGACAACCGGTCGAGCCGCGCACATCCTCCCGATCGCCGCATCCAGGCTTTCCCCCGCTCGCCTCGCCCGCCAGGCGCAATAGAGCGTCGGCGCGCGGCCCATCCCCGCCCCGCAAAAAATCAGGATGGTGCGGCCTTGCTCGCGCGTCATATCGAGAAAGCCGCATCCCGCCGCGAACTGCTCCGGTGTGGGAGCGTGACGGTCCGCCACAGGGAGCCAGAGCAGCTGCTCGACGCTGGTCGTCCACCGGGGCGGCGGCCCTTCCCGCAGGAGGCAGACAGCGGCCGTCACCCCGGCGCGGCACAACTCATGCCAACACCGTCGTGAGGGGATGCCGCCGACCCAGATCCCGGGCTCCACCAGCGTGGGGCGGCGTACGGCGCTGTCGTTGCGTGCCGCCAGCAGCGCGAGTCGCGCCGTCCGCACGATGGGAAGGGAGATCACGATGCGGTGCGACTCGGAGAGGAGGGTCACGGGACGATCACACCCTCGCGGGTCGCGTGGCGCAGACGCCCCGCCATGTAGCGGATGTACAACGTCGGATCTGTCACAAAGTGAAACTATCCATCCCGGCGCGGCGTGTCACTCCGCGTTGACATGGGTCGCGGCCTCGCGCAGAGGCACGAACGTCACCATGCGGCGGAATAGCCGGTACCGCTCGGTGCGGCGCACGTAGGGCGCGAAGCCTGCCCGTTCGCACCCCTTGAGCGACGCCACGTTGACTTCGTCCACGAAGGTGACCACCCAGCGCGCGCCGAACTCGCGCGCCCGCTCGGCGATCTGCGCCATCGCGCTCGACATGATCCCTTGTCCCCGGTACGCCTCCGGGGTGTAGGCTCCCTCCAGCAACGCCTCGTCGGGACCGAGGCGTGGGTAGAGGTTGCCGAAGAACGCCCGCACCCGGTCGTTCTCGCTCGCGGGGATGAGCCATTGCATGTAACAGGGCTCGGCCTCCCCGTCGACAGCGATGTGGCAGGTCCGGACGCCGGATTGGAGCAGACGCGCTTGGGCCAAGCGATGATACACCTGGTCGTCCGAGAGGCCGGGGTGTCGGACGTCGAGGCACGAGAGATCATCACCCGGCAGGAGGGGCCGCACGTGGATGGGCCGTTTCGCTGCGGGTGCCGCGAACGGCACGGTGAGGTCGCGCCGCAGGCCAAGCGAGACCGCGTTGGAGTAGATGCGGTAAGCAACCGCCCGAGACACCTTCCGCGCGCGCCCGGTAATCGCCAGGTGCAGCAGGTCGCGCACTCTCCGCAGGAATCCCACCATAGCCTCAGTCGAAACGCGCGCCGTCGCATACCACGGCGGCGATCCGCTCCCCCGCGCGCCCGTCCCACCGCTCGATCAGCGGTGACGGGGGGGGGGGCCGCAGCCCCCGGGCTGCGCTCACCGCCTGCCGGATCGCCTCACGCCGTGGGGCGACGAGGCGGTTGGTTCCCACGGTGCAAGTGATCGGCCGCTCCGTGTTGGGCCGCACGGTAACGCACGGCACACCCAGCCACGTCGTCTCTTCCTGGAGTCCACCCGAGTCGGTGATCACGAGGGCGGCGTCGCTGGTCAACCCCACCATCTCCAGATAGGGGAGGGGCGCCAGCACCCGCACGTTGGGCATGGCCATCGTGTCGACGCCCAGCGTCTGGATACGGGCCTGGGTGCGCGGATGCACGGGGAACAGCACCGGGCCGTCCCTGCCGAGCAGCGCCAGTGCGCCGAGCAGCTCGCACAGCGTCGCCGGATCGTCCACGTTCGCCGGCCGGTGCAGGGTCACGATGGTGTATTGGCCCGGCTTCACCCCGTGCCGGCGCGGCGCATCCAGCGCGCGGGCCGCCGGCAGCGCCGCCGCGAGAGCGTCGATCATCACGTTCCCGACGAAGTGAATGTGCTCCGGCGGCAGTCCTTCGTTGGTCAGGTTCTCGACCGCCTCCCGCGAGGGCGCGAAGAGCAGGTCGGCAATGTGGTCGGTGACCACGCGATTGAGCTCCTCCGGCATCGTCCGGTCGCGGCTGCGGAGCCCTGCCTCGACGTGCCCGACGGCGATGCCGAGCTTGGCCGCCACGAGCGCCGCGGCGACCGTGGAGTTCACGTCCCCGTACACTAGGACCACGTCGGGCCCGGCCGATTCGCACACCGGCTCGAACCGATCCATGATCGCCGCCGTCTGTCGGGCGTGCGAGCCCGATCCCACGCCGAGCGCGTGGTCAGGCCGCGGCAGGCACAGGTCCCGGAAGAAGGCGTCCGACATCTCCGGGTCGTAATGCTGGCCCGTGTGCACGACGACGTGGCGCGCGCCCCGCGCCGCGAGCGCGCGCGCCACTGGCGAGAGCTTCATGAAGTTCGGCCGGGCGCCGACGACCGAGAGGATGGAGGGGCTCAGTGGATCCTGGTCAGCGTGTAGATGGTGACCGGAATGGTCAGCAAATACCCCGCCCCCCGCAACACATCGCCCAGGCTGCTCCCGCCACGCCGCGGCACGACGTACTGGTCCCCGGCGACGAGGCCCGCATCGTCGAGGGTGCGCCCTTCGGCGATCGCCTGTTGCAGCGCCTTCCCCTGCCAGATCGGCTTCCCCGCGCGCTCGACGCGCAGCTTGCGCATATCCGCCTCCTGCGTCGTGCCCCCCGCGGCCATGAGCGCGTCCGACAGCAGCGCCTCGGCGGGGATCCCGTAGTAGCCCGGCCGCGTCACCGCGCCCTGGATCGAGACGCGCACGAATGCCCGCGCGCGCACCTCGGCGTCACGCAGGTTCTGCGCGAGACGGCGCGTGAGATAGGGCTGGAGCTCGGAGCGCAGCACCCCCTCGAGTGGCACGTCGCCGATGAGCGGCAGGGTGAGCAGCCGCCCCGGCCCCACGGTAAACGTGTCTGACAGCTCCTTCTCGCCCTCCACGGCGAGTAGGATGCGATCCCCGATTTGGAAGTCCCCCTCCCCGAGCCGCCTCCGAATGTTCGCCGCCTCCCGGACGGCATCCGCGCGGACGTCATTGGCGAGGGACGCCGACTGCACGGCCTGCTCCAAGCGCTCGGCGCGGGCCGCCAACGCCTGCCGGGTGGCGCCCAAGCCGAGCGGGTTCGCCGCTTCGCGACCTTGGGCCTGGCCCGGTGAGGGGCGGGAGGAGGCGAGCAGCGCCAAGGCGACGGCGATGGCGACGCGCGTACGGTTGATCATGGGATTCCTCATTCCACGGTGACGCTCTTGGCGAGGTTGCGAGGACGGTCCACGTCGCAGCCGCGCAGCACCGCGATGTGATACGCGAGGAGCTGCAGCGGCAGCGTCGTGAGCACCGGGGACAACAGCGGCGCGGTCGCGGGGACGCACAGGCGGTGGTCGACCAGCGCGCCGAGGTCGCCGTTCCCCTCCGTGGTCACCGCGATGATGCGCCCGCCCCGCGCTTTCACTTCCTGCATGTTGGCCAGAACCTTCTGGTAGACCTCGTCCTGCGGGGCGACGAACACGACCGGCATGTCGGCGTCGATCAGTGCGATCGGCCCGTGCTTCATCTCCGCGGCGGGATAGCCCTCTGCATGGATATAAGAGATCTCCTTGAGCTTGAGCGCGCCCTCGAGCGCCACCGGGAAGTTCACTCCGCGGCCCAGGTACAGGAAATTGCGCCGCTCGGCGTATACCCGCGCGAGCTCGCGCACCTGCGGCTCCAGGGCGAGGGCGCGGGCGACGAGGCTCGGCAGCTGGGCGAGCCGGCAGGCGAACCCCTGCCCCGCCGCGAGCGGCAGCCCCCGCTGATGGCCGAGGTACAGGCCGAACAGCGCCAGTGCCGCGATCTGCGACGTGAATGCCTTGGTCGAGGCAACGCCGATCTCCGGGCCAGCATGCAGGTAGATGCCACCGTCCGCCTCGCGCGCGATGGTCGAGCCGACCACGTTCACGATGCCGATGACGCGGGAGCCGACGGCCCGCGCGGCGCGCATCGCCTCGAGCGTGTCCGCCGTCTCCCCCGACTGCGAGATCGCGATCGTCAGGGTTCCCGGAATCGCGAGCTGGGGCCGATAGCGGTACTCGGAGGCGTACTCCACCACGACGGGGAGCCGCGCCAGCGTTTCGATGATGTGCCGGCCGACAAGCCCCGCGTGCCAGGACGTGCCACAGGCGACGATCACGACGCGGCTGATCCCGGCGCAGGCGTCGGGGGGGAGGTTGAGCCCGTTGAGGCGTGCGGTGCCCGGATCGAACAGCAGGCGCCCGCGCAGCGTGCTCTTCACCGTCTGCGCTTGCTCCGCAATCTCCTTCAGCATGAAGTGCGGGTAGCCGCCCAGCTCGATCGCCTCGAGGTCCCAGGCGATGTCGCTCACCTCGCGCAGCTGCACGTGGGCGTTCGCGTCCATCACGTGGTAGCGGTCCGGCGTCAGCACCGCGATGTCGCCGTCGTCGAGGTAGACGACCGAGCGGGTGTGCGCCAGCACGGCCGAGGCGTCCGATGCGACGAAGAACTCGTTCTCACCGATGCCGAGCAGTACCGGCGAACCCTGACGGGCCACGACGATCTTCCCCGGCTCCTCAGCGGAGATGGCGGCGAGCCCGTACGTGCCGACGACGTCCCCCAGGGCGGTGGCGACCCGTTCCTCAAGGGTGGTCCCGGCTGCCTCTTCGATCAGGTGGGCGAGCGTCTCCGTATCGGTCTCGGTGCGGAAGCGGTGGCCGGTCCGCTCGAGCGCCGCGCGCAGGGCGTCGGCGTTCTCAATGATGCCGTTGTGGACGACGGCGATGCGGTCCCTGCAGTCCACGTGCGGGTGGGCGTTGCGCGTGGTGGGCGCGCCGTGCGTTGCCCAGCGGGTGTGGGCGATGCCGCTCGTGCCGGCGAGCGGCTCGCGGGCGAGCGCGTCCCGCAGCCCCTGCACCCGGCCGGCGAGCTTCCGGACCGCGACCCCTCCGCCATTCTGGACGGCGACGCCGGCGGAGTCGTAGCCGCGATACTCGAGCCGGCGGAGGCCCTCCAGCAGGATAGGCGCCGCTTGGCGCGGACCGATGTACCCCACGATGCCGCACATCGCTCTTCCCAGTTACAAGTTTGAGGCCTGCGGCGCGGCCGCCGCGGGCGCCGCGGGCGCCCGCTCCAGCCGCTTGGCAGGGCAGCGGTTATGCCCCGCGTGGGGCCGCGGGGCCGTCGCCCCGCGCCACTCGGCCCACGGTGCAATCGCGGCGCGCGAGTGACAGCTTGTCAGCGGATGACCGCGCTTTCGCCGGGGCCGGATCCGGGCGCTCCGCGCTAACTGCACGCCCCGAAGCGGGTTGACGACGGTATCCCCAGCCACCGCGCGGCTGCACGAGTCCTGCACTACCGGTACCGTGGGCGCCAGGCGCGCCTCTTGATCAGCTGCGACTCGATAGCGAGTGCCGATCGCTCTCGCCGTGCTAGCCCGATTGTCATCCATCGAGGGGTGTGCCTCATGCCTGATCGGAAGGCGAGCCGGCGCCCGCTGGTGCTCATCGCGGATGCTCATGAGTGGTCCGTCCGCTCGCTCGACAGCATCCTTGCTCCACAGGGCTACAAGGTCCTCGAAGTGCATACCGGCGCCGCGGTGCTGCGCGCCGTCTCGGCGCGCCAACCGGACGCCATCGTCCTCCATGAGGCCCTCCCCGAGATCGATGTCCTCAGCCTGGTGCGGGCCCTGCGTGATGAGTCCCGCGTGCCGCCCCAAACCCCGATCATCCTGGCCGCCGCGGGCCCCGCCTCGCGAGCGCTGCGCGTCGCGGCGCTGCGCGCGGGAGCGACCGACGTGTGGGGCCTGCCGATGAACACCGACGAGCTGCTGCTCCGCCTCGAGGTGCAGTTGCGCGCCAAGTTCGCGGCCGATCGCGCCAGCGAGGAAGGGCTCGTGGACTGGGCAACGGGGCTCTACAACCACTTGGGCCTGGCGCGGTGCGTGCGGGACCTCGCCTCCCGGGCGATCCGCCGCCGCGCACCGCTCGCCTGCGTGGTGTTCGCCCCCGACCTGGGGAGCCGGGAGCCGGACCACGTGCCTGCTGGCGTACGCGACGCCGCCATCACCGCTGTCGCCCAGGGCCTGAAGCAGGCCGGCCGCGCCTCTGACGCCATCGGCCGGCTCGGGCCAAAGGAATTCGCTGTACTCGCACCTGATACCGACCCGGGCGGCGCCCTCCGCCTCGGGACTCGGCTGAGGGGCGCGATCGAGAGCTCGGGCGCTGCACGCGCCATCGTTCACGGGCTCAAGGTCCGCGCCGGCTATCACGGCGTAGACGATTTCCACGCGGCCGGGCTGGACCCGCTCGACCTGCTGGCGCACGCGACCAGCGCGCTGCGGGCCGCCGAAGCGGGCGGGACCGGCCTCTGGATCCGTCCCTTCCGGAGCGGCCTCCGCGTCGTCTGAGGCAGCCTCCCAGCTCACGGGCGATCTCACGCGCGCGGCCCCCGCCCCAGGCGGCGCACGCGGGACACGCTTCGCCAGAGTACGGCTCCGAGCAGTGGCATCGGGTCGTCCCAGGCGACGACCCGCTTCGCCTCGCAGCCGAGCGCCCAGGGGAGCCATCTCAGGAGAGAGACGCCGGCGGCGCGCGCGGCCACCGCGTCGCGCCACGGACTGCACCAGCGGACGCCGGCGCGGGCCTTGGGGACGCGAGGGCGGGGGAGCCCGACCAAGTCGGCGTACACGAGCGCCGGAAGGTTCACGCCGGCGCGCGCCCCGAGGTGGTGCCAGAGTGTGAACCGCGGATTGACCTCGAGCAGGTAGAGGCGGCCGTCGGGGGCGCGCTTGAAGTCGAGCTTCGCGACACCCCGCAACTCGAGCCGGCCGACGAGCTCGCGGCCCAGGACCGTCACGTCCGGCGCATCGGTGATGACCAGCGCCGTGCTGTCGCCGTACTCCGGCGGCCACGTGCGGATCTTGCGTCCGGTGAACTCGCCGACCAAGTCGCCGCGCTCGTCGACGTACACATGGTAGCTCTCGACGCGGGTTTCCGGACCCGGAATCAGCTCCTGGAGCAGCACCGGGACGTCTGCGACCGCCAAGCGCGGCCAGAGGGTGACGAGCGTCAGCGGTGAGTCGAGCCGCAGCGCCTTGGCCCCTGCGGCAATCGGGTCCCACCGCTCGCCCCGCCGCACCAGCGGCTTGAGCGCCACCGGGAATCGGAGGTCGAGCGGCACCGGGTCGGTGCGCGGGTCGAGCGCGCGCGCCGCCGGGACCGGCAGATCGAGCCGCTGCGCCAGGGCCTGAAACCGGCACTTGTCCACCAGGTCTTCCACCAAGGCGGCGTCGGGCACGACGAAGCGGAAGTGGCGACGCAGCCGCTCGCGGTGGCGCGAGACGAGCAGCAGGTCGCGATCCTCCTCGTAGAACAGCACCGGGGGCTCCGCTTGCGCGGCGCCGAAGCGCTCGAGCAGCTCCAATAGCAGCGCCGGTTGTTCCCACGCATCGGCCCAGTCGAGCGCCACCCGGGCGAGGCGCGAATAGCGCGGGGGCGACCCCGGGGCTGCCGCGACCGCGCAGCGGATGCCGGCGAGGCTGAGCGCGCGGAGCAGGTCGGTATCGCCCAGCACGCACGCGAACGCCCGCTCGGAGTTCAGCGCGCTGGGAGGGGGCATACGGCGCAGGGCCGTGGCGACGCTCACGCCGGTCAGGAGCGGTCCGGAAGCAGGATCTCGCTGGTCACCCCTCCCGGGTCCTCCTCCTGCACCTCTGAGCCCGCGAGTGAATAGGAGTAGTAGGTGTAGGCGGCCCCGGGGCGCACGTCGTTCAGCACCGCGCCGAGCACGCGGATCGGCAATCGGTGGAGCACCTCGACCTTAGCCTCGGCGAGGGTGCGGTCGGTGACGCCGGTGCGCAGCACCAGCAGCATACTCCCCGTGGCCGTGCCCAGGGCGTAGGGGTCCACGCCGGCAGCGAGCGGCGCGCTGTCCACGAGGATGACGTCGTAGCTCGGGCGCATCACCGTGATCAGGCGGGGCATCGCCACGGAGCAGAGCAACTCGGGGCCGCGATGCATGCGCGAGCCGGCGCCGATGAAGGACAGCAGCTGATGCGGCGTCCCCTGCACCACCTGGTCGACCGTAGCGCGACTCGCGAGCAGGTCGGTGAGCCCCGGACGGCGCGTGCCCCGCAGGGCGCGGTGCAGCACGCCCAGCCGGACGTCGCCATCAATGAGCAGCGTGCGGTAGCCCACGTCCGCAAATGCCTGGGCCAGGTTGGACGTGACGAAGGACTTGCCCTCGCCGCGGCCCGGGCTGCTGACGGTGATGAGGAGCGGCCCCGCCGCGCCGTACGCGTGCTGGAGATTCAGGCGGATACCCCGCAGCGCTTCGACGGCCTTGGCGATGTCGTCCTCCCCGCCCGCACGCCGCTTTCCGTTCCCCCGCTGCACGTGCGGGACGGCGCCGAGGATCGGCAGTCCTATGGCGCGGGTCACCTCGTCGGGGTAGCGGACTTTCGGGTCGGCGCGCTCGAGCAGCACGGCGCCCAGCACGCCCGCGCCGAGGCTCATGATGCAGGCGACGATGATCACTAGCGGCGCGGTGTCGCTCACGGGGCGGGTCGGCCGCACCGCCGGCTCGAGGATGCGCACGTCCGGGAGGGTGCTCACCTCCGCCAGGCGGGCCTCCTGGTAGCGCTGCTGCAGGTTGGAGAACAGCTGTTCTGCGTTCGCCTGGTCGCGCGCGAGCCGCACCTCCTCGAGAGCCACAGGCGGCGCGCTCCGCAGGTCGCGGGAGATGGAGTCGATGCGCTGCTGCAGCTCGTGCTCCCGTGCCGCGAGCCCGGCGACCACCGCGCGGCCCAGCTCGGGGATCACGCGCCGCGCGAGGGTGTCCACCTGCTGCGCGAGGCGTCGCACCGGCGGGTGGGTGTCGGCGTAGCGGAAGCGCATGACGCGCAGCTCGGCCTGCCGGTCCGACAGCTCTTTCAGGGCCGCCGTCAGCTCGGAAGCGTGTTGCACCGCGCTGATCATCGCGAGCTGGTCCACGGCGACGCCCGAATCGGCCGCGTGCGCCACCACGCGCGCGATCGCCTCGCGGTCGTGGGCCAGCGCGCCCAGCGCGACCTGGAGATCCACATAGCTCGCGAAGGTGGGGTCGGCGGTGATGCGGCGACCGTCCGGCCCCTGCGCCGGACCCTCGGAGGGGCGGACCGCGTTGCGGACGCGGAAGGCAGTGAGCCCCCGCTCCGCCGCGCGCAGATTGGTCTCGGCGCGGTCGAGCTGGTCTTTCAGGATCGCCGTGAGCTCGGTGAGCCGCTGCCGCTTCAGGTCCGCTGCCGCCGCCACGAAGCGCTCCGCGACCGCGTTCACCGTCCGGGTCACGACGGCCGCATCCGGGCCACGGCGCTCGATGCGCACGAAGTTCCCGTCCGTCCCCGCGCGGACCCGCAGCTCCTCGGAGAGCTTCTGCGCCGCCTCGCTGGTCGTCGCCACCGTGAACTGAACGCTCGCGCCGGGCCGCAGCACCGCTGCGGGCGGGACCCAGGTGAACCCGAGCGTGGCGCCCACGGAGTCGCCAACGGCGCCCTCCTGCAGCACAACCTTCGCGTCGACGTCGAGCAGCCGGAAGCGGTTCGCGGCGGCGGCCACCTCGAGCCGGTAACGCCCGGGTCGGACGTCGCCCGGCACGGTGAGCGTCGCCAGCGCCGCGCTGTCGGCGGCGGACTGCGGCTTGAGGTAGAGGCGCCATTGCCGCACGACATCGTCGAGCACGACGTGCGACCGGAGCAGGTCGAGCCATCCCGTCGCCGTGCCGAGCAGCTGCCCGCTTTGGAACGGTCCCTGGTCCCGCTCGTGAGCGGACTGATCCGGGATCTCGAGCCACACCGTGGCCCGGGCCTGGTACGTCGGCTTGAGGAACCGCGCCCCGATGATGCCTGCGAGCGTGCCGACGCCCGTCACGGCGATGACGAGCCACCGGTACGTCCGGATCGCCGTGACGACGCGGCGCCAGTCCTCCGGCGGTGGGGCTTCATCCCGGCGCGGGGCGAGACGGGCGGCCGTCGCTGCCGCGAGCACGAGCCGGCGATCGGGCGCCGACTGCTCGGGATCCGCGGTGGGGTCGCTCGGCATCGCGTGTGGTCCGGGTTTCGGGTGAGACGCGTAGCGCGGTTTGAACAGCCCGCGCCGGTGCCCTCAGGCTGCTGCAAGCACGGTACCGCCACCCCCCCACCGGGGCGGCAGCGCAAAGTCCCCCTGCGCAGGTACATGGGCGCGCCGTGCCGGCGCCACCCGGGAGCCACGCAAAAACCTGTCACACAACTGCCACAACCTGTAGGTCGTTCCACGCGTTCGGGTTCGGCCGTTGCGTCTTGACAGGAGGGTACGAAACGTGTCACTTCACTGCCGCAACTCATGCCCTCCTCACCTCGCCGTCGTCGGCGCTGGTCAGCGACGGGAGGGAAGACGCCGTACTTGGAGGAGTGGCCGATGCATGCGCCCATCGCTCGTGACGAGACTGCCGTGACTCTCCGTTCCGGCCCGCCTGCCGGGGCGTCCAGCCTCACAGACCTGATCTCCATATCGGAGGCGGTCCGCCAAAGCGTCCGCGTGCTCGTGATCGACGACGAGCGCACGCTGCGCGAGAGTTGCGCCAGCGTGCTCGGCGCCGAGGGATACCACGTCACCACTTCGGGCCGCGGGGGCGAGGCCCTCGAGACCCTGAAGCGGCGCGCGTTCGACATCGTCCTCATCGATCTCTACATGGCGGAGGTGCCGGGGATAGAGCTGCTCAAGGCCGCGCTCGCCACGTACCGGGATACGATCGCCATCGTCATCACCGGCAAGCCGAGTGTCGAATCGAGCCTCGAGGTGCTGCGTGCGGGCGCGTGGGACTATCTCCCCAAGCCGTTCACCGGCACGCAGCTGCAGATTTTGATCGGCCGCGCCGCCCACGCCGTCGTGGTCGCGCGCGAGACCCGCGCGCAGGAACCGCCCGGCCACACCGGCGCCAACACCAGCGATCGCGTGATGGCGCTCGGCACCGCGCCGCTGTTCCGCCAGGCGATCGAGCTGGCACGCAAGGTGGCGGCGACCGACGCGTCGGTATTCATCACCGGCGAGAGCGGCGCGGGCAAGGAGCTCGTCGCGCAGTTCATCCACGCGCACAGCCGGCGTCACATCCGTCCGATCGTCGCGGTGAATTGCGCTGCGCTGCCCGAGTCGCTGCTCGAGTCGGAGATGTTCGGACACGTGAAGGGCGCTTTCACCGGCGCCGTCCGTGACAAGTCCGGCCTGCTCGAAATGGCGAACGGCGGCACGTTGTTCCTGGACGAGCTTATCGAGATGGCGGCGCCGATCCAGGCCAAGCTGCTGCGCGTGATCCAGGATGGCGTCGTGCGGCGCGTGGGAAGTGAAACGACGGACGCCGTCGTGAACGTGCGCTTCATCGCCGCCACGAACCGCGACCCCGAGCAAGCGGTGCGCGCCGGGGCCTTGCGCAAGGATCTGTACTACCGACTGCGGGTCGTGCCGATTCACGTTCCGGCCCTGCGCGAGCGCCCGGAAGACATCCCGCTGCTGGCGAATCACTTTCTCGAGTGCTTCTGGAAGGCGCACCGCGGCGCGAACCTGCCGGCGCCCAAGCTCACCAAGGCAGCGATCTGGGCGCTCCGAGCCTACGCCTGGCCGGGCAACGTGCGGGAACTGCAGAACGTGATTGAGCACGCCGCGGTACTGCTCGAGCCGGGAGCCAAGGTCCGGCCCGAGGACATCCCGTTCCTGGGTGACACCGCGCAGCCGGAGCCGGAGGCGGCGGCCGACAGCGCTCTCGCCGACGACGGCTACTATGTCGCGCGCGAATCTCTGCTCGCCAAGTTCGACCGCCGCTTCCTGACCAAGGTCGTGATTCGGGCCGGTGGCAACCTTTCCAAAGCGGCCCGCATGGCGCGGTTGGACCGGACGACGTTCTACCGGCTGATGGAGCGGTACCAGTTGCACCGCGACTCGCTGGCGAACGCGACCGACGAATGAGCGCGCCGTCCCGCACCCCGGCACCGAGCCTGCCCAAGCGCACGACCCCGACCGGCTTGACGTTGGACGGCAGCAGCGAGCCCCTGGCCGGGGTCCACGCGTCGGTCATCACCGTCGTGACCCAGCGGGTCGCACGCCGGCTGCGGGACGAAGCGGTGGACGTCGCCCAATCGGATGCCGCGACCTCGCTGCTCGCCGCCATCGCCCTGGCCGTGGTCCGGCGGCACCCCGATTTCGTGTCGATGCTCCTGCCCCGTCCCTCCGCGCAACTGGGGCAGCGGCTCGTCGAGATGCTGCACACCGAGCTCCTCAGGTGCTGGGCCGAGGGCCGCTCCCAGACGCCGCCGTCCGACATCCTCGACGCCCTGACGGGCCTCGAACAGGTGCGGCTCGCCCTGGCGCAGAAGCACGGACTGCAGCTGCACGAGGGATTCACCGGGGCGGACGCGCTCGAGCTGTTCGTCGATGCCGCGCACGACCTGCGCAGCCCGCTCTCGGCGATCCTGTTCCTCGCCGAAACGCTGCACAGCGGCCGGAGCGGTGAGGTCAACAAGACGCAGCACCGCCAGCTTGGGCTCATCTACAGCGCCGCGCTCGGGCTGAGCGGGCTGGTGAACGACGCTCTCGACCTGGCCAACGACGGCCAAGAGCTCGCCGACAGCGAGCCCGCGCCGCTCTCCCTGAGCGAGTTGCTGGAGTCGGCCGCCGACATCGCACGGCCCATGGCCGAGGAAAAGGGCCTCCTGATCCGCCTCAGCGCGGCAGAGCCGGACCGCCGGCTGGGCCGCCCCGTGGCGCTGAGTCGGGTGCTCCTCAACCTCACGACCAACGCCCTCAAGTTCACCGACCAAGGGAGCGTGGACATCAGCTGCGCGGCCACGGGGCCGACGCGCATCGAGTTCTCGGTGCGCGACACCGGCCCCGGCATCCCCCCCCAGGCATTGGAGAGCCTGTACCTGCCGTTCCGCCGCGCCCGCGCTCGCGCTGATAGTTGCTTCTCGGGCACGGGGCTTGGCCTCGCGATCACACGCAAGCTGGTCGCCGCGTTGGGATCCAGGCTGCGAGTCGAGACCGGGAGCTTGGGGACGCGGTTCTATTTTGAGCTGGACCTCCCGGTCCTGCCGCATCCCTAGGGTCGCCCCGCCCGTTTAAAACGTCGCACGGCTCACGCACATCTGTAACGCAGGCGTGTCAGCGCGGGGGCGTCACAACCAGGACCCCGCCGCTAAGTGCTTGCCCCCCAAGCGGTCCGCGACTCGCTCACTCGCGCATGTGACGTGCGTTCGCTTCGCCCCACAGTGTGAACCCGTCTGACCTGACGGACATCGGGCGATGACCCGGGGGAGCGGAGCGATGACAGTCGGCTCGGTATCGGCGCGGCGCAGCACCTTCCTGCCTTTCTCCACGCCGACGATCGGCGAGGAAGAGATCCGGGAGGTCGTGGACACGCTCCGCTCGAGGTGGATCACGACCGGGCCGAAGGCCAAGCGGTTCGAGTCCGAGTTTGCGACCTACCTGCAGGCACCCGGGGCGCTGGCGCTCAGCTCCTGCACGGCCGCGTTGCACACTGCGCTCAAGACGCTGGGCATCGGCCCCGGAGACGAGGTGATCACCACGCCGATGACGTTTACGGCAACCGTGAACGTGATCGAGCATGTGGGCGCGCGGCCCGTGCTGGCGGACGTGGAGCCTGACACGCTCAACATCGACGCCGGCGAGGTCGAGGCCGCGATCACGCCTCGCACCCGGGCGATCCTGCCCGTGCACTACGCGGGCCACCCGGTCGATCTGGACGCGCTGCGCGCGCTCGCCAGGGTCTATCGCTTGGCGATCATCGAGGACGCGGCGCACGCCCTCCCGGCCCGCTACAAGGGCCAGCTCATCGGCGGCGGCGGCAACCCCGTCGCCTTCAGCTTCTACGCGATCAAGAACCTCACGACCGCGGAGGGCGGGATGCTTACCGCCGACCCCGAGTTTCTCGCCCAAGCGCGGGTGGTGAGCCTGCACGGGATGAGCCGCGACGCGTGGAAGCGCTACGACCAAGGTGGCGGCTGGTTCTACGAGGTCGTCTTGCCGGGTTTCAAGTACAACATGACGGACATCCAGGCCGCGCTGGGGCTGTGCCAGCTGCGCAAGTTGGAGCAGTTCCAGCGGCGCCGCCGGGAGATCGTGAGCCAGTACAACCGCGCCTTCCTCGACGAGCCGGCCCTCGAGCTCCCGGTGACGCGGCCCGAGGTGGAGCACGCGTGGCACCTCTACGCGCTGCGCCTCCGTCTCGAGGCGCTCACCATCAGCCGCGACCGGTTCATCGAGGAGCTCGCCGAGCGGAACATCGGGACGTCGGTGCACTTCATCCCGATCCACCTCCATCCGTACTACCGCGACAGGTACGGCTTCACGCCCGCCAGCTTCCCGGTGGCATGCAGCAATTATCAGCGGCTGCTGAGCTTGCCCCTCAATCCCGCGCTGACCGACCAGGACGTGAGCGACGTGATCGAAGGGGTGCTGGACGTCTTGCGGAATCACCGCGTGTGAGTGCGAAGCGCGTCCTCGACGTCGTGGTCTCGGGTGTGGCGCTGGTTGCCGTCGCGCCGCTCCTCGCCGTATGCGCCGTCGGCATCCGGCTCGCCGGGCCCGGCCCCGTCTTCTACCCCGCGCAGCGGATCGGACTGCACAATCGGCGATTCACGATGTACAAGCTCCGCACGATGCGCGTGGGCGACGCCTCCGCCAGCGTCATCACCCCGCTCGGCGACCCGCGGGTGTTTCCGTTCGGCGGCTTCCTGCGGCGCGCCAAGCTCGACGAGCTGCCGCAGCTGCTCAACATCCTGCGCGGCGACATGTCGATCGTGGGCCCCCGCCCCGAGGACCCGCGCATGGTGGAGCTGTTCTACGCGCCGCTCCACCACGAGACGTTCCGCGTGCCACCCGGGCTCACCTGTCCGGGGAGCATCTACGCCTACACACACGGCGAGGCGCAGCTCGAGGGGAGCGATCCCGAGCGCTCGTACGCCGAACGACTGCTCCCGCTGAAGCTGGCGCTCGACCTCGTATACGTGCGCCGGGCCTCGCTCGGCTACGATCTCGCGCTCATCGCGCGGACCGCGTGGATGCTGGGGACGGCACTGCTGGGGCGCCGCGAGTTCCCGCTGCCGCCGGAGTTGCCGGAGGCGCGGCGCATTATGGAGGAGGCAGGCACAGCGCGGGTGACGGCCTGATGTTGCAGCTGCGCGATCGCCAGGTGACCAGGGCGGCGCCGACGCTGCTCGAACAGCTCGGGGAAGCGCTCGCCGCCGAGGGGGTCGTCTCCTGCCAGTGGAAAGGGCACTGGAAGCGGACGCGCTGGCAGAGTGGCGTGGGCGACGTCGATCTGCTCGTCGATCCAGCCTGGGTGGAGCGCTTGGAGGGCGCGCTCGACCGCCTCGGCTTCAAGCCCGCGGTGCCGCCGCCCGAAGCCTACATCCCCGGCACGGCGAGTTGGTTCGGGTACGACGTCGGGCAGCACACGCTGGTTCACATCCACGTCCACGTCCGGCTGATCCTTGGCGGCTACTGGACGACCGTCTACCAACTCCCCATTGAGCGGGCGGTGCTCGAGTCCGCCGTCCCCCGCTCTCCGTTCGCGGTGCCAGCGCCCGAGCTCGAGTTCCTCATCTTCGTACTGCGTATGGTGCAGCGTTACGGCGTGCCGGACCTCGTCGCGCCGTGGCCTCCCAGCTGGCTCGGGGAGGCGCAGACGGAATTCGCCTACCTGCTTGCCCAGGTGGACCGGCGACGGCTCGAGGCACGGCTGGCGGAACTGCTTCCCACCGTAGACACGGCGTTCTTCGATGCCTGCGCCCGCTCGCTGCGGCCCGGGGCGTCCCCGTGGCCGCGTGTGTGGTTGCGCCTCAGCCTGCACCGGCGGCTGCGGCCGTACGCGTACCGGCCGCCCTTCGCCCTGCTCGCCCGGCGAGTCGGACGCCGGCTGGGCCTGCTCCCCCGCGCCCGGGGCTTGCGCCTCGCGCACGGCGGGACGGTAGTGGCCCTGCTCGGCGGCGACGGCGCCGGCAAGTCCACCTGTGTCGCCGAGCTGTCCCGGTGGCTCGGCCCGCAGTTCGACGTGACGACGGCCCACCTCGGGCGCCCACCGCGCTCGCTCACGACCCTCGTGATCGGCGGTCTGCTGAAAGTGCGCCGCGCCCTCGGCCGCGCGCTGAACGGCGGCGCCGACGAACGTGGTACCGGCGGGCCTGGTTTGCTCGAGCTGCTGCGCCTCGTATGCACGGCGCGCGACCGCTATCGCCTGTTTACGACAGCCCGCCGCTTCGCTGCGGCGGGGGGCATTGCGCTGTGTGAGCGCTACCCAACCCCGCAGAACCGGCTGCTCGTGGGGCCCGAGATCCCGCGGCTGCTCGGGCACGGGCGCGACACGCCACTGGCGCGCCGCCTGCTGCGCGCCGAACAGTGGTACTACCGCCAGATCACGGTCCCCGACGCGGTCGTCGTGCTGATGGTGGAGCCCGAGCTCGCCGTGCAGCGCAAGACCGACGAGCCGGCCGACTACGTGCGGGCACGCTCCCGCATCATCTGGGAGACGGACTGGAGCGGGACCGGCGCCCACTTGGTGGACGCGGGGCGACCGCTGCCCGCAGTGCTGGCGGACCTGAAGGCGCTCATCTGGGCGGAGGTGTGAGGGTGCCGCGGCCGCCGACGGTGATCGAACTGGTGGGCCCCGCCGGAGTGGGTAAGACGACGCTCGCGCTGCAGCTCGAGGCGCAGGGCAAGGCCGTTCTCGGTTCGATGTGGGAAGTGCCCACCGTGCTGCTCGCCCGCAGCGCTATCCGCCAACTGTCGGAGGCGCTGGCGCTGTACCGCGAGACGGGCGTGGTGGCATGGGACGAGGTCAAGCACTTCGCGCGCCTCGACGCCCTGCATGCGTCCCTAGTCAGGCCGGGCCGCAACGGTCATAGGCTGGTCGTGCTGGACGAAGGGCCCGTGTACACCCTCAGCTGGCTGCAGGTGATCGGGCACCAGCGGCTCCGGAACGGCGGGGCCAAGCGGTGGTGGTGGGACACGCTGCGCCGCTGGGCCCGGACCCTGGACGCGGTGGTGCTGCTGGACGCGCCGGATCCAGTCCTCGCCTCCCGCATCCGCGAGCGCGACAAGCCGCATCTGATGAAGGATCGCAGCCTCCGGGAGATTGCCGGGTTTTCGGCCGCGTACCGGGCGGCAACCGACCGCGTGCTGGCCGGCCTCACGGCCTGCGGCGGCCCGCCGCTGCTCACGCTCGAGACCAGCGACGAGCCCAGCGAGCGGCTCAGTGAGCGCCTGCTCGCGGCGCTGGAGGTGACCGTTCCTGCCCGCTGACCTCCCCGGCGTCGCCGTCGACGCTCCGCCCGCCGCTCCACCCGCGCGCCCCGCGCCCCCCACGCTGACGCGGCGAGCGTCGCTCAACGCCCTGCAGTCGCTGCTCGACTACAGTGCCAGGCTCCTCGTCGGCCTCGTCGTCACGCCGATCCTCGTCGACGGCTTGGGCCGCTCGCTATTCGGCGTGTGGGAAATGCTCGGCCGGCTCATCGGATATATCTCGGCGACCGACGGACGGCCCACCGAAGCGCTGCGGCTCGTGGTCGCCGCCCGCCAGGCGATCGACGACCCTGCGGGCCACCGACGCGCCGTCGGCAGCGCGCTCGCCGTGTGGCTCGCCTTCCTGCCGATCGTCGCGGGGATCGGCGCCGCCCTGGTCTGGGTCGCCCCGATCGTGACCAAGGTGGGCCCCGCGCTGCGGCCCGCAGTGCACCTGACCGCAGCGCTGCTGGTGGCGGGCTTCCTGCTCGGCGGTCTCGCCGCCGTCCCCGAGTCCGTGCTGCGCGGCATGAACCTCGGCTACCGGCGAATGGGCCTGCAGGCCGGGCTCAACATCATCGGGGGCGTCCTCATGGCCCTCGCCCTCACCCGGGGATTCGGCCTCGCCGGCGTGGCGGGTGCCCAGCTCGCCCTCGGCGCGCTCACGGGGATCTGCTTCTGGGCGCTCGCCCGACGCTACGTGCCCTGGTTCGGCGTGGCGCGTCCCACGCGGGCGGAAGTCGGCACTCTGCTGACGATGAGCGCCTGGCTCGCGGGCGGCGAGCTGATCGCCAAACTATCCCTCGCGAGCGACGCCGTGATCCTCGGCGCCGTCGTCTCGTCGTCCGTGGTGACGACCTACGTGCTGACCGGGTACGCGGCCCGGCTCGCTCTCGGCCTGCATTTCCTGACTGTCGGATCGGCGATGCCCGGCCTGGGCGGGCTGCTCGGCCAGCGCCAGTTCGAGCGCGCCGCCCAGCTGCGACGGGAGCTGCTCACCCTCACCTGGCTCTTCGCGACGACGGTCGGTGCCACCATCCTGCTCTGGAACCGCTCCTTCCTCGGCCTCTGGGTTGGCGAACAGCTCTACGCCGGGTTCTGGGTGAACCTCCTGACCGTCCTCGTGACGGTCCAGACCGCCCTCGTCCGCAGTGACGCGTACCTGCTGGACGCGGCGCTGCAGCCGCGGCCCCGGGTGATCGTGAGCGTGGTCGCGGCGGTGTTGATCGTCGGGATCGCCCTCGCACTCACGCCCTCGCTCGGGATGGTGGGCGTGTGTCTCGGCCTGCTCGTCGGACGGGGCACTCAGAGCATCGCGTATCCGGCGCTCCTCAGCGCCTCGTTCGGCGGACCGCGTCGCGTGCCGTTTCGGCCCATCGCCCGCCCGGCAGTCGTCAGCGCCCTCCTGTTCGCGGCGACCGGCGTGCTGGGCGAGCGGGTCCGGGCGCCGAACTGGTTCGCGTGGGCGGGGCTCGTCGCGATGAGCTTCACCCTGCTGCTGGCCGTGGCGCTCGTCGCCGGCCTGCCGGCGGAGCCGCGGCGCCGCGTGCTCGCCCGCGGGGTGGAGATGTGGCGGGGGCTGCGCCGTGGCTGACGGACGTCCCGCCGTGAAAGGGATCGTGCGGCTGGGCCTCTACACGGTCCTGGCCGCGATCCCGTTCGAGCTGCCCAACCGTCAGACGCTTCCGGTCGAGATCCCCACCCTTGCGGGAGCGATCTTCCTCGCGACCGCGCTGCTCCAGCCCCGGCGCTGCTTCGGTCGCGTGCCGCTGCCCGTGTGGTGGTTCCTTGGCTACCTCTTCGTCTTCGCGCTCGCCACGAGCCTCAACTTCCTCAACGACGCCGGGGAGGTCCTGCACCTCTTTCTGCTGATCTTCCAGAGCGCCTTGGTCTTCTGGGCCGCGTCGAACGTGCTCGAGGACGAATCGGTCACCTCAGGCGCCCTGCTCACGTTCGCCGGTGCCTGCTTGGTGCGCGCGGTGTTGCCGATGCTCGGGGTCGGGCGCACCGCCACCATGGTGTGGACAGGGGGTGAGCGTCTCACCGCCTTCGGCCAGAACGAGAACAACGCCGCCATGTTCCTGTCGGCAGGACTGATCGCGCTCTTCGGCCTGGGGTACGCCCGGGCGCGCGCCGTGCTGCGTCCCCGCCTCCTCGTCTTGCCCGGCTGCGCGCTGATTGCCTACGCGGCGATCGAGACGGGCTCCCGCGGCGGGCTCGTCGCGCTCGTTGCGGGGCTCGCGACGTTCGCGCTGTCACAAGGGCAGACCGCCTGGCAGCGGGTGCGCCACGGCATCCTGGCCCTGTTCGGCCTCGCCGCTCTCCTCTGGGGAGCCTACCAGACACCGGTGATGCGGAACCGGTTACGCGAGACGACGGAGTCCGGAAGAATGGCGGGACGGGAGAACGTCTATCCCACGGTCGCGCAGATGGTCATCGAGAAGCCGCTCTTCGGGTGGGGGCCGGAGAACAACCAGTACGAGCTGTCGGTCCGCGAGGGCTATCGTTTGAGCCGTCGAGACACGCATAACCTCCTGCTGGAAACCCTCAGCTCCACCGGTCTCCTGGGGGCAATTGTGTTCTGCATCGGCGTCGGGCTGTGCGTCCGCGCCGCGTGGCTGGCCCGGGCGGGACCCGAGCGCGTCCTGCCGCTGGCGCTGACCGTCAGCGTGTTGATGGCGAACATGAGTGGCAACTGGATGGCTTCGAAGCTCCTGTGGGTCGTCTTCGCCTACGCCGTCGCCAGCGCGTGCCGCGTGGCGGCGCCGAGGCCGCCCGCAGTTGTCGCTGACGGTCTCCGGCGCTCAGGGCGGGCGCTTGTGTAACACTCCTGCTACACGCGGCCCCATTCCTGCGCCGGGCGGCGCGTCTAACTGTCGCTCAAGCCGCGGGTTAGGGGATCGGCGCCCGCCGTACGGGTTCTGCAGGGAGATCGATTCGTGAATGCGCAGAAACCTATCGTGGCACCTGTGAAACCGACCGCAGCAGACCAGAGGACGACTGCCGACGAGATGATCGGCTTCGTCTCGCCGCGCACCGGAGCGGCGCTCCGGCACGAGGGGGCCGCCCTGTGTTCCGGCGTCGGAGAGTGCGTGCCGGTGGTCCGCGGCATCCCACGCTTCGTGGCCTCCGACGGTTACGCCGAGGCGTTCGGGCTGCAGTGGAACCTGCACGCCCAGACGCAGCTCGACAGCCGCACCGGCGCGCGCCTGTCGCAGATCCGGCTCGAGCGGTGCACCGGCGTGCCCCTCGACCGGCTCGCGGGCCTTCGCGTGCTCGAAGCGGGGTGCGGCGCGGGTCGGTTCACCGAGCTGCTGGTGCGGGCCGGTGCCTTCGTGCACGCCATCGACTTGAGCACCGCCGTGGAGGCGAATCGCCGCAACATCGGCGACCGGCCCAACTACGTCGTCGCCCAGGCGGATATCCGCGCGATGCCCTTCCCTCCCGGGGCGTTCGACATAGTGCTGTGCATCGGGGTGCTGCAGCACACGCCCTCCCCCGAGGAGAGCATCGGCGCGCTGTGGCGGATGCTCGCGCCGGGCGGCCTGCTGGTGATCGACCACTACACATGGAGCCTGTCCCGACTCACGAAGCTCGCGCCTCTCTACCGAGTGATCCTCAAGCGGCTGCCTGCGGCGCGCGCGAAACGCATCACCGACGCTCTCGTGGATGTGTTCTTCCCGCTCCACTGGGCCGTGCGGCGCGCCCGGTCGCTGCAGATGCTCTTGAGCCGCGTCTCCCCGTGCCTCGCCTACTGCCACGTGCACCCGGAGTTGACCCGGGAGCAGCACGAAGACTGGTGCCGACTCGACACCTACGACGAGCTCACCGACTACTACAAGCGGCTGCGCACGGCCGGCCAGATTCGGCGCTCGCTCGCCGCGCTCGGCGCCACGGAGATCCGTGCGGTGCGCCGCGGCAACGTGGTCGAGGCGACGTGTCGCAAGCCGCCGCAGCACCCATGTGCGGCCTAGCCGGGCGGTTCCACCCTGTCGCGCTGCCTCCGGCGCCGGCCTGGCACGAGCGGGCCGCACGCCTGCTGGCGCACCGCGGCCCTGACGGCGAGGGCCACTTCGCCGACGCGCACTGCGAGCTCGTACACCGCCGCCTCGCTCTGATCGACCTGTCCCCCACCGGCCGGCAGCCAATGTCGAACGAGGACGGCGGCGTCCGCGTGGTCTACAATGGCGAGATCTACAACCACCGAGAGCTACGCGCCGAGCTGCAACGCCGCGGCCATGCGTTCCGGGGCACCTCCGACACGGAAGTGCTCGTGCACCTGTACGAGGAGGAGGGCGAGCGGTTCGTCGAGCGGCTCCGGGGGATCTTCGCGTTCGCGCTGTACGACCGTCGCCGGTGCACGCTGCTGCTCGCGCGCGACCGCTTCGGGGTGAAGCCGCTGTTCCTCGCGACGGTGGATGGGCAGTGGGTCTTCGCCAGCGAGATCAAGGCGATTGCCGCGCTGGCGGGGTTCCGCCCCGAGCTTGACCGGCAGGCCTGCTTCGACTACCTCGGGCTCGGCTACGTCCCGGAGCCGGCTACGGGCTTCGCGAACGTGCGGGCGCTCCCGCACGGGACGACGCTCCGCATCTCGCGCGAGGGAGTGCAGGCGGGCACGTTCCACCAGGTCGCCACGCGTCCGGACCCGGCGCGCCGGCTGCCCCAGGCGGCGGACGAGGCGGCGGACCTGTTGCTCCGGGCGGTACGGGGCCAAGCCGTCGCCGACGTTCCGGTGGCCGCGCTCCTCTCCGGTGGCATCGATTCCTCGCTCGTGGTGGCGGCGCACCGGCGCTCGAGCCCGCGACCGACCGCCACATTCAACGTCCGTTTTCCGGACGCAGGAGACGACGAGACTCCCGTTGCACTCGCAGTGGCAGGCCACTGCGGCACGCAGCATCACGTCATCGACCTCGCCGACCACACGCTCTCCCCGGACGCGGTCCTCGACCTGCTGCGGCACTTTGACCAGCCGTTCGCCGACACCAGCCTGATCCCGACCTACTGGATCTCGCGGGCGATTCGCGAGCGTGGGATCATCTGCACGCTCTCCGGCGACGGGGGGGACGAGGCCTTCGGCGGCTATCCCAGCTTCTGGCGCCTGAACCGGCTGGTGCAGCTGATGCGGCTACCGGAGTGGGTGCGCCAGGCCACGCGGGGGGCAGGGAGCCGCCTCGCCGGATGGACCCGGGACGTCGGGCGCCAGGTCTCGAAGGCCGCGGCGCTCGCGGAAGCGGGTCGCGAGGAGCCGGCGGTGCTGCTCGCGGGGTTGGCGAACTACTTGAACGAGGACCAGAAGGCCGAGCTCATGCCCGCCGACGCCCGCGCCGGACTGGCACCCGTGTACCGCCTGTACGAGGGCGGGCCGGCGACGGAGCCGGGTGACCTCGAGGCGCTGTCGCGCCGGCTCACCGAGAGCCTGTTCGCGGTGAGCCTGCCGTCCGACATGCTGCGCAAGGTGGACATGATGAGCATGCGGGCGAGCATCGAGGTCCGCGTGCCGCTGCTGGACGAAGGCGTCGTGGACTTGGGGCTTGCCCTGCCGCATCGACTCAAGACGGGCCGCCGCACGGGGAAGCGCGTGCTGCGGGAGCTCGCCACCCGCTGGCTGCCCCGCATGGTCGCCGATCACCCCAAGCACGGCTTCCAGATCCCGCTCGATGTGATGGTGCCCCCGGACTTCCACGTGGCGCTCTACGATCTGTTGCACGGCCCTGCCGCCCGCACACGCGGCGTGCTGGACGGGGTGCTGCTCGGTCGGTGGCTACGCGCCTTTCGCGACCGCGCCAGTGGCGGCACGCTGAGTCGCGGCGGGCTGTACCAGCGCGTCATCACGGCGCTCGGCCTGGAGCTTTGGCTGCGCGAGTTTGGACTCGCCTGGTGATCGCCAACCATCATCCGCTCGTCTCGATCATCCTCCCGTGCCGGAACGAGGAGCGCTACATCGGGGCCTGCCTGGACTCGATCCTGGCGACCGCGTATCCGCTCGACCGCCTCGAAATCCTGGTCGTGGACGGGATGAGCGAGGACCGCACGCGGGACATCGTCGCGCGGCGCGCCGACCGTCACGCGGCGATCCGCCTCCTGGAGAACCGCCGGCGCATTACGCCTGCGGCGCTCAACATGGCGATCCGCGCGGCGACGGGCGAGATCGTCGTGCGCATGGACGCGCACGTCGTCTACCCGCGGGAGTACCTCCCCGGCCTCGTTGAGGCGCTCCAGGCCAGCGACGCGGACAACGTCGGGGGCGTCATCGTGACCCTCCCGGCCGACGGCACGGCCGTCGCCCGGGCCATTGCCGTCGCGCTGTCGCACCCCTTCGGCGTCGGCAACGCGTACTTCCGCATCGGCGTCGGCGCGCCCCGCTGGGTGGATAGCGTCCCGTTCGGCTGCTTCCGCCGTGAGGTGTTCGAGCGGATCGGCCTGTTCGACGAGGAGCTGGTCCGCAACCAGGACGACGAGTTCAACCTGCGGCTCATCAAGCACGGCGGCCGCATCCTGCTGCTGCCAGAGGTCCTGTCCTACTATTTCGCGCGGCGCTGGCTGCGGGACGTGGCGCGCATGTACTACCAGTACGGCTACTACAAGCCGCTCGTCGCGAAGAAGCTCGACCGCGTCATGACGCTGCGGCAGCTCGTCCCGGGCCTGTTTCTGCTCAGCCTGGCCGGCACCGCCGCCCTGGGGCCCTGGTTCCACGCGGCCCGCGTGGCTGGCGCCGCGATCGCGGGCTCGTACGTCGTGGCCGTTCTCGGCTGCGTGGCCGGTGCCGTGCGCCACACCGGCTGGCGCTGCGCCCTCGCGCTGGCAGCGGTGTTCCCCACCCTGCACTTCAGCTACGGGTTCGGCACGTTTCGCGGCGTGCTCCACCACGTGCTCCAGCCGCGCCGCAACCGCCGCGATCCGGCGATGATCCCTCTCTCCCGGTGACCGCCTGATGGACCGCCGCGACCCCCAGACCCGCCCGATGAGCACATTGGCCGAGTTGGCGACGTTCACCTACCACGACGTCACCGACGATCCGGGCGACTCGGGGTTCCAGCGGCCCGCCGCCATGCCCTACAAGCTGAGCACGGCCGCCTTCCAGGGGCACCTCGACGCCATCGGGTCGGCAGGCTCGCCGCGGCTCGTCGAGAGCGTGGACCTCGCGCGCCCGGGCCGCCACCTGCTGATCACGTTCGACGACGGCGGCAAGAGCGCGCTCACGGCGGCCGACGAGCTCGCCCGGCGCGGTTGGCGCGGGCACTTCTTCGTGATCACACGGCTGATCGGCAGCCGGCGTTTCCTCACGGTGCCCGACCTGCGCTACCTGCAGAGTGCCGGGCACCTGCTCGGCAGCCACTCACACACGCATCCGGACATCTTCAACGAGCAGCCCCCCAAGCGCATGGTGGAGGAATGGCGCGTGAGCGGCGATATCCTCGCGCAACTGCTGGGGGCGCCGTGCACGGCGGCCGCGGTCCCCGGCGGGGATATCTCCCGGGAGGTCCTCGAGTCCGCCGCCGAGGCCGGCCTCGCGTACCTATTTACGTCCGAGCCTTGGCTGCGGCCGCGCTGCGTCGGCGGGTGCTGGGTGCTCGGCCGTTACTGCCCGAAGGCCGGCACGCCGCCCGAGCGTCTGGCGGAGCTGGCCCGGTTCCGCGGCTGGCGCCGCATCTTGCTCGTGCGACGCCTGAAGGGCCTCGCCCGCACCGGCCTCCCCCTGCTGTACCGGGAGTACGTGCGCGTGCGGACTCGGGCATTCGAGCCGGCGGACTGAAATGCTCCTCGTCCGGGAAGCCACGGCGCTCGAGCGGCACGATTGGGACGAGTTGGTCGCTCGTTTCGAGAACCGCCGCATCGTCCACACGCGGGCGTGGATCGAGTGGCTCCAAGGCTGCGGCTGCGGCACGCCGTTGTATCTCGTGTTCCAGCGAGACGGCGCGATCGTCGGCGCCATCCCGGGACTGCTCGTCCGGATGGGCCTGCTGCGGTTGTACGGCTCGCCCCTGCCCGGCTGGCAGACCCCTGAGATGGGCCCGGTATTCGATCCGCGGCACGTCTCGACCGAGGAGCTCGTCGGCGCGTTGGTGTCGTTCCTCGAGCGGCGCCACGGCGTCCATCACGTCGAGCTGGTGAGCGGCCATCTCGATGCCCGGGCGATGCAGGCGCTCAGCTTTCGCGGCGAATCGGCGCCCACCTACCGCGCCCGGCTCTACCCGGGCGACGAGGCGCGGATGATGAAGGCGCTGAAGGAGAGCGCCCGTCGCAACATCCGCCGCGCGACGAAGCTCGGGCTCGTGGCGCGCTTCGAGGAGGACCAAGCCTTCGTAGCCGAGCACTACGCCCAGCTGCGCGAGGTCTTCGTGCGCGGTGGCCACTCGGTGTCCTTCGGCGAGGATCGGGCGCGCGAGTTGTTCCGGCACATGCGGGCGGCGGGGAAGCTGCTTGCGATCTCGGTCTACCTGCCCGACGGCGTCAACATCGCGACGGGGCTTTTTACCATGGATGGCCGGGAACTGTTGCTGTGGTCGTGGGCGCACCGCACGGCGCACCGCTGGTTTCGGCCCACGGAGCTCCTGACCTGGACGGTCATGACTCGGGCGATGGCCGCGGGATGCACGACCTTCGACCTGATGGGGCTGGGGGACTTCAAGACCAAATTCGGGGCCGAGCTCGACACGACGAAACAGGTCTGGGTGCGTAGCCGCTACCGCTGGCTCACGCGGGCCCGCGACCTTGCGGAGCGAGGCTACCGCTGGCAGCAGTCGGTGCGCGGGCGCTTCGCGCGCATGAGGATGTTCGGCTGGGGCCGGTCTGCCGACGAGCCCGAGCACGCGGACAGCACCGCGTGACCGCCCAGACGCTGCGCGTCCTGATGGTCACGACGGAATGGCCCCGCGTGCCCTGGGGGACGGCCCAGTTCGTCGCCCGCCAGGCCGCGTTTCTCCGCACCGCAGGCGTGGACGTCGAAGTGTTCCCCTTCCGCGGCGAGAGCAATCCGTTGAACTACGGCTCGGCATGGCTGCGCGTGCGGCGGCGGCTGGCGCGGGAGCGGTTCGACCTTGTGCACGCGCAGACCGGCCAGAGCGCGCTCCTCGCACTCCCCAAGCAGTTGCCGCTCGTCGTCACGTTCCGGGGGTGCGACCTGCTGGGGAACCTCAGCAGCCGGGACGGGCATCTCACCGCGGCGGGCCGGATGCTCCAGCGCTTCTGCCAGTGGGTCGCGCGCCGCGCCGACGCCGTCATCGTCGTCTCCGCCCACATGCGACGGTACCTGCGCCACGGCGTGCCCGCGCACGTCGTCCCGTCGGGGATCGACTTCGACCTCTTCCGGCCGGTCCCGCGCGCAGCGGCCCGCGTCCGCCTCGGCCTCCCCGCCGACGAGCGGCTCGTCCTGTTTGTGGGGAATCCGCACCTACCGCGCAAGCGCTTCCCGCTGGCCCAACAGGCGGTCGAGATCCTGAGCCGGACACTCCCCGTGCGGTTCGTCCTCGGATGGGGCGTCCCGCACGCCGAGATGCCCTATTACATGGGCGCGTGCGACGCCCTGGTCTTCACCTCGCGGCAGGAAGGCTCCCCGAATGCCGTCAAGGAAGCCCTCGCCTGCAACCTCCCCATCGTCTCCGTCCCCGTCGGTGACGTCGTCGAGCGCCTCCACGGCGTCGCCGGCTGCGAGGTGTGCGCCGACGACCGGCCCGAGACCATCGCCGCGGCGCTGGCGCGCGTGCTCGCGCGCGGTGGGCGGATCGCAGGGCGCGAGGCGGTCCGCCATCTCGACGAGCGGCTGATCACCCAGCAGGTCCTCGCCATCTACCGCGCCGCCCTGAACGGGCGGCCCCGGCCGTGAAGCTCACGATCCTGACGCAGTACTACCCACCCGAGGTCGGGGCGCCGCAGGGTCGGTGGTCCGCCCTGGCCGCGGCGTTCCGGCGGCGGGGGCACGCGGTCACGGTGCTCACCGCGATGCCGAACTACCCCACCGGCCGCATCTACCCCGGCTACGGCGGCGTGCTGCGCCGCGAAGTGCGCGACGGTGTGCGCGTGATCCGCACCTTCGTCTTCCCGACGCAGAAGGCCGATTTGCTGCGCCGGCTCTCGAGCTATTTCTCATTTGTGTTCGCATCGGCCACGGTCGGAACTGTCTTCCTCAAGCGTCCCGATTATCTCATCGTCGAGAGCCCACCCCTCTTCCTGGGCCTCGCCGGCGTGTGGCTGAGCTGGGTGAAGCACTGCCGCATGATCTTCAACGTGTCCGACCTGTGGCCGGAAAGCGCCGTGCGGCTCGGGGTGCTCCGCCCCGAGGGACTGGCGTACCGGCTCAGCGAGTGGCTCGAGCGGTTCTGCTACCGGCGCGCGGCGTTCGTGACCGGGCAAACGCGGGCCATCGTCGGGGACATCGCCGCCAGGTTCCCCTGGTGCCGGACGTACCACCTCTCGAACGGGGTCAACGACCGTGTATTCCACCCCGACCGCCGCACGGCCGAAGCTCGGGTGGCGCTCGGGCCGACGGACGCGTGCATCGCCTTCTACGCCGGCCTGCACGGGCTGGCGCAGGGGCTCGATCGCGTCCTCGATGCCGCCGCGGTGCTCGCAGACACGCCCCTCCGGTTCGTTCTGATGGGCGACGGGCCGACCAAGGCAGATCTGGTGCGCCAGGCGTGGGAGCGCGGCCTGACCAACGTGGACTTCCTCGACGCGCGTCCCACGTCCGACGTGCCGCCGCTCCTGGCCGCGGCCGACGTCGTGGTCGTGCCGCTCGTTACACACCTCCCGGGCGCGACGCCGTCCAAGCTTTACGAGGCCATGGCGAGCGGCCGGCCCGTGGTGCTGGTGGCCGAGGGCGAGCCTGCGGCCATCGTGCGGGAGCAGCAGGCGGGGCTCATCGTGGCACCGGGGGACGCGGCCGGCCTCGCCCAGGCGCTCCGCACGCTCTGTGGGGACGCGGTGCTGCGCGAGCGGCTCGGCGCCAACGGCCGACAGGCCGCGGAACGCTACTTCAACCAGACCGAGATCGACGACCGGTTCGTCGACTTCCTCGAACGGCAGCACGAGCTGGAGATGGCCGTCGGCGGCGTCGCCCCGCGGCCCGCCCCGCGCGGAGAGGCGACGTGAGCCTGCCCCAGCGGCCGCTGTCGGTCCTGATGATCACGAGCGAGTGGCCCCGTGACGCGGGCCACACCGCGCACTTCATCGTGCGACAGGCACGCTGTCTCAAGGACGCGGGCGTGCAGGTGGAGGTGTTCCCGTTCCGGGGCGCGAAGCATCCCCTCAACTACGTGACCGCCTGGTGGCGCGTGCGGCGGCGGCTGGCGCGGGAGCGGTTCGACCTCGTGCACGCGCAGTTCGGCCAGAGCGCGCTCCTCGCACTCCCCAAGCAGCTGCCACTCGTCGTCACGTTCCGGGGGTGCGACCTGCAAGGGATGCTGGGCGGGCGGGACGGGCATCTCACTACGGCGGGCCGGATGCTCCAGCGCTTCTGCCAGTGGGTCGCGCGCCGCGCCGACGCCGTCATCGTCGTCTCCGCCCACATGCGACGGTACCTGCGCCACGGCGTGCCCGCGCACGTCGTCCCGTCGGGGATCGACTTCGACCTCTTCCGGCCGGTCCCGCGCGC
>QHUY01000011.1 GCA_003223415.1 Gemmatimonadota bacterium
GACGGCGTGGCGTGCCGCCGGCCCGCGACAAGCTGATACCACATGAGGGGAACGTCGCGTGAGCCCCACTGCTGCTTGAAGTGATGCGTGCCGCCGCCCGGGGTACAGCGACCAAAGTTGAACACGTTGAGTCCCTGGTTCGCCGCCCGCTCGATGAACGCCCAGTACAACACCATGTTGGCGTAGATGCGGTGATACTCCTGGAGCGCGGACACCCAGGTCAGCTCGAACTCGCCTCCCCACTGGAAGCCGCACCCGCCTGCCACCGGCCGTCCATGGTAGTAGGCACAGCCGAACCAGGTGTCCTCAGGGAACCGCTCCGCCAGTGTTGCGAAGAGCCGGCGTGGCAGAGTCGGCGTGCCGAGGTCCCGCATGTGGCGGGAGAAGACCTGGTAGAAGGGGCCCACTTGATCGGGCCCGAAGGTGATGCTGATGCCCTCCTTCTGCGCGCGCCGCACCTTCCGCCGAACGTTGGAGGTGAGACGCTGAAACACAGCTTCTGAATTGCCGGCCGAAAGGTCGAGGAGACAAGTGATCTTGCGATGGGAAACCGGTAGGTCCACCGGCAGTGGGCCCCGACTGCGGAGCTCAAGGAGATCGACTCGACGCCGCACCGCGAGGGCGGCCGCATGCGCTACCAGCGCTTGCACGGCGGGCTCGCTGCCCAGCGGGCCGCCGTAGTTCAGAAATGGCATCGAAACCAAGTAGTCACCGAAGACAAGACTCTTAGCGCGCACGAGCGGCAGCACGCCTGCCACCTGCCCCTCGTCGTCACGGGCTGCGAGGTACAGGCACTCGTGTCCGAAAACTTCCTCGATGACCGCTTTCCAACCCCAGCGGTGGAAGTGGGTCCATTCGGCGCTGGCGTGCACGCACGCATCCCACTCGGCCCCAGGCCCGTCAAAGGCTTCCACGCCCGGCGTCGGCGCGCTGGGAGCTCCATCGTGTACGGCGAGGTCGTGGGCGGTCACGGCCCTGGAGAGGTGCAACCCCTGTGCCCGGCGGGAGGCCGGGATAAGCGCCCGTGGGCTCACACCTGGCGCCCGCTCGCACCTCTGGTATTGGCGGCGATCTGTCGCGGCGACGCTACAGTATGAACGTGACCGTCTTCGTATCCGATCCTGAGGCGCCGAGGCTGTCGGTCACCGTAACCTTGATCGTGTAGCTGCCGAGCAGGAGATACGTGTGCCCCGCGCTGATCGTGCCCTGGCTCGAGGTACTGCCGGTGGACGACGTACCGTCGCCCCAGTCGATCCTGTACGTCCAC
>QHUY01000013.1 GCA_003223415.1 Gemmatimonadota bacterium
CGGTGGAGCTGCTCACCGCCGCGCTGCCGGTCCGCCTGGTGGTAGGATGGGGCGTCCCGCACGCCGAGATGCCCTATTACATGGGCGCGTGCGACGCCCTGGTCTTCACCTCGCGGCAGGAAGGCTCCCCGAATGCCGTCAAGGAAGCCCTCGCCTGCAACCTCCCCATCGTCTCCGTCGCCGTCGGTGACGTCGTCGAGCGCCTCCACGGCGTCGCCGGCTGCGAGGTGTGCGCCGACGACCGGCCCGAGACCATCGCCGCGGCGCTGGCGCGCGTGCTCGCGCGCGGTGGGCGGATCGCAGGGCGCGAGGCGGTCCGCCATCTCGACGAGCGGCTGATCACCCAGCAGGTCCTCGCCATCTACCGCGCCGCCCTGAACGGCGCCCGGCCGGCGCCGGAGCCGCTCACGGCGGCGCGGCCGCCCGCGGCCTGAGCGGCCCAACCCATGTGCGGAATCGTTGGCATCCTCTCCCTCAATGGCGCGGCGGTCGATCCGGCCGTGCTACAGCGGATGAATGACCGCCAAGCCCACCGCGGCCCGGACGGAGAGGGCTATCTGTTCGGCTGGATCGAGGACGGGCGGCCGGCGCAAGCGTTCCTGCGCCACACCGCAGCGTGGGACGGTCGCGCCGCGGTGCGCGTCGCGCTGGGGCATCGCCGGCTCGCCATCCTCGACCTCTCGGAGCGTGGCATCCAGCCCATGGCCGCGGGGGCGGGCGGGGGGGGGGTGTGGATCGTCTTCAACGGAGAGATCTACAATCACCGCGAGCTGCGCTCCGAGTTCGAGCGGGGAGGCTCGGCGTTCACGACACGTACCGACACCGAGGTACTGCTCAACGCGTATCTGCGCTGGGGTGAGGACTGTCTCGCGCGGATCCAGGGGATGTTCGCATTCGCGATCTGGGATGGCCACCGTGGCCGGTTGTTCTGTGCGCGCGACCGGCTCGGCATCAAGCCCTTTTACTACGCCCAACCGACGGGACACTTCCTGTTCGCGTCCGAGATCAAGACGCTGCTCGCGTTTCCGACGCTCTCCGCCGTGGCGGACGACGAGGCGCTGCTCGACTACCTGGTGCACGGCAATTGCGACTACGGAGAGCGGACGGTCTTCCGGGGTGTGAAGGCGCTGCCCGCAGCGCATGCCCTGAGCGTGGATCTCGCCTCCGGGCGGGTCGCCGTGCGACCCTACTGGCAGCTCATGCCGTCGGCCTCCCGCAACGGCGCGAGCGACGCGGCCCACCTCGAGCGGCTGGATGCCCTGCTGCTCGACACCACGCGCACGCACCTGATCAGCGATGTACGCGCGGGGAGCTGCTTGAGCGGGGGCCTCGATTCCTCGACCGTGGTCTCGCTGATTGGGAAAATCTGGCGCGACCAGCCGGAGGCCGCGACCGCGGTCGGGGACAGCTTCTTCACGTTCACCTCGTGCTGGGAGTACCCCGAGCTCGATGAGCGGGACTACGCGCTCGCCGCCGCGCGGGCGATGGGCGCGACGCCGCACCTGGTCTTCCCCACCCCCGAGGACTTCTGGGACGTGTTCGAGCGGATGGCCTGGCACCAGGACATGCCGTTCTTCTCCCTCAGCTTCTACGCGCAGTGGTGCGTGATGCGGGCCGCTCACCAGGCCGGTGTGAAAGTGTTGCTCGACGGGCAGGGGGGCGACGAGGTGTTCGGCGGCTACGCCAAGTTCCGCTACGCGTATCTCATGTCCCTGTTCCGCTCCGGTCGCTGGTGGCGGATGATGCGGGAGGTCGGCGCGATGGTGCGCCAGGGCGACGGGTACGTCCTGGACGTGCGCGGGGGCTACCGCTACCTCCCGGGCAGCCTGCGTCGATTGCTGGGCGTGGACTCGCTGCTCCGAGGCGTGCTGCGCACCGACTGGAGCCGCGCCGTTTCCGCCGAGAGCACCCCCGCCACTCGTTGGTGGCGCTACGCCTCCAACGCCCGCACGGCCGAGTCCGGGTGGACGATGATGCAGCGCATCCAGGTCGACGACCTGATGGTGGACACTCTGCCCCAGCTGCTCCGCATGGAGGACCGCTCCTCGATGGCCTTCTCGCTGGAGGCCCGGGTGCCTCTGCTGGACCACCCGCTCGTGGAGTACGGCGTCGGCCTTCCCGACCGCCTCAAGGTGCGCGACGGCTGGAGCAAGTACGCGATTCGCCAGGTGATGCGGGGAGTGATGCCGGAAGCGGTGCGGCTGCGCACGACCAAGCTGGGCTTCGCGGCGCCCGATCGCCGTTGGCTTGCCCACGAGCTGCGTCCGCAGGTCAGCGACCTCATCGCCGGAGAGCTGCGCTGCGCCCGGTACGTGGACCCAGTGCCGCTGCGTCGCTGGTACGACTCGTCCCGGGCCCGCGGCGCCAGCACCGAGGCCTATCTCGGCCTGTTCCGGGTGCTGGCGCTCGAGATGTGGATGCGCGCGTTCGGCATCACCTGAGACGTTCACCGCTACCGCGACCCGGCTCTGGAGGAGCGACGCGCGCCGTCCCTGCCTCAGATCTGAGGCGAAGCTGTGGCGATTGTGTGTCAGCCGCCCGTGCAGGCCGGTCCGCGTTTTCAGGCTCGAGCGACCTAACATCATGTCGGAGCTGGACTTGAAGTAATGGTCCCCAACCCGGCGCGGTGCTACGCCCGGCACAATTCCTGAGTGCAGGAGGGTGAGCCGCCGATTCTAGGACTATGCGAACAGGACATCCACGAGCCCTGATGCCCCAACCGCGAGCATTCGCCGCCCGCGCCGCCGCTCCCGCGCCCCCCGCGCGTTTCCCCCGCGGGTTCCTGGAGTGGAGTAGCGCGCTGGAAGACGCGTATCTGTACGACTCTGCCCTGCGGCGCGCAGTGAAGATCCTGCTCGACTTCTGCTGCGGCGCCCTGGCCGTGACGGTGGCCCTCGGCGTCGAGGATGGGGCGCGAGTGCGGGCCCCTGACACCGCGTGGCTCGCCGCCGGCGTGGGGTGTTTGCTCGTGCTCGGTCATGCGCTGGGCGGGAGTTACCGGGCCATCTGGCGCTACACCAGTCTGGCCGAGGCGATCGTGGTGGCCCTGTCGACGGGGGTGGCGGCGATCGCGCTGTTGGTGACCCGCTACCTCAACCTCGTCCCGCTTGACGGGTCGGCCATTCTCCTCGTCGCCCTGCTCACTCTGTTCGGCTGTATCGGAGTGCGGGCGCTGCGCCGCTGGCAGGCGATGACGACGAAGCAGCTCCGCCGCGAGCGACGCGTCTCCTCACCGCTGCGGGCGCCACGCCGAGTCCTGATCGTGGGAGCGGGCGAGCATGGCCTCTCGATCGGCCGCGAGCTGGCGGAGGGAGGCTCGGACGAGGTGGAGCTGGCGGGCTACTTAGACGACGACCCCAGCAAGATCGGCGCGGTGCTCAACGGCGCCCGGGTGCTGGGCCCGCTGGCCCACGCCGCAACAGTGTGCGAGCGTTACCGGATCGCTGAGGTGATCGTGGCGATGCCCTCCGCCGACCCCTCTCTCCTCCACGCGTTCGTGCGGCAGCTCGAGGATGTCGGCATCCGCACTCGCGCGGTGCACGGCGTGGAGCGGTTCGTGGCGGGCGAAGAGCTGCACCGGCCCGGGGCTGTCAAGCTCCACGAGCTGATCGGCGGCGCGCCGGTCCGTGATCGTCCTACGGCCTCCGGCGACCATCTCCGCCGCCGGGTGCTCGTCGCCGGCGGCGCCGGTTACATCGGCTCGCATCTGGTGCGCATGCTGCTGGAGCGTGGGTACCGCGTGCGTGTCCTGGACCGGTTCGACTACGGGCGCGCGGGGATCGCGGGCGTCCACCATCCCAACCTCGAGACCGTGCAGGGTGACATCTGCAACAGCCGCGACGTGAGCCGGGCGGTGAAAAGCGTCGACGGCGTCATCGCCCTAGCCGCGATCGTGGGGGATCCGGCCTGCAATCTCGACCCGGAAGAGACCATCAATCTGAACTACACGGCGACCAAGATCCTCGCCGAGACGTGCCACTTCTACGGCGTGCGGCGCCTCGTGTTCGCCTCGAGTTGCAGCGTGTACGGCGCCAGCAGCCGCGGGCTGTTGACGGAGACCTCCCGGCTCAATCCGGTCTCGCTCTATGCCCGCACGCGCGTCCTGAGTGAAAACATCCTGTTCGACCGCCATGGGGACGTCGAGCCTGTGATCGTGCGGCTCGCGACCGTGTTCGGCTTGTCCCCGCGGATGCGCTTCGACCTCGTGGTGAACGCGCTGACGGTGCGGGCTGTGATGGATAAACGCATCAGCATCTTCGGCGGCGGCCAGTGGCGTCCCAACGTCCACTGCCGCGATGCGGCCCGCGCCTTCATTCTGGCCCTGGAGGCGCCTGCGAGTGACGTCGCGGGCCAGATCTTCAACCTGGGTGGCGAAGCCCTGAACCACCGGATCAGCGAGATCGGCGAGATGGTCGCGCGTCTCGTCGGAGACGTGGAGGTCGAGATCCGCGACGATGCGGCGGACCCGCGTGACTACCGCGTGAGCTTCGCGAAGATCCGCCGCGTGCTCGGCTTCGAGCCCGAGTACTCGGTCGCCGACGGAATCCGCGAGGTGGCAGCCGCGGTGCGCGCCGATGCGACTCTGCGGCGCTGGCAGGACTCGGGCTTCCACAACGTGCACGCGCTGAAGGAGATGTTCGTGGCACCCCGCCGCCGGCGCGACGACTTCCCCGCCGCCCGCACGCTCGCCCAAGCCTGACGCCGGACCGCCTCACCGTTCGTCACGGGGACGAGCTGGTCACGACGAATACGTCGAAGGCGGGGCCCGTCTTGATGGGCGGCTTGGGGGACCCACCGATCGGCGGCGGCGGCGTGACGCCGGTCATCGGGATGCTCACCACCCCGCCGCCGTACGTCCCGCTCGCGACCGGAGTGCCGAACACATCTTGCACGTTCCGCACCTCGTAGCGGTCGCCCACACGAACCACGTTGGTGAGGTCCACGAGCACCGCGGCCTGGCTGCTCCAGTTGTAGATCACGACGTGGGCCCGTCCAGGTTCGTACCGGTTGGGACGGACGAACACCTGCGGCTGTGCGGGCTGCCCGGCGAACGCGTGGTCGGTCGCGCCCAGGCCGGTGACCGCCTGCCAGGCGTTCAGCGGGTAGTCGATGCCCTGGAAGGCCCACGCCGCCACCAAGGGATCGTGCCAGTACTGGTCGATGCTCCACTGCCACCCTGCGGTGGAGGTGTCGTGAATGTCCACCATGCGGCCGGTCCCGACAATCGTGTTGTTGGACACGCTCAGGCTCTGCCAGTAGCCCACGTCGAGAACGTCGCTCCCGCCCACGAGGTAATTGCCGCGGAAGGTCAACGCTCCGTTGAGCAGATTCTGGAACCCGATGAGGGCGCTCTTCCACCCCACGCCGGGCGAGAAGTACGTCATCTGGTCGGTCACGGTGTCGTTGTCCGCAATGCCCGTACCGCCCAGCGCGAGGTTCGGGTTGGTGTAGTCGGACACCGAGCCGTTGTTGAACAGCACGTTGCCATCGAACACCAGGTTCTTCAGCTGCCCGCTGCTGGCCTCGGTGTAGCCGTGGACGCCGAACCCGAACTGGTCGAAGATCACGTTGTCGCGCGCGATCTTCCACCCGTTGCCGTCGTTCTTGATGTAGATCCCATGGCCATCCGACCGGGTGGAGTTTTCGTGGCCCCCGTTGTAGATGATCCAGCCGTAGATCTCGATGTTGTGGGCGGTGTTCTCGGTGTACGTGCCGTGCCCTACGTCGTGCACGATGAGGTTGATGAACTTCACGTTCGCCGCGCTACGGACGTACACGCCCGTGGGGCGGAGCCCGAGACAGGTCGCGCACGACCGGGCCGTTCCCGATTGCATGATCTCGAACCCCCAGTAGATGGCCCACTGGCCGTCGACGGTGAAGGTCTCGAGCGTCGAGCTGCCGCCGTCGATGGTGGCGCGCTCCCCGGGATACTGCCGCACGACGATTGGGGCGGCGGAGCTGCCCGTCAGGCTCGTAGTGAATGTGCCTGCATAGGTGCCGCCGCGCAGCCAGATCGTGTCACCCGGCTGCACCTTCCCGTGGCCGCCGTTCAGCGCCGTCTGCAGGTCCCACGGCCGTCTCGAGCCGTCCCCGTCACTCGAACCGGTCGGCGTGGCGAACCAGCCCGCCACGACGATCGTTGCGGGACCGGCGGTGCCGCCATACGTCGCCACAATCGTGGTCCGCCCCGGCCGGATCGCCGTCACGCGGGCCGTTTGCCGACCGGTGCTGACCACCGTGGCCACCGCAGGGGCCAGGGTACCCCAAGCGACTTGCCCCGTCACTGGGGTGCCGTTCCCATCGAGCAGGCTGGCGGTCAGGGTGACGGTATCCCCCACGGTCACCGTGTCCCGCGCCGGCGTCACCGTCACGGCAAAACTTCCCAACGTCGCATTGATCGGGACGTCGCCCGTGAGGGGCAGCAGCACGATCGCGATCGTCGGGTTCGCTCCGGGTTGAATGGCGACCGTCACGGCGCCGCTGTGCGTCTCCACGCCGCCGGCGTCGTACGCTCGCATGGTGATGGTGCGATCCGAGCCCGCCGGCAGCGTGATGATGCCCAGCGCGACGCGGTCGGTAACGGAGATATTGAAAACCAGCCTCGCGGCAATGTCGGGCGCCGTCACTTCCACGACCACGGTCGCGACCGTTGTGCCGGAGAGGTCGGCTCTCACGAGCAGGGTGGTCTCTGCGGGGCGGGACCGAGATCCTGTGGGCTCGCTCGGTAAGCAGGAACCGAGCGCCAACAGGGATGCCATCGCCGCCGCGACCCGAACAGGCACGGTTCCAGGCACGAGGAAGCCCCCGCTACGGCGTAACACCAACCGTCGCGGTCCCAGCAACTCCTCGGAAAGTGGCCGATATCGTCGTGTTGCCCGCCCCCATCGCCGTCACCAGTCCGGAAGCGTTCACGACAGCGATACCGGGGTTGTCGGTGGCCCAACTGACGGTCCCGCTCGTCGGATTCCCATTCCAGTCCGTGATCGCGGCCGTCAGCTGCACGGTTGCCTTGTTCGCGAGCGTGTTGAGAGACGGTGTCACTGCGACCGTAAAGCTTCCCAACGTCACGGTGATCGGCAGATCCCCCGTGAGGGGCGTCAGCGTCAGCGAGATCGTGGCATTGGTGCCAGCTTGAACGTTGAGCGTCGCCAATCCCTCGTGCGTTTCCACGCCGCCGGCGTCGTACGCTCGCAGCGTGATGGCGCGATTGGAGCCCGCCGGCACCGTAATACTGCCAGAGGCGACACCGTTGGTGACGGGGATGTTGAACACTAGTGTCGTCGGAATGTCAGGCGCCGCGACGTTGATTACCACGGTCGCGACCGATGTGCCCGAGACATCGGCTCGTATGACAAGGGTAGCCTGGCCGCCGTCGGGGGGCTCGACGGCGCCCCGCGGGCAGGCGATACACACCAGGAGGGACGCGAGAGCGAAAACGGCGGAGCTGAGCTGCGTGCGGGTCATGCCACTTGCCTCCAGTCGGCGACTGGAGCTCAAGGCGCGCAACTTCCGTACCGCGGTGTGACCGTCAATACAGGGCCTGCGCGCGGGCCCGCTCGCGGACGTGTCGCATCGCCGCACACTTCTGTTCCCGAGCGGCGCCGTCTTGACGAGCGGCTGCGCGCCGGGTCGTTGCGGACTTACTTGAATTGATAGGCCCCGATATCGTAGGCCGCCCCTGACGGGCGACCCACGCCATCGAAGTCGTTCGGGACATACGGGAGACTCAGCCCGGCGCGGATGGCAGGGCTGCCGGCCCGCAGATGAAGGTTGGACCCCGACGGACTCACGAGCAGCGGATCTGTGTTGTCGAGGTTGTTGGCGAACGTGATGCCCGGCAACGTGCCGAAGTTCACGGGCCCATTCGACGTCATATTGTTGGCCACCGTCACGTTGGTCATCGTGCCGGCGTCGAACCAGATGCCCGCCGTCAGCGGCTGGTAGAAGATGTTGTTGGCGATGATCGAATTACTCATCGTGCCCCCCACGACGATGTGGCCTTCCCGGTTGGGATTGGGGAACGCGAAGGTGTTATTGACGATGCGCGCGTTGTCCACCGCGTCACCGGCGGTGCTGTAGCGCTGGATCGCCCAGCCGCGCACCAGGTTATAGAAGATATTGTTGCGAATCGTCACGTTGTTGCCGCTCTGGTGATAAATGCCGTGATCGTGGTTCTGCCAATAGGTGTTGGTCGGGCTGCACCCATTTTCGCCGGGCGCGTAACGGCCGAGGTCGTGAATGAGGTTCTGCTCGATCAGCGCGTTGTCGTCAGCAAGGCCGATCCCGGAGAGTACCTGGGTGGTGCTGGTGCAAATCCGGCCCACGTCGTGGATGTTATTCCGGGCCACCTGGTCCCCCGTCAGGCCGACTCCCATGTCGACCCCGTAGTGCCAGACGCCGCGGATCTCGAAGCCTTCGACCCGCACGTAGTTGGCGCCGAAGCTCACGCCCGCCTCGGTGGTGTTGTTCTGCCCGTCCAGCACGGCGCCCCATTGATTCTCGGCCTTGAACACGACCAGGTTGGACGCGGTGCCGCCCCGGCTGAGAACGAGGATCGCATACCCACCACTGGCCGCGGAGTAGACGCCATTACGGACCATCACCACATCGCCCGGGTTCACAACGCCGGCGGCCTTGGAAAGCGTGCGGAACGGCTGCGCGCGGACCCCCGAGTTGGCATCGTTGCCCGCCGCCCCGTCCACGTAGTAGCACACGCCAGCGCCGGTTGGCGCACAGCCCGCCGGGGGCGCTGTGGCGCTCTTGGCGCACGCGGCGGTCGCCAGCATACTGCCCACGAGGCGCAGCGAGGAGAAGAGCACGGTGATGAGACGCATGAGACCTCCCACAACGAGTGGGACCAGGAATCGACAAGGCCCTTTTCAAGGAGCGTGCTGGCAATCGCGTTGCACCTGGCCTCGGACCGAACGCCTCGGCTGCCGCACGCTTGATGCGAAAGTGTAGCCGCCGCGTGGCACTCCCGCTGGTCAGCGTGGCGCGAGCCCCTGGTAACACCTTGCCTGACTTTACCTTATCCAAGGGATTCAGCCGGTCGAGCGGCACGGAACGTGAGTTGGCTCCGCCGCAGAATGGAGCGGGCGTTGAACGAGAACACACGTCAAGTCTAGGAGCGAATTACGCCCCATGGAACAACTCGTGGAACAACTGAGTGACGATCAGCTGGAAGTCTTTGACACAGAACACGTCAACCACCGGCGATGGCTGCCCATCAAGCGGTGTCTTGACCGGGATTTCCCGGATGGGCGATTTACGTTCTTGGACTTGGGCGGCGGCAACGGCAATTTCGCAGATCGCCTATTGGAGAACTATCCAGAGTCGAGCGGGGCGGTCTTGGACAATTCCCAGCTGCTCCTGAACAGGAACAAACCCCATCCCCGAAAGCGCCTGGTCTTCGGCGGCGTCGAGAACCTGGAGAGTATTGTCGACACCCGATACGATGTGATTTTCTTCAATTGGATACTGCATCATCTTGTTGCGCGGTCTTCGTATTCTCGCACACGGGAGAACCAGCGCCTGGCATTGCGCTCTACTCTGAGGATTCTGACTGACCGGGGGAGAGTTTCCGTCTATGAGGACATCTACAACGGTCTGGCCATCGATGGCGCACCGGGCTGGATCGTCTATCGGCTCACGTCCATGAGAACGGTAGCCAGGCTGCTCAGAAAGCTGGGCGCAAACACCGCGGGCGTGGGTGTGTGCTTTCAGTCTTACAGACAATGGTGCGCCGCGATCGAGCGCAACGGCTTCCGTATCCTGGACTACACGAACGACGACCTGGCGCCAGTTCCCTGGACCTGGAGTGCGCTCTTGCACGTCGGGGAGCTGCGGTGCGGGCACTTCTGGCTGGGCTCGGACAGGTAGTGCCGTTCCCACTATTGCCGCCGAGTCCCCTGACACGAGTGCGTTGTCTCAACTGGCGCCGCCGGCCACAATAGCTCCGCAGTTCCTTCCGCTCTCCCTCCTCCCCCCCCAGGACGCCGACGTCCCGGCCGCAGAAACCCGCGACCGGGACGGCTGGGGATACCCCGTACGGCGGGACCAAACTCACGGCGCGCTAGGCCGTGCGGAACTCATTTGAATTGATAGGCCCCGATGTCATAGGCCGCGCCCAGTGGGCGACTCACGCCAGCGAAGTCGTTCGACACATACGGGAGACTCAGCCCGGCGCCAATGGCGGGACTGCCGGCTCGCAAGTGAAAGTCGAATCCCGCCGGATTCACGAGTAGCGGATCCGTGTTGTCGCGGTTGTTGGCGAACGTGATGCCCGGCAACGTGCCGAAGTTCACGGGGCCATTCGACGTCATATTGTTGGCCACCGTCACGTTGGTCATCGTGCCGGCGTCGAACCAGATGCCCGCCGTCAGCGGCTGGTAGAAGATGTTGTTGGCGATGATCGAATTACTCATCGTGCCCCCCACCACAATGTGACCTTGCCGGTTGGGATTGGGGAACGCGAAGGTGTTATTGACGATGCGCGCGTTGTCCACCGCGTCACCGGCGGTGCTGTAGCGCTGGATCGCCCAGCCGTGCACCAGGTTATAGAAGATGTTGTTGCGAATCGTCACGTTGTTGCCGCTCTGGTGATAAATGCCGTGATCGTGGTT
>QHUY01000163.1 GCA_003223415.1 Gemmatimonadota bacterium
ATCGCGCCCGCCAGATAGTGCTCGGTGAGCCGGTACGTGCTGATGACGTAGGGGAACTTCGGGTCGCCCACCGCGGCGAGCTGGTTGTACGGCTTCCCGGGCGCCCACACCTTGTGGACGGGGCTGGTCTGTTGCTTGTACAGCAGGTTCTTGACCGGCGACTCGTGCGGCTCGTAGTGCGTCGGCAGCGGGCCGTCCACCAGGCCCGCCGGGACGAACAGCCAGCCCTTCCCGTCCGCTCGCATGATGAACGGCTGAGTGCCGGACAGGGCGTCGAGGCCGATGCCGTCCGGCTTCGGCTGCGCGTCGGGCGCCTTGGTCGCGCCGAAGTCGGGCACGTCGTACCCCACCCACTTGCCCCGGGGGACGGCCTTGCCGGTCTTCGGATCGGGCGGGTTGACGAAGGTCGGGTCCCACCACACCCAGCGCTTGCGCTCGCTCCAGGGGTTGCCTTTCAGGTCCGCGGAAGCGCGGTTGTACATCACGCGGCGGTTGGCGGGCCACGCCCAGCCCCACTTCAAGTGCGCGCCCGGTACGCCCGGCGGGTCGGGCTCGCGCCGCGCGGTGAGGTTCTGATCCCACGCGGGGTAGCAGCCGCAGTAGATCCACGACGCGCACGTCGTCGAGCCGTCGTCCTTCAGCTCGCCGAAGCCCTTCAAGTGCTGCTTCGCATCGGCGGTCTGATAGCCGTTGATCTCCCGCAGAACTTTGCGCGCGCTGATCTCCCCGGGGTACAGCGGCTCTTCGCCCGCATCCGGATCGAAGTCCCAGGTGAGGTTGGTCCAGCCCTGGTCACGGGACAGCTTCGAGCCGGCGTACGCCTTCTTCAGGCGCTTCGCCAGGTTGTGGTAGAACCAGCTGTCGGTCCGGCAGTCGCCAGGCGCCTTGGCGGCGAAGGAGTGCCACTGCAGCATCCGCTGCGTGTTGGTGAAGCTGCCGTCGTACTCGGCGATCTGGGTCGAGGGGAAGAAGAAGATCTCCGTCTTGATGTCCCCGATCTTCACCTCGCCGTTTTTGACCTCGGGGCCGAGATACCAGTGCGTGGCCGTCTCGGTGAGCCAATTGTCTTTCACCACGAGCCAGTCGAGCTGGCGCATCGCCAGCCGCGTCGCGCTCCCGTTGAGCGAAGTGGCGGGGTTCTGGCCGACGCAGCACATCCCCTTGACCTTGCCGTCGGCCATCGCGGCGAAGCTCGCGATGTGGGAATGGTCGCCCAGAATCTTGGGGTGCCAGTCGTAGCCGAAGTCGTTTTCCTTGGTCGCGGCCGCGCCGTACATCGACTTGAAGTACGACACGAGAAACTTCGGCAGGTTGCCGTAGTAGCTCGTGGGGCTGGTCTCGGCCGCCATGTAGTCCCGCAGCGTCTCGTGCGGCCGGAGGGCTGAGGGCGCGTTCATGTAGCCGTGGATGCTGTGGTACAGCGTCGGCACGTCGGTCGAACCCTGGATCGCCGCGTGGCCCCGCAGCGCCATCACCCCGGCCCCGGGCCGGCCGATGTTGCCGAGCAGGAGCTGCAGCAGCGCGCAGCAGCTGATCATCTGCACGCCGTAGGTGTGCTGGGTCCACGCCACCGCGTAGGCGAACGCGCTGGTGCGGTCGCGCCCCGAGTTCTCGAGCAGCAGCTCCGCCACCTTGATGAACTTCTCTTTGGGCGACCCGCAGATCTGCTCCACCATCTCGGGCGTGTAGCGGCTGAAGTGCCGCTTCAGGACCTGGAAGACGCAGTGCGGGTTCTGGAGCGTCGGATCCTTCTCGGCCGGCCCCGGCTTGAGCGACCGCACCAGGTCGTCGAACGGCGGGCCCGCGCGCTTCGCGATCAGCTCCTTCGTGAGCGCCCCCGGCGCGGCGCGGTGCAGCTCACCCGCCGTGACCGCGCCGATCGGCCCCGGGGGCGGCTTGGGTCCGCGCTTGTACTGCCACGAGGCGTTGTCGTAGCGGCCCAGCAACCCGTTGTAGGGCCAGAACGCCGGCTCCGTGAACTGCACGAGCCCCGAGAAGGCGCCGTCCAGCTCCTCGGTGTCTTTGAAGTCGTCGCTGATGATGGTCGCGGCGTTGGTGTAGTTGACCACGAACTCCTTGAAGAACGGGTCCGTGTTCCAGCGCTTCGAGTGGATGACGTAATTGATCAGCCCGCCGAGGAACGCGATGTCCGAGCCGGCGCGGATCGGCACGTGCAGGTCCGCGACGGCGCTGGTGCGGGTGAAGCGCGGGTCGACGTGGACCAGCTTCGCCCCGTTCAGCTTCGCCTTCATCGGCCAGCGGAACGCCACCGGGTGGCACTCCGCCATGTTCGAGCCCATGATGACGAAGCAGTCGGTGTGCTCGAGGTTGCGCGGATACAGGGTCGCCGCGCCGCGACCGAACCGTGTCCCCAGACCGGGGACGCTAGAGCTGTGTCATATCCTGGCCTGGTTCTCGATGGCGACCACCCCGAGCCCGCGCCAGAACTTCTGACACACGTGGTTGAACTCGCTGTCGAGCGTCGCGCCTCCGAGCCCGAACATGGCGGGCGTCATGTTGACGAGCTTCCCGTTCGGGAGCTTCTCGATGAACGTGTCGTCGCGGGTCTTCTTGACGAGCTCCGCGACCCGGTCCATGGCCCACTCGAGCTCGACCACCTCCCAGTCGCTCGCTCCGGGCTTGCGGTGCAGCACCTTGGTCGCCCGGTTGGGATTCATGTGGAGTTGGTAGATCGCGGCGCCCTTGGGGCACAACGTCCCCTCGTTGTGCGGGCTGCGTGGATCGCCCTCGATGTTCACGATCTTGCCGTCGACGGTGTGGATCAGGGTCGCGCATCCGACCGAGCAGAAAGGACAGATGCTGGGCGTCGTCTTGGCGTCTTTGATCCGCAGCTCCTGCGCGCGGGCGACCGCCGGCGCCAGCGTCACGCCCAGCCCCGCGAGCCCGCCGATCGCCGTTCCCGCTCCGGCGCTCGTCGCCAGCTGCAAGAAGTCGCGTCGACCGAGCTGCATACAATCCTCCCCGCTAGAAGAGTGGGATCGGGCGAGCGCTTGGCTGCCGCTCGCGCAAGATGCCCTTGCGGGCCTGACGTGGCCTGGGGGAAAGACGAGATGTCACGAAGACATCAGACATGGACGCCCTCGGCGTGCCGATGCTGTCCGCGACGGCGCCGCGTCGGGGAAGCCGACCCGGCGTATGCCCGATGATATAAGAGCGCCGTTCGGCAGCCGCAACCCCCGCGCGTGGGGGCTGGCGGCACACCGTTTCCTGTCCTACCGTCCCAGGGTGCTGGAGCGCCCCGAACTCACGGCTGACTCCTTCGAGATTCTCGTGGTACGCGAGCTGCGCAAGGCCGGTCTGGAGGTTGCCGAGCTCAGCATCCATCGGCGCACGACGTTGTCCGAGTCCGAGCCCGGGCTGCTGCTCGAGCTCAAGGGTGTGCTGAGCCGGGGACCGTGGCGCCGGCGCATCTTGATCGCCTGCCGGCGGCAACAGCGACCCATCGGACACGGCGAGGTCGAGTCGCTCGAGGCCCACGTGAGCGAGGCGGCCGCCGAGGCCGGGGTGTTGTTCGCCACTCCCCCTTTCGAGTCGGACGCGCTGCGAGCCGCCGCGGATGGTTCCCTCGCCCTGCTGCGTGTGACCGATGGGCGGACGGCCTTCGACACCGGCGGCTGGGGCACTCCCGGCCACTACCCCGCCTGGCTCCCTGCCTACTGCGCTCAGGTCGTGATTCGCGATCCGCGCGGCCAGGCGCACTATCAACTGCTCGAGGCGGGACAGGCGGACCTCATTCTGAATCAGCTCGAGCCGGCGCGGGGGGCCGGCTCGAGTCCCCGGGTCGCGCCCCCTGAGGAGCCGGAGGAGGACCGATGAACCAGGCCGAGCAGCGATGGCAGAAGGACGCGATGGACGTGCTGCAAGCGTGGCTCGACGACTACAACACCTGTGCCC
>QHUY01000003.1 GCA_003223415.1 Gemmatimonadota bacterium
CGCGCGTACCCGAGAAACGCATCGGCGTCGCGCGTGTTGAGCACGTCCCGGGCCTCGAGCCACCCCTTACGGGCGATCCCCACTCCAACCGGCACGTTCGCCATCCCCGCGACGGAGTGCGCGTCGGCGCCGATTGAGATCGTCACCCCGAGCTCGCGCGCCCGCCGCACCTGGCGCCAGTCGAGGTCGAGCCGGTGGGGGTCGGCGTTGACCTCGACGGCGATGCCCTGCTCGGCCGCCTTGGCGAGCACCCGCTCCATGTCGATCGCGTACGGATCGCGGGACAACAACAGCCGGCCGGTGGGATGCCCCAACACGGCGAGGCAGGGGTCGTCCATCGCCTTCAGCATCCGCGCCGTCATTTCGATCTCGTCCATCCCGAAGCGGGAGTGGATTGAGCCGATCACGAAATCGAAGGCGCGCCGGATCTCCGGCGGATAATCCAGGGATCCATCGGCGAGAATATCCGCCTCCACTCCTTTCAGCACCCTGACCCCTGGCACCTGCAGGCTTGCCGCATCGATCTCCGCGTGCTGCTTGGCGACGTCGTCGGCCCTGAGCCCTCCGGCGTATGCCGCCGACTGGCTGTGGTCCGTGATCCCGATCCACTCGTATCCCGCGTGCTTGGCGGCTTCCGCCCATTCGGCGATGGTGACGGTGCCATCGGAGTAGTTCGAGTGGCAGTGCAGGAGGCCTTTGAGGTCCCGCTCCTCGAGCAGCCGCGGGAGCTTGCCGTCGCTCGCGGCATCGAGCTCGCCCGCGCCCTCGCGCAACTCGGGGGGAATCCAGGCGAGTCCCAGGGCGCGATAGAGGCTCTCCTCGTCGGGGTAGGGCGCTCGGAGATCCACGTGCCGCGCCCGCGCCCGGAATTCGAGCTGTTCCCAATGGGTCGCCGCGCCGGTGGCGCGCACCCAGGTCGTACCGAAGTCGTCCGCGGTGGCGAGAAAGACGTCCACCACGCTGCCGCTCGCGAACCGGAGGGTGACCGCGCCCTCCTTACCGGCGAACTCCGTGACCCCGGGCGCCGCGCCAAGCTGCTTCACCAGCGCGTCGCGCGTGCCGTCGTCGTGGACGACGACGAAGTCCAGGTCGCGGATGATCTCGCGGCGGCGGCGCACGCTGCCGGCGAGCTCGGCGCGGCGCACGCCCGCGAGCGCGGCGAGCGCGCGCTGGACGGTGAGGGCTTCCGCCCAGGCGTGGTGGAAGAGGTGGAATTCGGAGGAGCGCCGCAGGAAGGCGATGCCCTTGCGGATGTTCTCGGCGGTCCTGGTGCCGAAGCGTGGGAGGGCGGCGAGCCGGCCGTCGCTCGCGGCCTCCTCCAGGTCGGCGAGGGTCTCGATATGCAGGGCGGCGTGGATCTGGCGCACTTTGGTGACGCCGAGGCCGGGGATCTTCAGCATCTCGATGAGTCCCGGCGGGACCTGCTCGCGCAGCTCGTCGAGCAGGCTCGAGCGCCCCACGGTGAAGAGCTCGCGGACGACCTCCAGCGTTCCCTTGCCGATGCCCCCGACTTCGGCCAGCGCACCGGAGCGCGCGGCCTCCGTGAGATCACCGGAATAGCCGGCGATCGCCTGTGCCGCGTTCTCGAAGGCGCGGATGCGAAAGGGATTGTCGCCCTTGAGCGCGAGCGATGCCGCGATCTGCCGGAACACCTGGCGCACGGCGTACTTGTCCATCACGTCGGGGAACTTAGCCCCTCACGAACGGGGCAGGAAGTTATCGAGCACGCGCACGAACTCGTCGGTCGCCTCGACATGGGGACAATGCCCCGCGGGGAGCTCCATGAAGTCGGCGCGCAGCAATGCTGCGAGGTCACGGGAGCTTTCGATCGGGATCGGGTCGTAGGTGCCGTGAACGACGAGGGAAGGGGGAATGGGGAAACGGGAAGGGTACTGCCGGAGTTGGGGCCGAAGGTCGTACTCGCCGAGGCTGGCCCAGACGGCCTCGTGGGTGCGGCCCGTGACGCGGAAGGCGGTGAGGTTCTTGACGTCCGCGACGTTGTGGAAGTACCCGGCGACCGACAGCTCGAACGCGCGCCGACGGTAGGCAGCCGGGTCGCGCTCACGCAGGCCGCTCGCGCGGAGCTCCTCGCGAGCTTGGACGATTTCGGGCGCGTTCATCCGTTCGGCGAACCGGCGGTCGAACTCGCGTCGGTACTCAGCCGTAACCGATGCCGGCGATACCAGGGCCAGCCGTTCGACACGCTGAGGGTGCTCGAGGAAGTAGAGGACCGCCAGCAAGCCACCCCACGAGTATCCCAGGACCGTCAGCCGCTCGAGCCCGAGGGCGAGGCGGATTTCTTCAAGGTCGGCCGCGTGCTCGCGCCAGCCGACGGGGGTCTCGCGCGGCACCGGCGACCGCCCGCCGCCGCGTTGGTCGTAGTAGAACAGCTCCCGGCGTCGCGCCAGGAGATCGTATTGCGGGAGCAGGTAATCGTGATGGGCGCCGGGGCCGCCGTGGAGCACCGCGACGAGAGGGCCCGCGCCGACGCGACGGGTGAACAGCGTGACGCCGTTGACCTCCACCGGCGCTACAGTAGCACCGCCAGCGCGTTCGCCACTTCCTTGACCTCGGCGTGCTCCCGGTCGCCGAAGGCGGCCGGCACGTCCGAGTCGATGTCGAGCTGGCCGAGAATCGTGTGTCCCCGACGGATCAGCACGACCAGCTCGGATTTGGTGTCCAGATTGCACGCTAGATAGTTGCCGATCGCGCTCACGTCGGGAACGTTCTGGTCCTGGCCGGTCGCTACCGCCGTGCCGCATACTCCCTTGCCGACGGGAATGCGCTGGTGCTCGGTGTCGCGTCCTGCATGCGCCTCGAGCACCAGCTCATGCCCGTGCAGCATGTAGGCGTACACCGACGTGTACGGCGCGCCGAGACCGCGGAGCTTCTCGCAGGCGAGCTGGAGCAGCGCTTTCCGGCCGGTGTCGTGCAGGTGCGCGGCACGCAGCACCCGGACGATCTTCCCGGCCGCCGTAGGAGTGGGGGGTGCGGTCGCCATTGAAGTATATCTATCTTTGCCGGCACGCCCACGGAAGACACCGGTGTCCATCCGCCTCCTCGCCCTCATTCCCGTCGCCGTCGCGATCAATCTGGCCCTCTCGGCCGCGGTGGATGCCACCGGCCTGCCGTTGTTCCTCGATACCGTGGGAACGATCCTCGCGAGCGCCCTCGCCGGGCCGGTCGTGGGGATCGGGACCGGCGCCCTCACTTCGCTCACGAACTCGCTGCGCAATCCGACGTTCCTGCCGTTCGTGGCGGTGCAGGTGATCGTCGCCCTGTACGCGTGGGGGGCAGCGCGCGCCGGCCTGTTCCGCAACCTGCGAGCGGCGGTTCCTACGGGGCTGGGCCTGGGCGTCATCGCGTCGGCGACGTCAACGCCGATCTCCTATCACATGTTCGGGTGCAGCACGACCGGCGGGATCGCGCTCGCGACGGCGCTCGGTAAATCGCTTGGCTTCTCCCCGCTCGGCGCCTGCTTCTTCGGTAGCTTCGTCTCCGATTTCGGCGACAAGGCGGTGAGCTTCGCGTTGGTGGCGACGGTGCTGCATGCCTTGCCCCGGCGCACCGCCGCCCGCTTCCCGCTCGCGCTGCGCGCCATCGGCCTCCGCGGTATCGGATGAGGCGGCTCCACCCGTTCACGCTGCTCGCACTCGCGGCGGCGCTGCCGCTGCTGGCGTGGATCCTCCCCGCGCCGCGCGGGGCGCTCGCGCCGGCGCTGGCCGCCGCTACGCTCGCGGCCGCCGCGGGCCCGCGGCGGGTGCTGCTGCCCGCGCTGCTCACCGCCGCGCCGCTCTGGTTCTTCCTCTTCATCCTGCACGGGGTTGGCGGGATGCTGGTGTTCGGCGTCCGCCTCACCGCGATGATCGCGAGCTTCGTCTGGCTGGTGGCCGTGTTGCCCCCGGCCCGGCTGGTGGAGGCCATGGTTGCCGCGGGCTGGGGCGCGCCCAGCGCGTATCTGTTCGCGGCGACGCTGTCCGCCGTGCCGCTGCTGCAGCAGCGGGCCCGGCGCATCGTCGAGGCGCAGCGCTGCCGCGGGCTGTCGCCTCGTGGCAGCCCGCTGGCGCGGCTCCGCGCCCTGCGCGCCCTCGCCCTGCCGCTCGTACTGTCGGCGCTGCACGAGGTGGACGAGCGGGCCCTCGCGCTCGAGACCCGCGGGCTCGGCGCCGGCCACCGCCGCACGCCGCTCGCCCCGCCTCCCGATTCGGCGCTGCAGCAGGCGGCCCGCTTGGCCCTGCTGCTCGCTTGCGGGCTCGCGCTCGCCTGGAGGCTCCGGTGACCCGGCTGACCTTGAGCGGCGTCAGCTTCTGGTATCCCGCGGCGGAGCGGCCTGCGCTGACGGACGTCTCGCTCGCCGTCGCGCCGGGAGAGGTCGTCGCGCTGGTCGGCGGCGTCGGCGCCGGCGCGTCCACGCTGCTGCTCGCCGCCGCCGGTCTGGCGCCGCGCGTGGTGGGCGGGCGCCTGACGGGAAACGTGGAACGGACAGTGGCAAGCGCGATCGTGTTGCCCACGCCGTGGACGCAGGTGTCCGGCATGGCGTTCACCGTGCGCGACGAGGTGGCCTTCGGGCCCGCGAACCTCGGGTGGCCGATCGAGCGCATCTGGCCGGCGGTCGGCCGGGCCATGGAGCGCCTGGAAGTCGGGGCCCTCGCCGAGCGCGACCCCGCGACGCTCTCGGGCGGTGAGCTGCAACGGGTAATCCTCGCCGGCGCGCTGGCGATGGAGCCCGGCCTGCTGCTCCTCGACGAACCCACCGCGGAGCTCGACTCTTCCGGCACCCAGGCATTCTGGCGACTGGTGCGGACCCTGGCGCGCGAGGACCGGGCCAGCGTCGTGGTCGCGACGAGCGACATCGATGCCGTTGCGGCGTTTGCGGACCGCGTCGTGTGGCTGGAGCAGGGGCGGGTTCGGGGTGCGGGCCCGCCCGCCGAAGTGCTGGTGGACGAAGCCTTCTTGCGCGAGGGACCCGGTGGGCCGATGGTGGTACTCGCGTGGCGTGCGGCCGGCTGCGCGGGGCCGCTCCCGCTCACGGTCGCCGACGCGGCGGCACGCTGGGTCAGGCCATGACTCCCCCTACTCCCCCCGTCCTGCGGTTCGACGGGGTCTCGTTCGCCTACGGAGGCGGGAGCGGCCCGCCTGTGCTGCGCGAGCTGTCGTTCGCGCTCGGTGCCGGGGAGCGCGTTGCGTTGCTCGGTCGCAACGGGGCGGGAAAGTCCACAGTTGCCCGGCTGATCACGGGGCTGCTGTACCCCGGCGCCGGTACCGTGTGGGTCGGCGACTGGGACTCGCGCGGCCGCCGGCCCGAGGAGCTGGCCCGGCGCGTCGGCTCGGTGTTCCAGCACGCCGACCAACAGCTGTTCGCGCGGACGGTGCGTGAGGACGTCGCCTTCGGCCCGCGCGCCCTCGGCCACGATGCGGCGGACTGCGACCGACGCACCGCGCACGCTCTCGACCTCCTCGAGCTCGCCGCGCTCGCCGACGAGCACCCCTACGACCTGCCGCCACCGTTCCGGAAACTTGCCGCGCTCGCGGGGGCGCTCGCCCTCGAGCCTCTAGTGCTGGTGCTGGATGAGCCGACGGCCGGGCTCGACCGGGGTCTCCAAGGCCGGGTCGCGCGGGCTCTCGACGAGCGGGCGGCGCGCGGCACGACGCTGCTCGTCATTACGCACGATCTTGGCTTCGCCGCTGAAACGTTGGACCGCGCCCTGGTGCTCGACGCGGGCCGACTCGCGCGTGACGAGCCACTGCACCAATGGCTCGTCGCACCGGGGCGTCTCGCGCCGCTGGGATTCGTACCGCCCCCACTGGTGGAGCTGTCGCTCGCCCTCGCCCTGCCGGGCACGCCTGTCCGCGCCGCCGCGGTGGCCGACGCCCTGGCCGCGCGTTGCCGCGAGCCGTAACCGATCGCTAAATTGGGGGCCCATGTCGTTCGCCGCCGAGTCCTTCGCCGCGCACCTGGCGCGGGCCGTGGACCTGTTTCGCGATCCCGAGAAGAAAGAGGATCAGAAGCGGGTCTTCCGTGCCCTCGTGGCCATGCTGCAGGGGCAGAGCGTTACGGTGCGCGTGGTCGGCGGCCGCATCTCGGTGAACGGCGCCCCGATCGACGGCCCGCAGCTCGGCCCGTTGCTGCAGCGGCTCGAGCTCCACGGGGTGGGCGAGATGACCATCCCGCAAGACGCCCCGGTGAGCCAGGTCTTCGCGCTGCTGCGGGCGCTGGCCGATCAGCCGGCGTGGTCGGAGGACATCGACGCCCGCCTGCGTGCCTCGGGCGCCTCGCACGTCTCGGTGTCGATGGCGCGGCTCACGGATCCGCCCTCTCCCCCCCCCTCCCGGGAGGAGCTGCCGCCTGCTGCCGCGCCGGGCCTTGATGTCATTGCCTCTCCCGCCGCCCCGGTGGCGGGCATCGCGGATTTCCACCACATCTCCCCGACGCCCGAGATGGTCGCCCCGACGCGCAGCAAGGACGCACTCGAGGTGCTAGCCATACTGGAGAGTCAACCGCACGGCGCTGGCGTGGGGGACACCCTTGCCGCGCTGGTGCGGCAGGCGGAGGAGGCGGACAAGGCGGGCAAGATCGACCACGTGCTGCGGATCATCTGCGGCATCGTGCGCATCGAGCAGACGTCTCTCGAGGGAGGCGCGCGGCGCACCTACGGTATCGCCCTGAAGCGGATGTTCACCAAGTCCACGCTCGAGGCACTGGCCCAACTCACCGCGTCGCCCAGTTACCAGGCGGACGCGATCGTCGCACTGAAGCGCGCCGGCGCTGACGGCGCGGAGGTGCTGCTCGACCGGCTCGTAGCCGCGTCCTCCGCGGAGGAGCGACGTCACCTCTTCAGCGCCCTCACCCAGATCAAGCAGGGCGCCGGCCAGCTGGCGCACCTGCTGGGCCACAACCAGTGGTTCGTGGTGCGCAACATCGCCGAGCTGGCGGGTGAGCTGGCCGCGGAGGACGCCGTGCCGGCGCTGGCGCAGCAGCTCGAGCACGAGGACGAGCGGGTGCGTAAGGCCGTGGCCCTGGCGCTCGCCAAGATCGGCAGCCGCAATACGGCCGAGCCGTTGCGCCGGGCGCTGCGCGACCGGTCCCCGGAGGTGCGTTTGCAGGTCGCCCTCGGCGTCGGGGGGCGGCGGGCGAGCCCGCTGGCGATGCTGCTGACGGGTGCGTTGGAGGAGGAGAAGGAGGCCGAGGTGGTGCGGGAGCTGCTGCTCGCTCTCGGTCGCATCGGCAGCCCCGAGGCGGTGCAGGCCCTGATCAAGTTCGTGCAGCCGTCCGGCAAGCTCTTCGGGCGCCGGCCGACGTCGCTGCGCCTCGCCGCCGTCGATGCCCTGCGGATGGCCGGCTCCCCCGCGGCGGTGGGGACGCTCCAGGGGCTCGCCGGCGACGGCGACCGCGAGGTCCGCGCAGCGGCCCAGGCGGCGCTGGCCGACCTCAAGAAGAAGGCCTAGTCCCGTTCCAACTTGATTCGCCAAAACGTGCTGAGAGCGAGGTGCGCAGGCCGCCAGCCAGTACGGGGCTTCCGATCCCTTGGCGGGAATAGTTGGAACGGGACTAGGGGATGAAGCTGATGTCCGGCGTGAGCTTCCGCGCGAACGCCGCCAGCAGGCGCGCCGCCCGCTCGAGGTCCACCAGGGCCACCATCTCGTTGGGCGTGTGCATGTAGCGGTTCGGCACGGAGACGAGTCCCGTGGGGATGCCGCGCATCGTGTTGGAGATCGCATCGGCGTCGGTGCCCGTGTCGCGCGGTGCCGCCTGGATGGTGTAAGGGATCTTTTCTTCGTCGGCGCAGGCGACCAGCAGCTCGAACACCTTGGGGTGCGTGGCCGAGCCGCGCGAGAACACCGGACCGCCACCCAGCTTGTGGTCCCCGCTGAGCTTCTTCTCGGCGCCAGGCCAATCGGTCGCATGCGTCACATCCACCACCAGCGCGACCTGCGGGTCGAGTCCCACCGCGCTGGTGCGGGCGCCGCCCCCCGACCAGGCGATCTCCTCCCGCGACGTCGCCACGGCGAAGACGCCCGCATGCTTCGGCCGGCTCTTTGCCAGGAGCCGCAGCGCCTCTGCCACGACGTACGCGCCGATCCGGTCGTCGATGCCGCGCGACACGATCCGCCCATTGGGGAACTCGAGGCTCTGAGCGTCGAGCACCGCGGGGTCGCCGATGCACACTCGCTCGAGGGCCTCGCCCTTGTTCGCCGCACCGATGTCGATCCACAGGTCTTCGATCTTGGAGACCTTGTCGAATTCCTCCTTCTTCATCAGGTGCGCGGCCTTCTTGCCGATCACACCCTTCACGGGCCCCTTCGCTCCGGCGATTACGACGCGTTGGCCGACCAGCACCTGGGAGTCCCACCCGCCGATGCCGGCGAAGTACAGGTAGCCCTCGTCGTCCACATGGGTGACCTGCAGGCCGATCTCGTCCACGTGCCCCGCGAACATCAGCCGCGGCGCCCCCTTGGGATTCACCACCGCGATCGAGTTGCCGTGCGTGTCGGCCCGGACCTCGTCCGCGAAGCCCTGCACTTCCTCGCGCCACACGCGCGCGGGCGCCGCTTCGAAGCCGGAGGGACCGGGGGTGTCGAGCAGCTTCTTGAGAAAGCCCAACGTCTGAGTCATGATGACCGCCGTTAGGGGGTGATCGGGACGCGGAGCCGGCGCGCCACACTGTCGGCCGCGGCGCCCGTGGCGAGGGTCGCCTGGTAGCCCGCCCGCACCGGCAGGGCCGAGAGGCGCATCGATCGGTCCGGCGCCACTACGATCCGCAGGACGGCCGAGAGCTGGGTCCACGGCTGGTCCTGTTGGAAGATGAAGTTACCGAGCGATTGCGCGATCGGCTTCCCCTTGTAGCGCACCACCGGCTGCAACACATGGGGGTGATGGGCCAGTACCAGGTCCGCGCCCGCGTCCACCAGGCCCTGCAGGAACTTCAGGAGGTAGGGCGGGGGCGTGTTCCCGTACTCCGGGCCGCCGTGCACGCTCACCACGACGAGGTCGGCGCGGGCGCTCGCCTTCACGGCGCGGATCGCCGGGTAGATCCAGGCGGGATCTCCCCAAGCGATGTAGCCCGCCCCGGCGTGCTGATAAAAGGAATGAGGCGCCGGATTCCAGGCGCGCGTCACCGCGAAGAATGCCACCCGCCAGCCCTTCCGACACACGATCACCGGCTGCTCCGCCATCGGCCGGCCGAACCCCGAGCCCACGAACAGCACGCCGGCCGCCGTGAGACGCCGCATGGTCTCCTCCGCCGAGGCGCGCCCGCCGTCCCAGGCGTGGTTGTTGGCGGTGCTGACCATCGTGAAGCCGGCGCGGGCCAGCGACGCGGCCGCGAGGCGTGGCGCGGTGAACACCCCTTCGGCGGTGTCGACCTGGCGCGTCCCCGCCACGATCGGGCTCTCGAGGTTGCCGAACGTCAGGTCGGCGGCGCGCAGCGTGTCCGCGAGTGCGCGGAACGGATACAGCGTATCGCCCCGGGCGAGGACCGTCCGTCCCAGGTTGCGGCCGAGATTGATGTCGCCCACGGCATAGATCCGCAGGGTGTCGGTTGGACCCTGCACGGCACTGAGCCACACGTGGCAGGACGCCAAGACGGCCAGCAGCATTGGATTCGATCTCTCTAGCGTTTCCTGGGACTGTCAACGGTGGATCAACTGCGACAAGAGCTCGGCCGCATCAGCCAGCCGCGGTCCGGGGCGCGAAGTATAGGCGTTGCCGTCCAGGAATTCCACGCGGCCGAAGAGAACCCGGGCGTCCCGGTCGATCACGGTCTCGTACTCACGCTGCGCCCGCGGCACGTCGAAGCCGCACGGGGCCACGATCACGACGTCCGGCGCCAGCGCGGCGAGCTCGCGCCACGTCCGCCGCATCGAGCGCTCCCCGGGTGCCGCGCCGACGTCCTGACCCCCGGCCGCGGCCACGAGCTCAGGCACCCAATGGCCGGCCACGTAGGGCGGGTCGAGCCATTCCAGAACCAGCGTGCGTGGTACGTGGTGCGTGGTATTCTCCGCGCGACGTTCTTGCAGGCGGCGCAGGCGATAGCGCATCCCATCGACGAGCTCCTCCGCCTCGTCCGCGAGGTCCAACGCCTCGCCCACGCGACGGATGTCGGCGAACACGCCGTCCAGGGTGTGGGCGTGGAGCGTGACGACGCGCGGTTTCCGATCCAGTGTGGCGATGGCACGGGCGAGCTCCCCTTCGCCGACCGCGCAGACCTCGCAAACCGACTGTCCCAGGATCAGGTCGGGGACGAGGCGCCGCAGCGCGTCGTCATCGATCCGGATCGGCACGACGCCGTTCGCTTTGGCGCGGGCCATCGCCCGGTCGATCGCCCCGGACGGCTGCGACGTATCCACGCTCGTGCGCGTGACGCGCGGCAGGACGCGTACCGCTGGCGGGTAGTCGCATTCGTGCGAGACCCCCACGAGGCGACTTGTCGCTCCCAACGCCGCGACGATCTCGGTCGCGGCCGGGAGCAGCGAGACGACTCGCATCGCTCCAGTGCCGTTCCAACTTGTTCCGCCGAATGGCCCGGCGACGTGCCCCGGTGTGGATACGTAGTCGTTTCCGTCCCCCATGCTAGGCACGAATAGTTGGAACGGCACTAGCTCTTCTGGGAGCCGACCCGGTAGAGCAGCGCGCCCAGCGCCACGAACAGCGCGAAGGCGAGCAGGTTGGAGTCGGCCAGGGCGCCGAGGGTGTGGAAGATGGGCAGCCGCTCGGCGAGGGCGTCGGCCGAGCCAAGCACCCCGGCGATCCCCGCGAGCACGATGCCGCAGATCGCTCCGCCGGCGATGAGGCCGCTCGAGAACAACACGCCGGGACCGGACTCGAGCTCGGCGATCGACTGCTGCCGCGCCTGGGCGCGCCGCTCGATGAGCCAGCGCACGACCCCGCCCACGAACATCGCCGAGGAGGTGGAGATGGGGAGGTAGACGCCCACGGCGACCGGCAGCGCCTGCACGCCCATCAGCTCGATCGCGATCGTGATGAATACCCCGAGCAGCACGAGCGCCCACGGCAGCTTGTGGGTCAGGATGCCGTCGGTGATGAGCGCCATGATGGTGGCCTTGGGTGAGTCGAGCCGCGGGATGGCGCGGCCGTGATAATCGTGGATCCGCCCGCCGATCCCCGGATCGAGTACGTAGCGCAGCTCGTGCGTCGCCGGGTCCATCAGGTACTTGCCCGCCACCACCCCTTCGGTGACGACATACACGCGCACGACCTGATAGGCGCGCGGGTCCAGCGAGTCGCTGCCGGCGATCCGGAAACCGGACATGGTTTGCGGGAGGACCTCGACCGCCGCACGACCGCCCCCTGGCGCAGGTGCCAACGCCTGGGCGCTGAACGGGGCGTGAGGCTCGGGGACCGGGTATGTGTACGAGCGATTGAGCAGGGTGAGGGTGTAGCCGACGACGAGCGCCGAGCCGAGCGCGCCCACCAGGATCGCGATCTGCTGGCGCCGCGGCGTGGAGCCGACGAGGAAGCCGGTCTTCAGGTCCTGGGAGGTGTTGCCGGCGTTCGCGGCGGCCACGGCGACGACCGCGGCGATCGAGATCGCCTGGACGCGGTGGTCCACGCCGGTCCAGCCGATGGCGACGAAGATCAGGCACGTTCCGAGGAGCGCGGCGATCGTCATCCCCGAGATCGGGTTCGCCGAGGAGCCGATCTGCCCGCAGATGCGAGAGGACACGGTGGCGAAGAAGAACCCGAAGATCACGATCAGGATCGCGCCCAGCAGGTTCACTGCGACCTGCGGCAGGAGCGCCAGGACGATGGCCAGGGCGACCGAGCCGCCGACGGTGAGGGAGATGGGGAGGTCGTCCTCGGTGCGCAGCCTGGTCACCGCCTGGCCGAGCCGCGAGTCGCGCAGGTCCTTGAGGCTCGAGGCGAAGGAGCTCAGGATCGTGGGCATGGAGCGGGCGAGCGCGATGATGCCGGCGGAGGCCACGGCCCCCGCGCCGATGTAGAAGACGAAGCTGGAGCGGAGCTCGCCCGGACTCATGTCGCGGATCAGCTTCACCGGCGGGAACCCGAACGGCTCGCTGAGGCCGGAGCCGACGAGTTTGATCGCTGGAGCGAGGACCAGATACGCGAAGCAGCCGCCGGCGAACAGATAGCCGGCGATGCGCGGGCCGATGATGTAGCCTACCCCCATCAGCTCGGGGGAGATCTCCGCGGAAACGGCGGCGCCGGGGTAGAAGCCGAGCGCCTTCCCCGGCACGTCGCGCCACAGCTTGAGCCCGCCCATCAGGAACTTGTAGGCGAAGCCGACGCCGAATGCCTGGAACACCCGCTTGGCCTGCAGGCCGCGCTCCTCGCCGGCGATCAGCACCTCCGCGCAGGCGGTGCCCTCCGGGTAGATCAGGGTGTCGTGCTCCTTCACGATCAAGGCGCGGCGCAGCGGGATCATCATCAGCACGCCCATCAACCCGCCGACGGTCGCCAGGATGGCCACGCGGCTGATGTCGAGGTCATAGCCCATCAGCAGAATGGCCGGGATCGTGAACACGACGCCGGCCGCCACGGAGTCGCTGGCCGAGCCGGTGGTCTGCACGATGTTGTTTTCGAGGATCGAGGTCTTACCGAGGGCGCGGAAAATTGTGATCGACAGCACCGCGATGGGGATCGAGGAGCTGACGGTCAGACCGATCTTGAGCGCGAGGTAGACGCTCGAGGCGCTGAAGATGAGGCCGAGGAGTACGCCGAGGATCAGGGCGCGGGCCGTCAGCTCGGCGGGCGACTGCGACGCGGGCACGTACGGTTGGTGGTCGGGCATCGCGGCTCCCGCAGGGATGGTCGGGGGGGGAGCCGTGAATCTTGTTCCGACCGGCGACCCTGTCTAGTGCCGTTCCAACTATTTCTGTCGAGTCCCGTGACACTCTCGCGTACGAGGATTCAACTCGATGAGCGATCCATTCCTAGTCCTATCGAGTTGGAACGGCACTAGCCGGCGAAACATCGGGTCGCGGCCCGGGGTATCCGAGGGCTCCATGGTTTCAGCGAACGATCCCGGCGTGGCGCAATTCCGCCGCGCGCTGGCAGGCCGCTATGAGCTGGAAAGCCTGCTGGGGCGCGGCGGCATGGGCGTCGTTTATCTGGCCCGCGACCTGCGGCTCGAGCGCCCGGTCGCCCTCAAGGTGCCCCCGCCCGACCGCGCCGCCGATCCCGCGTTCCGGGCGCGCTTCCTGCGTGAGGCCCGCACCGCCGCGGCGCTCGCCCATCCCAACATCGTGCCCATCTTCGCCGTGCACGAGGTCGGCGAGTACATCTTCTTCGCGATGGCCTACCTCGGCGGCGAGACGCTCGCCCGCCGCATCGCGCACGAGGGTCCGCTCACCGCCCCCGACGCGGCCCGCCTGCTGGGCGAGCTGGCGGACGCCCTTGCCTACGCGCACGCGCGCGGCGTCGTGCACCGCGACGTGAAGCCGGACAACATCCTGCTCGACGCCGCCAGCGGCCGGGCGCTGCTGTCGGATTTCGGGATCGCGCACGTGAGTCTCGACGGCCGGCCCGCGCCGGCGTCGTCCGGCGAGGGGGGCTCCGTGTTCGGGACGGTCGAGTTCATGAGCCCGGAGCAGGCCCGCGGAGAGCCGGTGGACGCGCGCAGCGACCTCTACTC
>QHUY01000164.1 GCA_003223415.1 Gemmatimonadota bacterium
CTGAGCTGGGCGGCAGGCGCAACGGCATGATCTCGGACGCCGCGATCCGCGCCTCCATCGTGCCCACCGTGCCGCGGCTCTCAGTCTACATCCACAAGTTCAACTACAGCCACGACCTGATCTTCGACACCGGCCGCTTCGTGCTGCACCTGCTGCACACGAAGCAATTCGACCTGATCCACCGGCTCGGATTCTTCAGCGGGCGCGACCGCGACAAGCTGGCGGACATCCCGCACCGGCTGGGGACGCTGGGGGCCCCCGTGCTGGACGACTGCCACGCGCACTTCGAGTGCCGGGTCGTGAACGCGATGGACACGGGGAGCTCGACCTGCTTCCTGGCCGACGTCGTGGCGGTGGGGTTCGGGAGCGCGACGGCGCCGCGGGGCGAGGTGATGACGGCGGCGTACTTCCGGGCCAACCTGTCGGCCGAGTGGCGACCGGACTACGAGCGGCTGCTCAAGGCCGCGCAGGAATTCGCGTTGGCGCGATCGCGGGATATCAAGCCCGTGATCTGGCCGGGCCTCGCGCGCTGACAAAAACGGCGAGCCTCGAGGCGCCGGCTCGCCGTTTCCGTCTCGGGACTCAGGTCCTCATTTCATGAAACTCACCAGGACGCTGACGCCCACCTGCAGCCCCAGGTTGCCGTTGTAGGATTGGCGGTAACTCTTGTTCGCGGCCGACCATATGAAGTCCTCGTTCAAATCGAGCCGCGCGGCCAACAGCCGCCGGAAGCGATAGCGCAGCCCCACCAGCCCGGTGATGCCGGAATCGGTCGTGTCCGCGCTGCTGTTGTACGTGTTGTGCACGTAGCCCCCGCCCACGACGAGGTCGGCCTGATCGCTCGCCGGCACGTTGTACTCGAGCATGATGTGCAGCGGCCGGTGGTGAATGGAGTGGACGGTCGGGCCGTCGGTGACCGTGCGCGAGAGGTCGCCCTCGATCGCGAAACGGGCCGGGAGGAACACGCCGATGCGGGCGCCGACGCCGAGCTTGTTGGCGTATGCCAGGCTGTTGTCGAAGTCCGTGTACCGAGCGAAGCCCCCGACCTCGATCGTGCCGGGACGCTGCGCCGCAGCCGGCCACGCCCACGGCAGCGCGGACACGGCGCAGAGCACCACCACGCGAACCTTCATGACGGCCCCCCAGGGGATGAAGAATGCCGCGCATAATCTGCGGGCCCCCTAGGCGTTCGTCCAGCACCTTGACCGGACTTGCCACCCGGCTAGGTTCGGGGGCCCGGCGCCGAGCCGGCCACCGTCAGCGCGAGGAGGTTCTGTGATGCGCTCGTCTCCTGCCCTCATTCCGATCACGATGCTCGCCGCGGCGCTCGCGTGCCGGCCCGCCCCACCCGCCGGACTGAGCGACGCGGACCGCACCGCCTTGCGCGCCGCGACCGATAGCTTCGTGCAGCGGGTGCGACGCGCCGACTGGCCGGCGGCCGCGAAGTTGTTTGGGCAGACGGCCGTCTTCATGCCCACGCAGCAGCGCGCCGTCACCGGGCAGGCCAACATCGAGGCCTGGATGAAGGCGTTCCCGCCGATCAGCGCTTTCGACGTCAAGGTGGTCAGCGTGGACGGCGGCGGGGATATCGCCTACATGGCGGGGATCTACATCATGACCATCACGCCGCCGGGCGGTAAGCCGATAGTCGACACCGGCAAGTACCTCACCGTGAGCCGCCGGCAGCCGGACGGTAGCTGGCCAATCGTGGCGGACATCTTCAACTCGGATCTGGCGCCGCCGAAGCATTAATCGAGGCCCACCGTGAAAACGGCCTGACCAAGTGGTCGGGCCGTTTTTCGTCGGATAGCGGCGGTCGGACTCGAACCGCCGAGGACTCATGGCCCGCCGAAGCGGCGGGCGAGGTCCGAGGACCGAGCTTGCCGGACTTGGTCCGGCGTCAATTCCGCGTCCGGGTGGAGGGCGCCGGAGTTCATGAGGTTGCGCATCCAGGCGGCGGCTTGGCGCTCTTGCCCCGGCCCTTCGCGGCGAGCCGCGTCCGCGTGGTCCAGCCCGAGCAGGTGGCCGAACTCGTGTGCCAGGAAGCGGGAGGTCGAACCGACGTCCGCCCCGTACGGCACGAGGCAGACGCGGGTCTGGGCAACCGACTCCCCACCCAGCTCGGGGCGGGAGACGCGGTCGACGAGGAGGACGCGGACCCCGCTGCCCGCTCGATGCGCGGCGGAGAGGAAGTGGTAGCCGGCGTCGTCCACGACGTCGGACCGCGTACCGGCCGGCATCTCCTCGACGACGCGCTCGCACGTCCCGGCGCGGAACGCAATGTCGGCGCGGGCTTGCAGGAGCTCGCTCGCGCGTTGCAGGAGGGTGCGGGCATACGCTTCGGTAAAGCGCTGCGGCAGTTCGCGCCCGGAGTCTCGGAGGGTCACGATCGTCAAGTCGGCGGGGATCTGGATTGGCATCGGACGCTTAAGGCTGCGTGGCGCGGGCGAAGGAATCAAGCAGCCCCCGAAACCCCACTCGTCTTGCCCACGTCGTCATGAGCGACCAACTTAGGCCGAGGATCCGTGCTGCGACATATCCGACTCGCCTCCCGTACCCTTCGGAAGACCCCGTTCGTCACGGGCGTCGCGGTGCTCTCCCTGGCCCTCGGGATCGGCGCCAACGCGGCGATCTTCTCCCTCTTCGATCAGATCCTGCTTCGCCCCCTCCCGGTCCCCGACCCGGACCGCCTAGTGAACCTCGAGGCCCCCGGTCCGAAGCCGGGGTCGCAGTCGTGCGGCCAAGCGGGAGACTGCGATGCGGTCTTCAGCTATCCCATGTTCCGGGACCTCGAGCGGCAGCAGGCCGTGTTCTCGGGTCTCGCCGCCCACTGTGTCTTCGGGGTCAGCCTCTCGTATCGGAACGAGGCGGTGACGGGGGATGGGATGTACGCGTCCGGGTCCTACTTCCCGACCTTGGGCCTCCGGCCCGCGCTGGGCCGGCTCCTCACTCCCGACGACGACCGGAGCCTCGGGGCCAACTTCGTGGCGGTCCTGGGTTACGGATATTGGCAGACGCACTTCGGCTCGGACCCAGGGGTGTTGGGCCGGCCGCTCGTGGTCAACGGCCAGACCATGACCGTCGTGGGGGTGGCTCCCAAGAACTTCGTGAGCACGACCCTGGGCATCCGACCCCTGGTCTTCGTCCCGATGAGCATGCGGGGTCTTCTGTCAGTCGGGTTTCGGGGATTCGAGGACCGGCGGAGCTACTGGGCGTACCTGTTCGGCCGGCTCAAACCCGGCGTGTCATTGGGGCAGGCCAATGCCGGTCTGAATACCGTGTATCACCCCATCGTCTCCGATGTCGAAGCGCCCCTGCAGAGGGGTATGAGCGATCCGACCATTGCCCGCTTCAAAGCCAAGCAGGTGGTGCTCACCCCGGGCTGGCGCGGTCAAAGCTCGATGCACACCGAAGCCAAGACGCCGCTCCTCATGCTGTTCAGCGTGACGGGCATCGTGCTCCTCATCGCGTGCGCCAACATCGCGAATCTCCTCCTCGCGCGTGGAGCGGGGCGCGCCATGGAGATGGGCGTGCGCTTGGCCCTGGGAGCCAGCCGCCTTCAGCTGACGACGCAGCTGCTCACGGAGTCGGTTCTCCTCGCCTCGCTGGGCGGGCTGGCCAGCCTGGTCGTCGCCAAGTGGACCCTCAACGGAATCGCCGCTCTGCTCCCGCCCGACGCGGAGGGCACTCTGCAGTTCACGCTCCCGCCGGCGGTGTTGCTGTTCGCGGCCGCGCTCGCCGTCGCGACCGGGATTTTCTTTGGCATGTTCCCGGCCTGGCACAGTACGCGCACCGAGTTGG
>QHUY01000004.1:0-13525 GCA_003223415.1 Gemmatimonadota bacterium
GATCCGCCCCGTCGCCACCGTCCCTCGCCCCGTGATCGAGAACACGTCCTCGACCGGCATCAGGAACGGCTTGTCGATCTCCCGCTTGGGCACCGGCACGTACTTGTCCAGCGCCTTCATGAGCTCCCACACCTTCCCGACCTGTTCCTTGTCCCCGGCAATCGCCTTCAAGGCCGAGCCGCGGATCATCGGGATCTGATCCCCCGGAAACTCGTACGAGCTCAAGAGCTCGCGCACCTCGAGCTCCACCAGATCGAGCAGCTCCGCGTCATCCACCAGGTCGCACTTGTTCAGGAACACGACGATGTAGGGCACGTTCACCTGGCGTGCCAGCAGGATGTGCTCGCGCGTCTGCGGCATCGGCCCGTCCACCGCGCTCACCACGAGAATCGCCCCGTCCATCTGCGCCGCCCCCGTGATCATGTTCTTCACGTAGTCCGCGTGCCCGGGGCAATCCACGTGTGCATAGTGGCGCTCGTCGCTCGAGTACTCCACGTGGCTCGTGGCGATCGTCAGGATCTTGGACGCATCACGGCGCCCCTGCGACTCGGAGGCTTTGGCCACCTGATCGTAGGTCACATAGGTGGCGAGCCCCTTTTCGGCCGCCACTTTGGTCAGCGCCGCCGTCAGGGTCGTCTTGCCGTGGTCCACGTGCCCGATCGTGCCGACGTTCACGTGGGGTTTCGTGCGCTCGAATTTCGCTTTGGCCATCGTCTCCTCGAGGACCGTACGGTGAAATGCGTAGGGAAGAGAGCGTATGGTAAACGACGTAGGGAAATTACGTCGGTTCCCGACGCCTTCGACTCTACGCCGTTCTCGCTACGCCTTTTCCTTGACGCCGTTCGTCGTCCAGAGCTCGCGACCGGGATTGAACCGGTGACCTCGTCCTTACCAAGGACGCGCTCTACCGACTGAGCTACGCGAGCGCAGAGCGGGCGACGGGGCTCGAACCCGCGACCCTCAGCTTGGAAGGCTGATGCTCTACCAACTGAGCTACGCCCGCGCGCCGCATGGTGGGGGAAGGATTCGAACCTTCGTAGCGCGTAAGCGCGGCAGATTTACAGTCTGCTCCCTTTGGCCGCTCGGGCACCCCACCCGGCCTACGCCGCTGCGTGTCCCCCGTGTCTCGCCGGTCCTGACCCCCCGTGACGACGCACCCCGCGTTGCACAGCGCGGGGTGTGTTGTGTCTCCTCCGGTCGACGTCGGGCCGCCGCTCTCACTTCGGCAACGTGAGCTGACGAAGGGACTCGAACCCTTAACCTGCGGTTTACAAAACCGCTGCTCTACCAGTTGAGCTACGTCAGCTGGCGGATCGCCAATTATTTCAGACTTGGAGGATAAACGGGGACGCGCCCTAGTGCAAGGGACGGTTCGGGAAGCACTTAGGCGGAGTCGGCATCACCGAGGTTCCCGGGCCTCATTATTGAGGTGCTTGGGCTAGGGGCCCGGCCGAGCATGCCGCCACTTGGTGCCGGCTGGAGTGTCGTCGAGATCGACGCCCCGGGCTTTGAGCTCGGCGCGGATCCGGTCGGCCGCCGCGAAGTCCTTTGCTTTCCTCGCCTTCTCGCGGGCCGCCAGCCGCTCCTCCACCCAGCTCGCCAGGGCGGGATCAACCGTCGGCGGCGACGGCAGGACGTCCAGCACCGTCATGACCCGCTCCAGGGCCGCCAGCGCCGCCGCCCCCCCCCCCTCGGCTCCGCTGGCGCCATGGTCCAGCTCACGGTTAGCCACGCGCACGAACTCGAACAAGGCCGCGAGGGCGCGGGGCGCGCTGAGATCGTCGTCCAGCGCTGCCGCCACGTCGTGCTCCAGCGTGCGCGCCAGGGCCACCAGTGGACCGTCCCCGCGACCGGTCCCGGCCGCGGCGTGCAACCGGGCGTGGCACTCGCCGAGGCGCTTCACGCCCTCGCGCGCCCCATCGAGAGCCGCATCGTTGAAGTCGAGCGGCTGCCGATAGTGCGTCTGCCAGAACAGCAGCCGCACCGCCGCGGCGTCGACGCCCTGCTCGCGCAGGTCGCGCGCGGTGAGGAAGTTGCCGAACCGCTTCGACATCTTGGTGCCGCGCACGTTGAGAAACTCGCCGTGCAGCCAGCAACGCGCGAACGGCTGCCCCGTCGCCGCCTCCGACTGTGCGATCTCGTCCTCGTGATGGGGGAAGATCAGGTCCACCCCACCCGCGTGAAGGTCCAGCGTCTCCACCCCGAACCGTGCGTGGATCGCCTGCAGCGACATCGCCGAGCACTCGAGGTGCCACCCGGGGCGGCCGCGGCCGAACGGCGCGTCCCATCCTGCTCCCACTGCGTCGTCCTCGGGCGTCGCCTTCTTCCAAAGAGCGAAATCCCGGGGGTCGTCCTTGGCGTACTCGTCGCTCGCCACCCGCGCGCCGATCTTCAGCTCGCGGCGATCGAGACGCGAGAGGCGGCCGTACGTGGGGAACTTCTCGATGGCGAAGTAGACCGACCCATCCTCGCTGCGGTAGGCCACGCCCTTGGCGAGCAGCCGCTCCACCAGCGCGATCATCGCCGGCACCTCCTGCGTCGCGCGCGGATACAGATGCGCCGGCCGGATCCGCAAGTAGGCGCAGTCCTCGAAGAACGCCTGCGTGTAGGGCTCGGTGTGTTCTGCCAGCGACGTGCCCGCCGCCGCCGCCGCTTTGATGGTGCGGTCGTCGACGTCGGTGAGGTTCATGATGTGAAACACCTCGTAGCCCGAGGACTCGAGGTGGCGGCGCAGCAGGTCCTCGAAGAGGAAGGTCCGGAAGTTCCCGAGGTGGGCGTAGTTCCAGACGGTCGGCCCGCACGTGTAGAGCGTGACGCGCGGCGGCGCGAAGGGCTGGAACGGCTCGACGGCGCGGGTGAGCGTGTTGTGGAGGGCGAGGGTCATCGTGATCGGGGCGGCATGGTCGGCGAAACGTAGGAAGCTCCCCCGAGGGCGTCAACGCGGCGCGTCGTCGAGCGCGTCCAGCACTATATCCTCCAGCGATTTGAGCCGCACCCGCGTGGCGCGAACGGCGAGCCGGTGCACGCGGCACATCGCCAGCGCCGCCTCCACCGTCCCGGTCCCGAGCTGGACTTCGAGCCCGGCGGGCGTCACGCGGAATCCGGGGGGCGGCACGGCCGGCGGAGCGTCCAGGACGATTTCCAGCACGCGCTCCCGCAGCAGGACCGGGAGCGGCGCGGACCGGACCACGCGCCCCTGGACCAGTACCAGCACCCGCCCCGCGAGCCGCTCGACGGCGGCGAGATCATGCGAGGAAAGCAGCACGGCCACGCCGCGCGCCGCGAGTCGCTGCAGCCCGTCGCAGAGGGCCCGACGGACCATGGGGTCGACGGCGGAGAGCGTCTCGTCGAGCAGCAGGACCCGGCGCCCCCCCAGAGCCGCCTGGGCCAGCGCCAGGCGCTGCGCGAACCCCTGCGACAACGCGGCGGTCCGGCGGTCGGCGACGTCGCCGAGCCCGCCGAGCTCGAGTGCCGCGGCGACGAGCGCGCGTCGTGCCGGGCCGAGCGCGTGAAAGCGCGCGTAATAGTCGAGCGTCTCGCGTACCGTGAGCGCCGGCGGGAAGACTGGGCCATCGGGCGCGAAGCCGAGCACCCGCCGCGCCGCGGGCGAGCCCGCTGGTGCACCCGCGACGGCGATCGTGCCCGCGTCGGGTGCGAGCAATCCTGTCGCGAGGCGCAGCAGCGTGGTCTTCCCCGCGCCATTCGGCCCGACGAGCCCGACGATCTCGCCGGGCACGAGCTCGAGCGAGACCCCGTCCACGGCCCGCACTGTCCCACCGCGCCGCCGGAAGGTCCGCGTCAGGTCGTGGAGCGCGAGCACCGCTTCGCTCATCGTCCACGCCGCTTCAGCAGGAGACCCGCCACGACCACGCCGCCCGCCATCCACGCGAACGCATGGAGCCAGGCACCCACCGCGCCCGACGCGAGCCCGCGGTAACGCCACAGCGACGGGGTGAGCTCAAGGATCGCCGTAGCCGCGGCTCGCCACACGCCGGGCGCCATCAGCGGCTCGAGCCCCGCCGGGTGCAGCCCGCTGAGGAACACCATATAGAAGAACAGCACGCCGGCGAGCGCGTTGCCACCGAGCGCGACGACGAAGAGCGCGCAGCCGGCCGTCGCGCCGCCGCTGGCGACCCCCGCGGCGACCGCGCGCAACCACGCCGTGCCGGCGGTGCCGGTGTCCCCCGCCACCGCAGCCGTCGCGGCGAGCGTGACGATCGCGGCAATCGTCGTTGCGCCGAGCCAGCGGCCGGCTGCCACGGCGGTGGGCGTGGTCGGATGCGTGAGGGTGAGCCGCAGCGCCGCGCGGTCCAGGTCCGACCCCACCCCGAACGCCACACACAGCACGGCCGAGAGGGCGCCGAGTCGCAATGCCAGTCCCGCCAGCACGGTCGGGCCGCCGCCCGCGCTCAGGGCGAGCCAGCCGAGACCACCTCCCAGCAGCGCCAGCCACAGACCCAAGCGCGTGCGCAGGACACGGGCCCGCAGGAGCTGCCATTCGGCCAGCACGCACCGCCAGGTGTGCACGTCGCACTATACAGAAGGAAAGGGCGGCGATCCGTATCAAATCGCCGCCCGGAGGAGCAAATCGTTGCCCCCGGCTTCAGTCGCGCCGCACCAGCCGCTGCTTCCCTTCCCGCACCGCGGCGAGGATCGCTTCCGCGAGCGGGGACGGATCGAAGCGTACCGGATCCGTGGCCGGCAAGCCCGTCTCCGCGCCGGCCGCGGCGATCGCCTCCCGCGCGGTCGCCTCATCCATATCGAAGGTGTTGAGGCAGATGCCGATCACCTTCGTGGGGTGGACCGGGGCGGCAGCGCGCTCGTGGATCTCGATCAGCTCGCGGTAGGGTGGGATCGGGACCCACGGCTCGCGGCCGTGGTAGTCGCCGATGTAGTCGCGGGTCGCTTGGTGACAGAGGATCAGCGCATCGGGGCAGCAGCCGTGCAGGAGGCCGAGGGTCACTCCCGAGTAGCCCGGATGGATCAGGCTGCCCTGCCCTTCGACGAGCACGATGTCGTTTCCGTCAGCGCCCCGCAGCACCAACTGCTCGGCGGCGCCGGCGAGGAAGTCGGCGACGACCGCGTCCACGGCGATGCCCCAGCCCTCGATGAAGATCCCCGTCTGCCCGGTGGCGACGAAGCTGGTCTTGTGCCCGCGCCGGACCAGCTGGTCGCGGAGCTGCAGCATCGCGGTCATCTTGCCGACGTTGCAGTCCGAGCCGACGGCGAGGATGACGTAAGCATCTACTTCCGCGGCCCGTCCGTCGGCAATCGGCAGGTCGGGGGGAGGCTTGCGGGCGTCGAGGATCCGAACGCCTTTCGCCTTGGCGAGCGGCCCCAGCTCCGGGTCGTCGGCGATGAAGGTGTGCAGGCCGCTCCAGATCTCGAGTCCCCGCTCGATGGCGTGCCGCAGCCAGCCGCGCCACTCCGGCGGCAGCTTGCCCCCCATCGGCGCGATGCCGACGAGCACGGCAGTGGCGCCGCGGCCCAGCGCGAGACCCCGCTCGAAGTCCCCGACCACGGGGATCGTCCCACCGAAGCCGAGCACGTCCTGCACGGTCTTGCCCGCCTGGTCGCGGTCGAACACGCCGACGATGCGCTCCGGGAAGTAGCGGATACAGGAGTTCGCCGTCTTGGAGGTCAGCGGCCCGAACTGCCCGTCGGCGATGATCAGGAAGCGGTGGGAGGCGGAGGCGGTACTGATCGTCATGATCCGGAGGCGACGGTCTTCGGCACGCGGAACTGGCCGCTGGTGCGGAGGACCGCTGGCTCCAGGTGTCCGGTGTCGCCGTAAATCTCGCCCTGCAGGATGTGGCGGACGATCACCATGCTGACCGCGAGGACCGGCACGGCCACGACGAGCCCGATCAGGCCGAGCAGGGTGCCCATCACGAGGACGCTCGCGATGGTGAGGACGGGCGGCAGGGCGACCTTGCGCTCCATGATGAACGGGGCGACGAGGTTCGCTTCGATGAGGTGCACGACCACGCCGAGCGCCAGCACAGCCGTCACGTGGAGCCAGTCCCCCGTCCCGACCACGAACAGCGCGGGGAGGATCGTGGAAAGCATCGTCCCGAAAAACGGGACGACGGCGACGAGCCCGGTGAAGGCGCCGAAGGCCAGCCAGTAGGGGACGCCGAGGAGGAGCAGGCCAAGGGCTGTGAGGACTCCCAGCACGAACATGGCGAGCAGCTGGCCGCCGATCCAGGCGCGGAGGGTGGCGCTGGCATCTTCCAGTATCCGCAGGGCTACCGCGCGGTGTTTCGGGGCGACAAGCGACACGATGCCGTCGCGGTACAGCGCGGGGTGCCGGGCCAGGTACAGCGCCATCACGACGACGGACGCGCTTTCGATGAACAATTTGCCGCCGGCGCGCAGATACGGGACGAGCGAGCTGCGCAGGAAGTTGGTCGCGTCATCGATGAGCCGGGCCACGAGCCCCGACTGCGGGTCGGCGAGCTCGGTGCGCCGCACTACCGGATACTGGCGGGCCCAATCGGCCAGGACGGTCTGGATGTCGGTGAGGGTCTTGGGCAGGCCGGAGACGAGCGCCTGGGTCTGGTCGAAGACCGGGGGCACGATCAGGGCACCCAGTCCGGCGATGAGGACGACCGTGCCGGCCGCGGCGATCGTGAGCCCGAGCCAGCGCGGCAGCCGCAGGCGGCGCTCGAGGAGATCCGTGAGGGCGGCGAGGTACACGGCGAGCAGGACGGCGAGGAAGACGAGGAGCAGCACCTCGACCACCCGGACCGTGAACCAGATGGCCAGGGCTGCAACGAAGAGCGCCACGAACGTGGCGCCCGACAGCCGCGACGGCGGCGAGGGAGACTCAGCGTTCAGGGCGCGTGCCCGCTCTCATCGTCCTCGACGAGCTGGGCGTCCGTTGCGCCCTTGCCAAGCTGCTTGGTCTCGGGTGGGGCGCCCGCGCCGAGCAGGCCCAGCTTCTTCTTCAGGTCGAGCAGCTGCTGGTCCGCGTCGGCCTTGCCCTCGAGGCTCTGGAACTGCTTCATCAGCTGGTCGCCGGAGAGATCCTCGTTGACCTCGGCCGCCGCGATGAGCTTGCGCTCCTCGTGCTCAATCTGCTCCGCCATGCGCTCGAACGTCTCGAAGGCGCTCTTGTCGCCGATCGAGGACATCGTCTCCTGGATCCGCTTGTGCGCCTCGGCGCGCTTCTGGCGCGCGATCAGGATGTTCTTCTTGCGCTTGGCTTCCTCGATCTTGTCGTTCAGCTGCCGGAGCGAGACCTTCAGCTTCTCGGTCTCCTCACGGTGCTTGACCCACGTGTCGTGCAGCGTCAGCGCCCCCTGGGCGTGCTCGTTGTGGCGCAGCAGCGCCTGCTTGGCCAGGTCGTCCCGCCCCTCCTGCACCGCCAGGACGGCGCGCTTCTCCCAATCCTCGGCGGCTTTCTTCTCCTGGTCCACCTGCGCGGCCAGGCGCTTTTCGTCGGCGATGGCCGACGCGACCTGCTGCTTGGCCTTGGCCAGCTGGGTCCGCATGTCGACGATCAGCTGGTTCAACATCTTTTCCGGATTCTCGGCGCGCGAGATCAGGTCGTTGATGTTCGACCGGATCAGCGTCGAGAGACGGTCAAAGATCCCCATGGTGCCCCTCTAGGTGGTGGACCCTCACTGGCCCGTGCCGAGCTTCCGCGCCCGCCGCTCGGCCAGGACCCGCTCGGCGAAATCTAACCGCTCCGCCAGCTCGGCGACCTGGCCCTGGAGCCGCGTGACCTGCTCTTCCAGCGCGCCGACGCGCTGGGCATCCGCAGCGGCGATCTCTCCCGGGATCTCGCCCTCCCCCCAGCGGCGCCGCCGCCGCGCCCGGATTCCCTCGGCGATCGCCTCACCGATGGGCGACCGGAAGACCCACTTGAGCATCGCGGCCCCCACGACGAGGGCCCCCAGACCCCAGATCAGGCCGACGAGCTGGTTCGGATCGAAGGGCAGGCTCGGTGGCATCGCCGGTGGTGGCATTCCCTGAAGCATGCTTGCACGCCTCGCCGATTGAGTTCGCTTCCGGACACGCCCTCAGTGCGGCGGAGCGAGCCGGTCCCCTTCGCGCTGCTTGGCCAGCAGCCGTTCCGTAAAATCCACGCGCTCCGCCAGTTCCGCCACCTCGTGGCGCAGCTGATCGAGCGCTTCCAGGATCTCCTCCCGCCCCTCGATCGCTGCGCCGGCGGCCTTGGCGCCGCCGCGCACCTTCTCGGCGTACGCCTTTCCCAAGGGGGACAGGGCGATCATCCACACAAAGAAGCCCCCCACTGCCACGATCGGAATCATGAGCGCGACTAGACCTTCCATAGTTAGTGCGGCGGCGCGAGCCGCTCGACGTCGCGCTGCTTGGCCAGCAGCCGCTCAGCGAAGTCCATTCGCTCTTGCAGCTCCGTCACTTCCTGTCGCAGCTGCTGGAGCTCCTCCAGGACGGCCTCGCGCTCCTGCGGATCCTGCGGCGCTGGCCGGTGCTCGCCGGCGATGCGCTTGGCGATCGCCGCCGCCAGCGGTCGCACTACCCAGAAGCCTCCGCCGAGGATGAAGAAGGCCAGCGCCGCATCGGGCCCGTTCATCGGCTCATGCTCCCGGACCGACACGCTGGGCGTCGCGCCCTTTGGCGAGCAGTCGCTCGGCGAAATCCAGCCGTTCGGCCAGTTCGCTGACTTCATGGCGCAGCGCCTGGAGATCTTCGCTCAGCGCCTCGCGATGCTCCGCCAGCTCAGCCCGAAGGCCGTCCGCGCCGGCGGCCCGCCCGCGGATCCGTTCGGCGATCGCCCGGCCGATCGGCGAGAACGCGATCGCGACCGCGGCGCCGCCGCCGAAGATGAGGATCAGCGCGAGGATGTCTTCCATCAGGGTGCCGCGCCAGGAGCGTCCAAGGCCTTCCCCACGGGCCCGCGCAGCACGACCACCGTTCCAACGGTCAGCGAGACGATGCTGATCGTGATCGCAGGGGCCCAAAACGACGCATCCATCCGTCCGTGTCCTCCCTGTGCAACCTGCTGCTTCAGTCCCCGGCCTGCAACACCCTGCGCAGGAACTGACCGGTAAACGAGCCTTTCGTCCGCGCCACTTGCTCGGGCGTTCCCTCCGCCACGATCCGCCCTCCCGCGTCCCCTCCTTCGGGGCCCAGGTCGATCACCCAGTCGGCGGTTTTCATGACGTCGAGGTTGTGCTCGATCACCACGACCGTGTTCCCCTTGTCCACCAGGCGGTGCAGCACCTCGAGGAGCAGGCGCACGTCCTCGAAGTGGAGGCCCGTGGTCGGTTCGTCGAGGATGTAGAGGGTGCGCCCGGTGTCGCGCTTGGCCAGCTCGGTGGCGAGCTTCACCCGCTGGGCCTCACCGCCCGACAGCGTGGTCGCCGACTGGCCGAGATGGATGTATCCCAGTCCTACGTCGTTGAGCAGCTCGAGTTTCGAGCGGATCCGGGGCTGGCTCGCGAAGAACTCGAGCGCGTCGGCGACGGACAGGTCGAGCACGTCGGCGATGGACTTTCCTTTATAGCGCACCTCCAGCGTCTCCCGATTGTAGCGGCGGCCCTTGCACACCTCGCAGGGCACGTAGACGTCCGGGAGGAAGTGCATTTCCACTTTGACCAAGCCGTCGCCCTGGCAGGCCTCGCACCGCCCGCCCTTCACGTTGAACGAGAACCGTCCCGGACCATACCCGCGGATCTTGGATTCCGGCAGATAGGTGAACAGCTCGCGGATCGGCGTGAACAGCCCCGTGTAGGTCGCGGGGTTGGAGCGAGGCGTCCGGCCGATCGGGCTCTGGTCGATGTCGATCACCTTGTCGACGTGGTCGAGCCCCTCGAGCCGGTCGTGCGCTCCCGGCAGCACTTTGGCCCGGTAGAAGTGCCGGGCCAGCGCTTGATACAGGATGTCCGTGACGAGGGTGGACTTCCCGGATCCGGAGACGCCGGTCACGGCGATGAACAGGCCCAGGGGGAATTCCACCGTGAGGTCCTTGAGGTTGTGCTGCCGGGCCCCGACCACCCCGAGCTTGCGCTCGGGGTCAGCGGTGCGGCGTCGGGGAGGGACCGGAATGCGCAGCTCACCGCGCAGGTAGCGTGCCGTGAGCGAGTCGCGATGCTGGAGCACCTGGGCGAGCGGCCCCTCGGCGACCACCTCCCCGCCGTGGCGCCCGGCGCGGGGCCCTAGGTCGAGGACGTGGTCGGCCGCGCGGATCGTCTCCTCGTCGTGCTCGACGACCAGAACGGTGTTGCCCAGATCGCGCAACTCCCGCAGCGTCTCGAGCAGCCGCGCGTTGTCCCGCTGGTGCAGACCGATCGACGGCTCGTCGAGGATGTAGAGCACGCCGACCAGTCGGCTCCCGATCTGCGTCGCGAGGCGGATGCGCTGCGCCTCGCCCCCGGAAAGCGAAGCCGCCGAGCGTCCGAGGGTGAGGTAGTCCAGGCCGACGTTTTTCAGGAAGCGCAGCCTGTCGTGCACTTCCTTGAGGATCGGGCGCGCGATCTCGGGGTCGAGGCCGGGCCGCCCGTTGGCGCGCACCGGAATCCGCTCGAAGAACTCGACGGCTTGGGCCACGGAGAACTCGGCGACATCACCGATGCTCTTGCCGGCCACGAGCACCGAGAGGCTCTCGGGCCGCAGCCGCCGACCGGCGCAAGCGGGGCACGGCTGCTCCACCATATACTGCTCCAACTGCTCGCGCACGGCGTCCGAGGCGGTCGCACGGTATTTCCGCTCCACATGATTGAGCACGCCCTTCCAGCTCGACTCGTACGACCCGTGCCATCGCTCGCTATCGTACTGGTAGGTGAGCGTCTTGCCGGGCGCGCCGGAGAGCAGGACCTTCCGCACCGGCGCCGGCAACGCCCGCCACGGTGTGTTGAGGTCGAACTTGAAGGCGCGTGCCAGGGTAGGCAGCACCACCTTTCGCAGGTAGCCGCTCGGCTCGCCCCACGGCCGGATCACGCCTTCGAGGATCGAGAGGCTCGGATCCCCCAGCACGAGATCGGCGCTCACCTCTCGCCTCGTGCCCAGCCCCGAGCACTCCGGGCAGGCACCGAACGGCGAGTTGAAGGAGAACTGCCGGGGCTCGAGCTCGGGAAGCGACAGTCCGCATTTCGGGCAGGCGTAACGCTCGGAGAAAAGCGTGGCCTTGGGCTCACCGGACCGGTGCTGCACGACTTCCACCACGCCGTCGGCCGCGCGCAGCGCCGTCTCAATCGAGTCCGCCAGCCGCGCACGGTCGCTCGCCTTCACGACCAGCCGGTCGACGACGACGGCGATGTCGTGGTTCTGGCGGCGGTTCAGCTTGGGAACGCCCGACAGGTCGTACGTCTCGCCATCGACGCGCACGCGCACGAATCCCTGTTTGCGTGCACCCTCGAAGAGGTCACGGAACTCCCCCTTGCGGCCGCGCACCAGCGGCGCGAGCACTTCGATCCTCGTGCCCTCGGGCCACTGCAGCACCAGGACGGCAATCTGCGAGGCGCTCTGGCGCTCGACAGGCGTGCCGTCGTTGGGGCAGTGCGGCGTCCCGGCGCGGGCCCACAGGAGCCGCAGATAATCGTAGACCTCCGTGATCGTGCCGACCGTCGAACGCGGGTTACTGCCGGCGGTCTTCTGCTCGATCGAGATGGCGGGCGAAAGCCCCTCGATGGCATCGACGTCCGGCTTCTCCATGAGGCCGAGGAACTGTCGCGCGTAGGCCGAGAGCGACTCGACGTAGCGACGCTGTCCCTCGGCGTAGATGGTGTCGAACGCCAGCGAGGACTTACCCGATCCCGAGAGCCCCGTGATGACGGTCAGCGTGTTGCGGGGGATCTCGACGGTGATGTTCTTGAGGTTGTGCTCGCGGGCGCCGCGGATGATCAACGCATCGCTCGACATATCCCCGTAGCCTAGACGGGACCCGGTGTCGCGGTCAACGGTGGGCCCTGGTCGGACGGTCGGACCGTCGGACTGTCAGACGGAACGGCGCCGCCCAGGAGCGGCTGGTCCCACTGTCCGACCATCCGACTTGCCTAAGCCCCTCCGGTGCCTTACGTTAGGTCCCCCCGATGGAGCCGACCGCTGTGGTGGTGCTGACGACGCTCGGCGACGCCGATGCGGCGCGAGCGTTCGTCTCGGCGCTGGTGCAGGCGCGGCTGGTCGCCTGCGGGACGCTACTTCCTGCGGCCACATCGATTTACCGTTGGGAGGGAGAGTTGAGGGAGGAGCCGGAGGTGGTGGTGCTGCTGAAGACCGATGTCGCGAAGTGGGAAGCGCTGTGCGCCGCGGTGCGCGAGCGCCATCCGTACGAAGTGCCCGAGCTGCTGGCGCTGCCGGTGTCGCGCGGGCTCGACCTGTACCTGTCGTGGGTCACGAGCGAGGTGATCGCGTGAACCGAAACCACGAGAAGCGCTGGACCTCGGCGGCAGAGCGGGCCCGCGTCGCGGCCGACCTGCTCCAGGAGGCCGAGTCCCTGACCGACACCGCCGCCCTGGCCACGCCCGCCGACTTGGCGCGCGACCGCCAGCCCCCGCCGCTCGCGGTGGAGCTCCCGCACCCGGTGGCCGCCGCGTCCCCCCCCCCTCCGCTCCCGCCGCTGCCGCCCCCGTCCCCTTGGAGCCGGCGCGTGAGACGTCCGCCGACCCTGACGCGGCCCTGGTAGTGCTCGATCGCGCCCTCGAGGCCGAGCCTCTAAATGCCGCGCTGTTGCTGCGGCGCGCGGTATTGCTGACGGCCACAAACCGCTACGGGGCCGCGCAACGCGATCTCGAGCAGGTGCTGCGCGGCGATCCCGCCCACTTGGAAGCGCTCACGGCCCTCGGCCTCGTGCTGTCGCGCAAGGGGCGCTGGGCGGACGCCGTGCCGCACCTGCGGCGCGCGGCGGAGCTCGACCCCGGGCGCGCGCCCACGTGGCATTACCTCGGTGAAGCACTGAACCACATCGACGACCTGGACGGCGCGCTGGCGGCGTATGAGCGCGCCGCGGAGTTGCGGCCGTTCCACGCCCGGACGCTCCACGGGCTCGGCGTCGTCCTCGACCGGCTCAACCGGCCCGACGACGCGACGCGCATGTACCGGCGCTCGCGGGAGGCCGCCGGCAGGTGATGCGCGTGGTCGTGGACGACCTCGCGCTGCTGCCGTCCGACGCGATCGTTCGCCCAGCCACAGCCCGCCTCGACGCCACGACGCCGGTCGTGCGACGCCTCGAACAGATCGGGGGCGCCGAATTCCTCCGGCACCTCGCGCTCCAGAAGGACCTGGCGGTCGGCGCCGCCGTGGTGACGGGGGGCGGCGGCGATCTCGCCGCGGAATTCGTGATCCACGCCGTGATCCGGAGCGAAACCGAGCCCATCTCCCACGGCTCGGTGGCGCGCGCTTGGCTCTCGACGCTGCAACGCGCCCGAGAATGGGGCTTCACCCACCTGACGGTGCCGCCCCTCGGCACCGGGGCCGGCAACCTGCCACTCGAGGACGCGGCCAAGATCATGGTCTCCGTGCTCGCGGCCCATCTCGGGGGAGGCGGGGCCCAGTCGGATTTGCCGCTCGATGTGTCCTTCGTCGTGGAAACGGACGA
>QHUY01000004.1:13531-24087 GCA_003223415.1 Gemmatimonadota bacterium
AACGGACGAGGACCGCGGCGTGTTCGAGGCCGCGCTGCGGCGCCAGGCCGCGGGCATGTCATGACGCGCCGGCACTGGATGATCGCGGCCCTAGGGGCGTGGGCGCTGTCGCTGGGATGGCTGGTCAAGCGGCAGTTCTTCCAGTCTACCGGGGCGCGGCTCGCCGAGGCGGCGTTGGCAGTGCCGCCCGGCGCGATCTTCTACCGGCTGGACGTGGGCGGGCAGCAGGTCGGGTTCGCCTCCTCGACCATCGACACGCTTAAGGATTCGATCCGGGTCGAGGACCAGCTGGTGCTCGACATCCCAGCGCTGGGGCACATCCACCGCACCACCGCGCGGAGCTCCGCGATGGTGAACCGGGCGCTGCGCCTGTTGCACGTGAACGCGACGTTCGACGGCGACGGCGCGCAATATACCGCGCGGGGGGTGATCGCCGGCGACAGCGTGCTGCAGATCACGCTCGTCAGCGGTCCCGACACCCAGCTCACGCGACTACTCCTCACCCACCCTATCGTGCTGCCGTCGCTGGTGCCGTTGCGGCTGGCCTTCGGGGGGGAGCTGAAGCGCGGCGCCACCTCCAACCTCCGCATCTTCGACCCCATGCTCCTCGCCGAGCGGGAGGTGTCCGTGAGGGTCGCCGCGGAAACGACCATGGTGGTGGCCGACAGCGCGGATTACGACTCGACTGCCATGGCCTGGGTGCCGGTGCACTTCGACACTCTGCCAGCCTTCCGCATCGACCAGGAGAGCGGCGGTTGGACGATGCGCGTCTGGATCGACGCGCAAGGCCATGCGGTGCGGGCCACGAGCCCCGCGGGCTTCACGTTGCAGCGCTCGGCGTTCGAGATCGCCTATGAGAACTTCCGGAGACGCGACACCGTGCGGCTCGCCCGCGCGAGCGCGACCGCCGCAGCGGGCGACATCATCGCCGCCACGGCTATCGCGGCGGGCGCGCGCCTGCAGCCCGCGGCGCTGGCCCAGTTCCGAGTGCGGCTCGGCGGCGTCTCCTTCAACGGCCTCCGCCTCGGCGGAGGCCGCCAGCAAGTGAGCGGCGACACGCTGCTGGTGCGACGGGAGGGGCCGGCGCAGCTCACCGCCCGCTACCGGCTGCCGGCGCTCGACACGACGCTCGCGGCGTTCGTGCGGCCCGAGCCGCTGATCCAGAGCACCAACCCGCGCATCGAGGCGCAAGCGCGCCTGATCCTGCAGCGCGAGCGCGACGCCGCAAAGGCCGCGGAGCTGCTCACGCATTGGGTCTCCGGCCATGTGAAGCCCGAAATCGCGAGCACCATCCCCAGCGCGCTGCAGGTGCTGGAGCGACAGCGGGGCGACTGCAATGAGCACACCATGCTGTTCGTCGCGCTCGCCCGGGCGGCGGGGTTGCCGGCGCGGCCGGTCGCCGGGCTCCTGTATCTCGACGGCCGCTACTACTATCATGCCTGGCCCGAGGTTTATCTCGGGGACTGGGTCGCCGTGGATCCGACGTTCGACCAGTTCCCCGCCGATGCGGCGCACCTGCGGCTCGCGGTCGGCAGCCTCGCGCGCCAGATCGAGCTGGCGCGGCTGATCGGCACGCTCAAGCTCGAGGCGCTATGATCCGGCTGGAGAACCTGACCAAGCACTACGGCAGCTTCGTGGCCGTGGACGACGTCTCGCTGCACGTGCCGCGCGGCGTGCTGTATGGCTTCCTCGGCCCGAACGGCGCCGGCAAGACGACCACGCTGCGGATGATCGCCGGCATCCTGCGGCCGACGCAGGGTCGGGTGCTGCTGGGCGGCGACGACGTCCATAGCGACCCGCTGGCGGCGAAGATGCGGCTCGGTTTCATCCCGGACCGGCCGTTCGTGTACGACAAGCTCACCGGCGCCGAGTTTCTGCGCTTTGTGGCGGGGTTGTACGGGCAGGAAGGCGACGTCGTCGAGCGCCGCATCGCCGAGCTGCTGGAGGTCTTCGAGCTGACGAGCTGGAAGGACGAGCTGGTCGAGGCCTACAGTCACGGCATGCGTCAGAAGCTGATCATCTCGAGCGCCCTGATCCACCGGCCCGAGTGCATCGTGGTGGACGAGCCGATGGTGGGCCTCGACCCCAAGGCGGCGCGGCTGCTGAAGGACATTTTCCGGCAGTTCGTCGGCAAGGGTGGCACAGTGCTGATGAGCACCCACACCCTCGAAGTGGCCGAGGCGATGTGCGACCGGATTGCGATCATCCAGCACGGCCGGATCGTAGCCTCGGGCACCGTGGCGGAGCTCCGCCACCAGCACCAGGCAGGAGACGCCAGTCTCGAAGAGCTGTTCTTGAAGCTCACGGGCGGCGCGCACGTGCGGGAACTGGCGGAGGTGCTCGGGCGATGACGCAGCCGTCGCTGCGGCACGTGCTACAGCCCAAGTGGCGCACCGCGCTGCAGCGGCTCCGCGAGGAGCGCGCCCGCGGCGGGCACGGGAAGCTCATCGTCCTCACCACCGTCGGAGCGCTGTTCTGGCTCGGCGTATTCGGCGTGCTCTACAAGATTCTGAAGTACTTCCGCGGCGTAGAGGAGCTGGGACCGCTCTTGGCGGGCAAGCTGCTCGGTCTGGTGCTGTTGTCGTTCATCTCCATCCTGATTCTATCGAACGTCATCACCGCCCTGTCGAGCTTCTTCCTCGCCAAGGATCTGGACCTCCTGGTGTCCGCGCCAGTGGACTGGCTGCGGCTGTACCTCGCCAAGTTGGGCGAGACGCTGCTGCACTCCTCGTGGATGGTGGCGCTGATGGCGGTGCCGATTTTGGCGGCCTACGGCGTGATCTACCAGGGCGGCCTGCTGTTCATCCCCTACGCCGTCCTCACCGTCGTGCCGATGCTGGTGCTGCCGGCGGTGGTGGGCTCTGCCATCACCCTCATCCTGGTGAACATCTTCCCGGCGCGTCGCACGCGCGACCTGTTGTCGATCATCGCGCTGGGCGCAGCGGGGGGCGTGATCCTCCTGTTCCGCATCATCCGTCCCGAGCAGCTCGCGCGCCCCGAGGGGTTCCGCAACCTGCTCGACTTCATCACGGTGCTGCGGACACCGACGTCGCCGTTCCTGCCGAGCGAGTGGGCGACGAAGGCGATCATGGGCTACCTGCGACACAGCCTCGACCCGCTCCCGCTCGTGCTGTTATGGACGACGGCGGCGGCGTTCATCACCCTGGGCGCGTTGCTGCACCGGGAGCTGTTCGCGACGGGGTTCACCAAGGCGCAGGAGGGCGCTGAGCGATTCATCCGCGGAAGGTTTTGGCACTGGACGATCGGCGCCCTGCTGCGGCCGCTCCCCGTGGCCAAACGGGAGTTCGTGCTGAAGGACATCAAGCTGTTCTTCCGCGACACCACACAATGGAGCCAGCTGATCCTGCTCGCAGTGCTGGTCGTGGTCTATCTCTTCAACATCAAGGCCTTGCCGCTCTTCCGCGGCGAGCAGGTGCCGTTCTTCTACGTCACGCTGGTCTCGTTCCTGAACCTCGGGTTGTCGGGATTCGTGCTGGCCTCGATCGCGGCGCGGTTCATCTTCCCGGCGGTCTCGCTCGAGGGCCGGCAGATGTGGCTGCTGCGCTCGTCTCCGCTGGATCTGCGGGCGCTGCTGTGGTCGAAGTATTGGGTCGGAACCATCCCGCTGCTCGTGCTGGCCCTGCTCCTGACGGGGCTCACCAACGTCCTGCTCAAGGTCAGCCCGTTCATGATGGTCGTAAGCCTGACGACGATCTGCGCCCTCACGCTCGCCATCGCGGCGCTGGCGCTCGGCTTTGGAGCGCTCTACCCGCAGTTCGAGACTGAGAACGCGGCGCAGATTCCCACGTCGTTCGGCGGGCTGGTGTTCATGATGGCGACGATCGCCCTGCTCGCCGCGGTGATCTTGTGCCTCGCCGGGCCGGTGTACGCCTACCTGCGGGCGGCCAACGCCGGCGAGCCGGTGCGACTCGACGGCCTGGCGATCGCGGCGTTCACCGCCGCCGCCGCGATCTGCGCGGCGGCGACGGTGATCCCGCTGCGAATCGGTCTGAAGAAGATGGAGGGCTTCGAGTTCTAGAGCGGGAACGCGATCCCGCCGAGAACGTTGAACGAGGTGTTGCTGGCGAGCACCAGCTTGGCCTCCGCGAACGGTCGGAACGGCCGCGCCCGCCTCCCTTCCCATCCCGCGAACGCGTTCACGCCGGTGTCATTGTTGCCCGAAGAATGCAAGATCGCGAGCCCTCCGCCGAAATAGAACAACCCGAACGCCGTTGGCGGATGATACTTGAGATCCACGTTGAGCCGGTACGGCGTGCCGGTGAGGCCCGTGTAGAACTCCATCGAGGGCCGCAACGTGAAGCGACGGGCAACCGGAATGTTGAACACCCCGCCGAGGAACAGGTGGTCCACGTCGAAGTCGTACCCGAGCAGCGGGCCCACCGACAGGGGCGGCATGACGAAGCCGGCTCCGCCGCGGGCGCGGGCGCGCCGCTGCGCCGGCGCGGGCGCCGCGGCCATGGCCGCCAGGAGAAGCGCTACGAGCAGGCGCCACGGAATGCGTCTCACAGCCCAAACTCCGCGTTGAAGGACGGCAACTGATAGGACGTGCCCAGTGGAAAATCAAGTCTGCCGGGGATTGTCCCGGCGGGCGTGGCGCGTACATTGCCGCGGCGTGAGCCCCCCTCCCCTTCAGTGTGGCCTGATGCTGTTGGTGCTCCTCGCCCTCGCCGCCTGCGGCAAGCCCGGCACCGGACGGCCGCAAGTAGGCGTCACGCTGCCCGCCGACGCACCAGTCTTCTATCAGGAGTTGAGGAACGGCATGCAACAGGCGGCCGACAGCCTGGGACTCGACCTCACCATCGTCGCGGGCGAGTCGGACCTCGCGCGCCAGACGGCACAGGTGGAGACGTTCATCGCCCGCAGGATGGACGCAATCGTCGTCACCCCAGTGAGCTCGAGCGGTATCGTGAGCGCCATCGAGGAGGCTAACCGGGCTCGCATCCCCGTCTTCACCGCCGACATCGCGGCCGATGGCGGCCAGGTGGTGACCCACGTGGCGAGCGACAACCGCCAGGGCGGGCAGCTACTCGGCGCCTACGTCGCCACCCGGCTGCACGGCGGCGGCAACGTGGCAATCCTCGACCAGCCGACGGTGGCGAGCGTCCGCGATCGGGTGGCCGGGTTTCGGGCCGCCCTGGCGGCCTACCCGAATATTCGCGTCGTCGCCGCGCCGGCGGTGGAGCGCGGCCTGCGCGACGCGGCCAAACAGAAGATGGACGACCTGCTGGCCACCGATCAGCACATCGACGCCGTGTATGGCACGACCGACGATTGCGCCCTCGGCGCCCTTGCCGCCATCCGAGGCCGCACCGGCTCGTTCATCGTCGGCTATGGCGCCACGCCGGAGGCGCGCACCGCCATCGCGCAGGGTAGCGCCCTGGTAGCGGACGCGGTGCCGAACCCCATCACGATCGGGCGGCGCACGATCGAGGCCGTGGTGGCGAAGCTACGCGGCCAGAGCGTGCCATCGATGATCTCGGTGCCGGTGGGGCTTCTGAGTAGGGACTAGGGACTAGGGACTCGGGGCTCGGAGCGTATCGAGTCCCTAGCCCCTAGCCCCTATCCCCTAGCCCCTACTCTATCCGGAACGGAATCCCCACGATCCCCGCCCGGTAGTTGTCCGCGCTGCCGAGCACCAGCGTGGCGGTGTCGATCGCATCCACCGCAAAGCGGTCCCGTCCCGTCCGACGGGCCATCCAGGTCCGCTCGTAGGTCCCGTCGCCGTTGTCGAGCATCCGCACGCGCACCCACCCATCGTGGTCGGGATCCGCATGGCGCACGTGCAGGAAGACGAACGTCGCCGGCTGGTAGGACCCGCCCGTGGTGTTCGTCACGGTGGCGACGACCTTCACGGAGTCGCCCAGGTGGAACCGGGGGATGCGCCGCTCGACGTCGTAAAGCGAGTCCGGGTTCGACACGTCGAGCAGCAGCGTGTCGTTTCGGAAGATTTTCACATCGGTCACGCGGACGGTCTGCCGGTCGGCGGCCGTCGGCTCCCAGTCGCGGGGCGACAGTTTCACCGCCCGCCAGTGGTGTCGGGCGGCCGCGTCCCGCACGAGCACGGCCTGCTGCGTGAAATACTCCTGGAGCGGCTTGGCAGTCGGGTTGAAGATCCCGTCCGCGCTGGTGTCCGTCAGGAAGATGCCCTGGTAGTGGACCGTGAGCGTCACCCAGGCCGAGTCGCCGACGATGGTGATGTTCTTCTCGATCACGGGCTTCGGACCACCCGGGACGATCCGCATCCGGCCCCAGAAGGACGGGGCGCTGACCGGATCGGCGGCGGACGGCGCGGGCAAGACGCTCGCGGTGGGCGGCGCGCCGGTCGCTACAGCCCCGATGTCACCGAAGCCGCTGTCCGACATCATCGCGCCCAGCTGATCCGGAATGCTGGCGGCGACCTGTGCCCGATCGTCCAGCGGGGTCGCAGCGTCGCTGCACGCCTGGCCGAACAGACCCGCAAGGGCGACGGCCAGAAGGTTGGAAAGATGGGTTCGCATGGCCCCTGCTCCTCTCAGTGAGGTTCGCACGTTCGAGAGGAGAGACGCGTACAGGAGTGGCGTGTTAAGACTGACGAGGAGTCCCCGGCCGAGCGCGGCCTCTCAGGCCGCGTCGTAACCCCCGGTTCACGCGGCCACCCGCGCCCCGCACGCGTTGCAGTACCGGGCGTCCACCGCGAGGTCGTTGCCGCAGCGAGTGCAGTAGCCGGAGGCGTTCTCCCCCCCCAGCCGGCGGCCGCACTCTGAGCAGAACTCGGCCTCCGGCTCGGGACGGGGACCGTGAGTGGGGCACGCGAGATGTGGAATGGGGGATGCGGGATGAGCCACCTGCCGCGACCCCGTCGCCTCCCGCATCCCGCTGCCCGCATCCCGTAAAGCCTCTAACGCCAGCCCCGTGTACTTCCGCTTCAGGGCATCGTAATCAGCGTCGGAGAGCTTACCGGTCGCGCGGTCGAACTCGATCTCCTTGAGCGCCCGCAGGGCGACCGCCCGGGGACTGACGTCCTCCTCCTCATCATCGCCGTCGTCCCGGCCCGCGTCCGCCGGGGAAGGGCGCAGGATCGGCTGCAACGTGAACCAGACCGCCCCCGCGGCGAGCAGCACTGCGAGGGCGAACTCTATCGCGGAACTCACGTGTTGAGCCCTTCGAGCTCGCGGCGCAGCCGGTCAAGCTCGGCGGGTGTGGCGCCCTGCGCGCCGAGCGGCGTGCCCGCGACGGGCGCGGGAGCGCCGGCGCGGGTCCAGCGACGCAGCACGACCGTAAGGATGACCGCCGCCACGAGCACCGCCGTGCCCGGGAGGAAGTACCCCACCAGATTGAATCCACGCTTGGGCGGCGCCATGAGCGACGCCTGGCCATGCTCGCGCACGAAACCGTCGATGATCTGCTGCGCCGTCTGTCCGGCGTCGTATTTCGCCAGCACCTCCCGGTGGAGCGCCGGACTGTAGGTGCACGAGAAGTCGGTCGTGCGGCAGGTGTAGATGTCGAGCCCGCAGCCGCAGGTACAGCGCAGGCGCTTCTCGATCGCCTGGATCACGGCGAGGTTGTCTTTGGCGGTGACGGGGTCGGCCGGCCGCCCGGCCCAGTCCGGCTGGTAGAGGCGGCCGGCGGGCAGAGAATCGACGGATTGTCGGATAGTCGGATGGACGGATAGAAGAAGCCCGCCTGCGAACAGTCCCAGGAACTGTCGGCGGTTGCAATCGGACAATCCGACAATCCGACAATCCGACGTCATTTGGTCTCCACCAAGCGCACCGCATACCCGGCCTGCGTGCGCTTGACGGCCGGCGAACCCCCGCCCGGCCACATCACGATGAGGCCGCCCAGCGCGACGATCATGCCGCCGTACCACACCCACCACACGAGGGGGTTGATCGTGAAGCGGTACACGGCCTGCTCCGTGCCGTTCACGACGCCGGCGAGAACCGTGTACAGATCTTCGCGCAGGTCGCTGCGGATGCCCACCGCAGTGGACGGCTCGAACGTCGGGCGGCCGGTGGCGTCGACGTGCTGGCGCTTCTCGGTGGAAAGCAGGCCGATCTTCTTCCCGTTCCGCGCCACCTCCACCGTGGCGGCGGTGACGAGGCGATTGAGGGCCTGGTACTGCGAGACGCCGAGATGGGTGAACGTGTACGTCCAGCCGTAGGGGCTCCGCAGGCTCACCGACTCGCCGGGGCGGAGCGTAGCCTCGGTCTCCGTCTTGAACGCCATGCCGGCGAAGGCGATGAACAGGATGACCATGCCGGTGTGCACGATGTAGCCGCCGTAGCGACGCCGGTTGCGGGCGATGAGCCGGCCGAGTGCGAGGGCGTAAGCTTCCCCGTACTGGCGGTGGCGGGCGCGCGCGCCGCGCGCGAACTCCTGGACCACGGTGGCCGTGACGAAGCCGCCCAGGGCGATGGCCACGAGCGCGTAGAAGTCCCGCATCCCCGCGACGAGGAGGATGAGCAGCGTGAAGCTGCCGGCGGCGGCCGGCACCGCGAACTGGCGTTGCAGGTTGGGGACAGAGGCGCGGCGCCACGCGATGAGCGGGCCGATGCCCGTGAGCGCGAGCAGCGCGAGCCCGAGCGGGATGTTCACCTGGTTGAAGAAGGGCGGGCCGACGGTGACCTTCGTGCCCTGCACCAGCTCGGAGAGGATCGGGAACAGCGTACCCCACAGCACGGAGAACGCGATACCGATGAACAACAGGTTGTTGAAGAGGAAACTCGCCTCCCGGCTGACCATCGATTCGAGCTTGGCCTCCGCCTCAAGCAGCGGCAACCGCCGACCGTAGAGGGTGAAACTCGCCGCAGCCGCGACCGCGAGAAACGCGAGGAAAAAGTAGCCGACCGGGGACTGCGTGAACGAGTGCACCGACGAGATCACCCCCGAGCGGGTGAGAAAGGTGCCGAAGATCGAGAGCAGCCAGGACCCGATGATCAGCCCCAGGTTCCACTTCTTCAACATGCCGCGCTTTTCCTGGATCATCACCGAGTGCAGAAACGCGGTCATCGTGAGCCACGGCAACAGCGACGCGTTTTCCACCGGGTCCCAGGCCCAATAGCCGCCCCAGCCAAGCTCCACGTAGGCCCACCACATGCCGAGGCAGATCCCGATCGAGAGGAACAGCCAGGACAGGAGCGTCCACTTGCGGATCGCGACCAGCCAGTCGGCGTCGAGCTTCTTCAAGAGCAGGGCGGACATCGCGAACGCGAACGGGATCGTGATCGAGATGTAGCCGAGGTAGAGCATCGGCGGATGGAACACCATCCCCGGGTTCTGCAGCTGCGGGTTCATCCCGCGCCCGTCCACCGGGGTGTACGGCAGGCGATCGAACGGATTCGCCGCGAACAGCGTGACGCTGACGAAGAACGTCGCGACCAGGCAAGTGACGGCGGCGACGTACGGCAGATAGACTCGGTGGCGCGGCGCCGTCAGCCACTGGGCGAGCGAGCCGAAGATCGAGAGCACCGTCGCCCAGAAGAGCAGACTGCCCTTCTGCCCCGCATACAGCGCCGACCAGGTGTAAAATGTCGGCAGGTTGCGGCTGGTATAGGCGGCGACGTACTCGACGTTGAAGTCGTGGTGGAACAGCGCGATCTCGAGCGAGATGACGGCGGCGAGCAGCACGGCGCACATGGCAAACACGGCATGCCGCGCACTCTGCTGCAGGTCGGCGCGTCCGCTGTGGCCGCCCGCGAACCCGGCGATCGCACCCCAGATGCCCAGCAGGAAGGCGATCCACAGCGCTAGCGTGCCGAGCAGCGTCATCTAGGCCTTCGGCACCGCTTCGTAGCGCGACCCGCACTTGGCGAGCACGTTGGTCGCGTGGATCAGGCCATCCTTTTGCAGCCGGCCCTCGACCACCACTTCGACGGAGTCAGTGAAGGTGTCCGGGGGCAGCCCGTGGAACGTGACGGGGTAACTGGCACTGCCGTCGGCGATGCGGAAGGTGAGGGTCTGGGTCGCCACCTCGCGCGTGACGCTCCCCGGCACGACCCTGGCGCCCACCTTCATGCCCACGTCATAGAAGGAAGGATCCGCTGCCACTTTCTGGGACAGCTCGCTCGGCGTCAGGAAGTACTGGCCGGTCTGCTTGATCCCCGACGCCATCAGCCAGCCGACCGACCCCACGATCAGCGCCGCGCCGATGGTGAACTTCGCTCCCGCGTTCATGAAGCAATTATACCCCGGGCCAAGGCCCAGCGCACCGCCTCGGCCGGCGTCTGGACCCGCGGGATGTCGATCGCGGCGGCGAAGTTGTCGTGCAGCCCCACGACAGGGGTGCCGATCCGCACCGCGAGGGCGATCTCCGACAGGGTACCCACCCCGCCCCCGATCGCGATCACCGCCTGCGCCGCCCGCACGATCAGGGCGTTGCGCATCTCCCCCATCCCGGTCGCGAGCGGAACGTCAATGGCGGCGTTCGCGGCGACGGGGTCGTTCCCGGGCAACAGCCCCACGGTGATGCCCCCGCCTGCTTCTTGCGCGCCCCTGGCCACGGCCTCCATGACGCCGCCCAGACCGCCGCACAGGATCACGGCGCCGGCCTCGGC
>QHUY01000005.1 GCA_003223415.1 Gemmatimonadota bacterium
CAGTCGGGGTAGCGCAGGCAGCCGAAGAAGTTCCGCCCCTTGCGGGTGCGCCGCTCAGCGAGCTCCCCCACGCCGCACTTCGGGCACTTCACCCCGAGCGGCACGGGCTGCGTGTGCTTGCACTGCGGGTACTTCGTGCACGCCAGGAACTCGCCGTAGCGTCCCGTCTTGACGACCATCGGCGCGCCGCACTCCTTGCACACCACGTCCGAGGGCCGGTCGGGCACCTTGTCCTTTTTCAGTGACCGCGAGAAGGTGCACTCCTTCGGGTAGCGCGCGCACGCGATGAACGGCCCGAACCGCCCGCTGCGCACCTCCACGGGACTGCCGCACACCGGGCAGCGCTCCTCGTGCAGGTTCGAGAGATCGTGCACGTCGTGGATGATCTGCTGGACGTCCACCGCGGCCAGCGCTTTGGAGAAGGGGCCCCAGAAGTCCCCCAACACCTGCTGCCAGCCCAGGTCGCCCTCTTCGACCTTGTCGAGCTCCGTTTCCATCTGCGCCGTGAAGCCGACCTCGAACACCTCCGGGAAGCAGCGCTTCATCACTTTCCAGACGGTCTCGCCCTGCGGCGTGGGCGCGAAGCGGCGGTCCTTGGCGGTAGCGTACCACCGCGTGCGCAGCGTCGAGATGATCGTCGCGTACGTCGATGGCCGGCCGATGCCGAGCCGCTCCAGCTCCTTGACGAGGCTGGCCTCGCTGTAGCGCGGCGGCGGCTCGGTGAAATGCTGGTTCGGCGTGAGGCCGCGCACGGTGACGTGGTCTCCCTGGACCAGCGCCGGGATCGGAGGCAGGTCCTCGAGGGTCTTGCCTTCCTCCGGCTCGTGCGCCTCGTGGTAGAGCGCGTGGTAGCCGTCGAACAGCATGCGCGAGCCGGTGGCGCGGAACACGTGACGGCCGAGGTCGAAGTCCACCTTCGTCGTCTCGAACACCGCCGGCGTCATCTGCGAGGCCACGAAGCGCCGCCAAATCAGCTGGTACAGCTTGAACAGGTCGGACTCGAGGTGCTTCTTGTTCGCCTCGGGCCGGCGCTCCACCTCGGTCGGTCGGATCGCCTCGTGTGCGTCCTGGACGCGCGATTGGCCCTTGCCCTCCTTGTGGGCGGGCGGCGTGGCCGGCAGGTAGCGCGGATCGAAGTTCCGGCCGATGAACTCCCGGGCCTGCGCCACGGCGCTGTCGGCGACGCGGATCGAGTCGGTGCGCATGTACGTGATGAGGCCCACAGGCCCTTCGTCGCCGATCTCCACGCCCTCGTACAGGCGCTGTGCCGCGCGCATCGTGCGGGCGGCCGAAAAGCCGAGCTGCTTCGCCGCCTCCTGCTGCAGCGTGCTGGTGCGGAACGGCGGCGGGGCGGCCCGGCGCCGCTCGCCCTTCTCGACCGTCGTGACGACAAACGGCAGGCGCCGGGCATCGGCGACGATCGCCTGCGCCGTCGCGGCGTCCTTGATGTCCGGCTTGTGGCCGTCGAGCTTGTGCAGCCGCGCCTGGAACGCCTGGCCGTCCTTCTCCAGATCGGCCTCGATGGTCCAGTACTCCTGCGGCGTGAAGCTGCGGATCTCCGCTTCGCGCTCGCAGATCAGCCGCAGCGCCACCGTCTGCACCCGACCGGCCGAGAGGCCCGTCTTGATGCTCTTCCACAGGAGCGGGGACGCCTTGTAGCCCACCAGGCGGTCCAGCACCCGGCGCGCCTGCTGGGCGTCCACTTTGCGCTGGTCGATGTCGAGGGGATGGGCGAGCGCCTGCGCGACGGCGTCCTTGGTGATCTCGTGGAACAGCACGCGTCGCACCTTGCCGCCGTTGCCCAGCTGGCCGGCCACGTGCCAGGCGATCGCTTCTCCCTCGCGGTCGGGGTCGGTGGCGATCAGCACGCGCTCGGACGTCTTGGCCGCCTTCTTGATCTCGGCGAGGGTCTTCGCCTTCTCCTTGATGGTGACGTACGTCGGGGTGAAGCCGTGCTCGACGTCGACGCCGAGCTCGCGCTTGGGCAGGTCGCGGACGTGGCCGACCGTCGCCTTCACGGTGTAGCCGCGGCCGAGGTACTTCCCGATGGTCTTGGCCTTGGTCGGCGACTCGACGATGACGAGCGACCCCTTCGCCGCCGCGTTGTCCACCGGGGCCGCGGCTTTGGCGCGTGCCTGCGGCCTCGCCTTGGGCGTCGAGGGTTTCTTCTTCCGGGTCACGGCCTTCTTCTTAGCAGCCACTCCTCAACCTTTCGTCAACGGCGCGAGGCCGCATCTTTACCACCCTGCCCGGGTCTGCGCAAGTCTGACCACCTCGTCGGCGACCTGCGCCGCTGCCTTGCGCTCGGTGTCCACTTGCGCGTGGGCCTTCTCGTAGAACTCCGCGCGCTCCTTGAGCAGGTTCCGCATGCGCGCCACCGGGTCCTCTCCCATTAACATCGGACGGGTTCCCTCCGGGGTCGCGCGGCCGGCCGCGGTGTCCGCTTTCGTCTTGAGATACACCACGAAGGCGCGGGGTTTCGCCGACTCGAGCGCGCCTGCCTGCGCCGCCCACCCGCCGCCCGGCGTGATGATCGCCGGCTCACTCGCCAGCACGGCGTCGGTCTCGCGCCGCTCCAGCTCGCGGAAGGCCACCTCGCCCTTTTCCGCGAAGATCATCGCGATCGGCTTGCCCTCCTTGCGCACCAGGATGGTGTCCACGTCCACGAACCCCGCATGCAGCTGCTCGGCGACCAGCCGGCCGACGGTCGTCTTGCCGGCGCCTGGCAGCCCGATCAGCACCACGTGCTGTTTCACGACACCGCCCCCTTCGGGGTGCGCGCGCGCACCTGCGCCTGGTAGCCGTCGTAGTTGCGCTTCATCTCCACCAGCGCGTCCCCGCCGAATTTCTCCCCCATCGCCTGCGCCAGGACCAGCGCGACCATCGCTTCTGCAATGACTCCCATGGCGGGCACCGCCGTCACGTCCGAGCGCTCCGACTGAGCTTGCGCCGGGGCACCCGTCGCTAGGTCCACGGTCTTGAGCGGGGACATCAGCGTCGAGATCGGCTTCATCGCCGCCCGCAGCACCAGCGCCTCGCCGGTCGTCATCCCGCCCTCGGTGCCACCGGCCCGGTTCGTCGCCCGGGCGAAGCCCGGCAGAATCTCGTCGTGCACCTCGGATCCCTTGCGCCGCGCGGCCTCGAAGCCGAGCCCCAGCTCCACCCCCTTCACCGCCGGGATCGACATCACCGCCTGCGCGAGCCGGCCGTCCAGCTTGCGGTCCCACGAGACGTGCGAGCCCAGGCCGACCGGCACGCCCAACGCGAGCACTTCCACGATCCCGCCCAGGGTATCCCCGGTCGCCTTAGCCGCGTCGATCCGGGCGATCATTTCGCGCTCGGCCTCCGGGTCGAGGCAGCGCACCACGCTGGCGTCGGCCGCAGGGTTCAGCGGTTGCGGGAGCGGCGTCGGCACCCGGGCCACCACCCCGCCCAGCTCGGCTACGTGGCTGCCGATCTCGATCCCGAACTGCTCCAGCAGCAGCTTGCTGACCGCGCCGCACGCCACGCGGGCCACGGTCTCGCGGGCGCTGGCCCGCTCCAGGATGTCGCGAGCGTCCCGGCGGTCGTATTTCAACGACCCCGCCAGGTCCGCGTGCCCCGGTCGTGGACGGGTCACCTGGCGCCGCCGCTCGGGAGGGTCAGCCTCGGGGGCCATCACGTCCTGCCAGTGCTCCCAATCGCGATTCCACACCAGCATCGCGATCGGGGAGCCGAGGGTCTCGCCGGCGCGCACCCCCGCGAGCCATTCGATCTGGTCGGATTCGATCTTCATGCGGGCACCGCGGCCGTAGCCGCCCATGCGCCGCTTCAACTCGGCGTTCACGCGCGCGGCGGACACCGCCAGGCCGGCGGGGATCCCTTCCAGGATCGCCACCAGCCCGCGACCGTGGCTCTCGCCCGCCGTCGTCCACCGAACCGTCATGTGCGTCGCGGGCCTCCCCCCCCCCCGGAATAACGCGCGAGCCCGACCTGCAGTCGGGCTCGCGCTTGGCGTCACCGGCTCAACCGCCGGCCGTCCTCACGGACTGCTGCGAATCGGGAACAGATTCACGATGGGCGGCAGGCGCACCATCACCAGGCCCCGCGCCGTGATGCCGAAGAGCAGCTGGTTCCCACCAGTGTCCCTGCCGACGCGCAGCGGCCCGATGATGGGATCGCGCACCGGCACCGAGCCCACGATTCCGTAGAAGAAGGTGTCGAAGACGTCGATGTTCCCGTCCGGGCGTGCCGCGAACACCACGCGGTCATTCGAGTTGGGCGCTGGGCCGCCGAAGGGAGCCGTCCCCGGGTTTCCCGCCTGGAACGCGTGGTTGTAGTTCATGTCCATGCCGGGCGCGCCGGTGGGCGCCGGCGAGGTGCCCTTGAGCCGCAGCCCCTCGTCCAGAACGTAGATCGAGTCCGCGCGCACCAGGTTCGTGGCGCCGTTGAAGTTCGTGGCGATGGACAGGACGTGGATGCCAGTGTTGCTGATGAAGTCGCTCACGTCCACAGCCGGCGACATCCCGAGGTCGACGTCGTTGTCGCCCGCGTCCCCGATCCCCAACGAATTGCCGGCCGGGGTGAGGCAGCTGGTGAACGTACCCGCCCCCTGGACCAGGTTGCCGCTGGCCGAGTAGTTCATCACCCGCGCGAACGCGGTGGTGATTCTCCCGCCTTCGCCGATGAAGGCGTGGGCGAAGTTGCCGGAATTGCGCACGAACGTGCTGTCGCCCAGCCCGAACGTCGCGAAATTCACCGTGACGCCGAGGCACGCCGACAGCACGACTTGCGTCACGTTGTAGGGGCGGCCGCGCCGCAGCTCGATCCGGAGCGTATCCGACGCGTCGGAGGCGGCGACGTTGCCGATCTCCCAGAACAGGTGCCCGAACAGATTCGCCGGGTTCACGCTGGGGGTCAGCTTCTCCATGCGCAGCGTGGCCTTGCCGTTGAACGGCGACGTGCTGCTCTGCGTGGGCGTCGTCGAGTAGATCGCGAAGATCGAGTCCGTTTGATTGCAGAGGTTGCCGCCGCCCGAGTTCGGCCGGCATACCGTGCCGAGGTACTGCGGCCGGTCGGACACGTCGAAGACCGTGATCTGCTTCGTGGCCCCGCCGGGGCCGATCACGACCTTGTACTTCTCGATGAGGAAGTTCGGCAGATCCTGTCGCCATACGAGCCGCCGCACGGCGGTCCGCACGTCGATGACGGAGAGCTCGGTCCCGCCCGAGTTCGCCACCACCACGGTGTCGTCGTAATTGCCCGCCGTATCAACCGGCCACATCGCGATGCCGATGGGTTGGGGGCCGGCCGTGGGGATGCCCCCTGCCACGAACGACGTGTTGGCGACCTGGAAGATCTCCACGCGCGACAGCGGGGTGTTCGTGAGGTACAGCTCACCCGTGCCGCCGTTGCCGTTCTTGTTGAAGATCGCGTCGCCGATCTGGCTTCCCCCGGGCAGCGGCTTGGTCACGCCGGCCACCACCGTGGCGGTATCGGCCTTCGGCGTGCCGGCTACGACCCCGTTGACCGTCGAGTACGCGCAGTTGCGCGCGACGGCGTTGTCGCACGCGTAGCCCCGGACCACGATCGTTTGCGGGAGCTTCGGCAGCGCCGCCAGGTTGAGGCTGAACATCTGCCGCACGTCGGTGAGGTTGCCCGCCGCGACGTTGATGGTGTCGAAGCGCACCACCAGGCCCCCGGTGTCCACCCGGAAGCCGATCCACGACACGGCACTGGGGTCCGTGGCGTGCACCAGGACGCTGTCGCTGACTTCGACGCGCGTGCCGAGCGAGTCGGTCACCGACGGCGGCGTGACGTCGTTGGCGGCGGAGAGGACGTTCACCGTTACCGTGCTGCTCGTGCCCCGCCGCCCCGCTGAATCCTCGGCGAACCCCTGGACCACGAACGTTCCCGAGGTGGCCACGACGGTCAGGGTATCGGTGTAGGTCACCGAGTCCGCCAACGGCGGCGTGAACGACGTCGAGTCGAAGGGCGGCGTCGTGGGGTTGGTCACCGCGCCCGGGGGCGAGGTCTGGAAGCCGATCTTGCGGATGCCGGAGTTCTGCACCGCCACGACCTGCACCTGAATGTTGCGGCCCGTGGACGCCACCGCCCCGGGCGTCGGTGCGATCAGGAACACCTTGAGCGCCTGCACGTTCGCGAGGAAGATGAACAGCGTGTCTTCGGCGAAGTTCCCCGCGCCGTCGATCGCGCGCCCGACGATCATCACGTTGCCGCCGGCCCCGGAGCTGGCCGGAAAAGTGACGGTCCTGACATAAGTGATGGACTTCGTCTGCGCGATGAAGGTGGTGTCCACCGGCCCCGCGATATAGCCGCCGCTGTAGGTGATGCGGATCGTCTTGAGCGACAGGTTGTCCGACGCCGTGACCGTGAAGCTCAGGCCCCCAGCGATGTCTTCCGTGTCCCTCGCCGTGCTCAGGGTGATGTTGGGCGGGGTGAGGTCTTTCTGGACGCCGCCCGGGTTCCGGGTCGTCTCGCATGCCCAGACGGCCGCCGCACAGACGACGATCCCCCACAGTGCCCGCACGCCTCGTCCTGCCCGCATAGTGGCTCCCAGCTCAGTTCCCGGTGCTAGGGGTCACCAGGTCGTCGATGATGTGCGGCGTGATCAGGATCAGCAGGTCGCGCCGCTCCTCCGTTTGGGACGTGAAACCGAACAGCTTACCCAGAATTGGCAGATCTACAAGAAACGGGATTCCCGACTTGGTTACCGTGACCGACGTCACGGTCAGGCCCCCGATCACGGCCGTCTCGCCGTCGCTGACCAGGATCTGGTTGTCCGCCTGTTGGGTCTGGAACGTGAAGCCGATGTCCACCGGCGCCGCCTTCACGCTCGAGTTCTCGGCGTGCACCTCCATCAGGATCTGGCGGTTCGCCGTGATGTGCGGCGTGACCTTGAGGTTGATGCCGGTCTGCTGGAAGTTCACCGTCGCGCGGGGCACGTTCGCGCCACCCGCCGTCGGCGCGCTGAGATCGATGACGCGGATCGGCACCTTGTCGCCCACCAGGATCTCGGCGGGCCGGTTGTCGAGCGTCGTGATCGAGGGCTCCGCCTGGATGTCCGCCAGGTCCACCCGCTGCAACGCTTGCAGGAACGTGGTGAGATCGAAGTTGCCGAGCGCGGTCGAAAAGATCAGCTCCAGCGCCGGGTCCGCCACCTGGGACGTCGCGTTCCCGAGCGCCGAAAGCGAGTTGCCGCCCAGGTCCACGATCGTCTTATCGGGCGTGAAGTTCGCGGTCGGCACCAGCGCGTCGGGAATGCCGTCGAGGTTGGTGTCGACGGGCTTGGCGGTGCTCGGGTCAGGCCGCTGCACCAGGCGGTTGAAGAACTGCGTCGCCGAGCCGAGGTCGTACTTGAGCCCGAGGTCCTCGATGTCGGTCCGGTCGACGAAGATGATTTTCGCCAGGATCGACACCTGCGGCGTGCGGAGGTCGAGCCCCCTCACGAACTCCTCGACCTGGTTGATGCGTGTCTGGACGTCGGTAATCACCAGCGCGTTGCTGCCCGAGTCGGCCACCACCGTGCCGCGCGGCTTGGAGACGATCGCCGAGACCGCCGGGACGAGCGAGGAGGCCCGGGCGTAATTGACCCGCACCAGCCGCGTCTCCACGGGGACCGTGGAGTCCGAGCGCGCCAAGTCCACCTTGTTGGCGACGTTGAAGATCCCGCCGGGCAGCGTCTGGGCCGCCAGGCCCTGCGACTCGAGCACCGCGGCGAAGGCGAGGTCCCACGGCTGGTTCTTGATCTCGGCCGTGACCTTGCCCGTCACGTTCTTGCTCACGATGATCGTGCGGCCGCTGAAGGCGGCGAACCCGGCCGTCACTTCCGCGATGTCGGCGCCGTCCCACGTGACCGTGATGCGCGGCGCCTGCGACTGCGCCGCCTCGCGGCGGTGCAGCGCCAGGTACTGATCGATCGCCAGCGGTGCGCCCGCGGTGGGCGTGGTGACCTCGGCGGCGGGCGCCGGCACGGCCGGCGTCGGGGCGGGCAGGGCGGTCCGCCCCGCCCCTCCGACCGCTGGGTCCACCGGTTGGCTGGTCCAAGTGGCGAAGGCCGTGCGCTCGCTGCCGATCTGCACTCGCACCTGCCCCTCCCGCCGCTGGATCTGGTAGTCCTTCAACGCATCGAGATCGATCACGACCCGGACCGTGTCAGGCCGGAACTGCGCGTAGCGGATATTCCGCACGCCGCCGCGGTTCTGTCCGTCGTACAGCGTCGCAGGCGCCAAGAGGCGCGCCCCCAGGAAGTCGATCACCAGACGCGCCGGGCTCGCCAGGGTGAAGTCCCGGATCTCCACCGCACCCTGGAGGTCGATCACGACCTCCACCTTGCCGGACGCCGGGAGCACGCGGACGGCCCGGACCTCGCCGTCTCGCCCGGGGCCCGCCAGGGCCGGGGACGCCGCCGCGAGCGCAAGGCACGCGACGAGGAGAGTGATGTGCTTCATGGCCGTACCTCCTGCTTGGCGAGCGACAGCGTCTCCTGCCGCTCGTAGCCGAATTCTTGCACGGTGAATACCACTTCGCGCGGGCGGATCTGCGTGACCCGCAGCCGCCCCACGACCTCACCCGTCTTGACGCGGTACCGCTTGCCGTTGGTGATGTCATGCAGCACCGCGACGCTGCGTCCCGGGTAGACGCCGTCGTACACGACCGTCACCAACTTGAGATCGTTGAGCAGGGGCCGAACATCCCCGGACCGGAGCAGCGACACGAACGGGTCCCGCCCGCCGCCCTCGTAGGCGAACACCTCGCGCACCAGACCCGTGTTCGGTGTGGAGTCCGGCTTGGCCGGCGCAGCCTGCGCCGTCAGCGGCGCCGCCGCGAGCAGGGCGCCGAGCGCCAGGCTAATTGCGCGCATCCGCCCCTCCCGGCGCGGGCCGTGCGGCCCCTGCCGCCTTCTTGGGCGGCGGGGGCGCGTTCGACTTCACGTAGGTCCGGAGCGTCAGGTCCGCCTCCAGCAGCCCGCCCGTCGTGTCAGCGAGCAGCCGCTGCGTGTTATCCAGCGCCGCCTTCAACGTCAGCTCCTGCGACACGATGATGCGCGGCAGGCCGGCCACGTCGGCCAGGAACTCGCCGATCTGGTCGTAGTGGCCATAGACCTCGAGCCGGTAGCGGTAGGTGTCGAACGGCTGGCCCACCTCGGCCGGCACGGGCTGGAACTTGCCCAGCGTCAGCCCCCGCACCTTCGCCCTCGTGCTGATGTCGTCCATCAGCTTGGGCACCTCGTTGTGCTCCGGCACCAAGCGCCGCATCAGCTGCAGGTTGGCCCGGTACTCGTCCACCTTGCGGCGCAGGTCCTCGACCGTGCCGCTCGCCAGGTCGCGCTTGGCCCTGTCCACGATGGCCTGGAGGCTGTCGATCTCGGCGTGCGCCGCGTCGATCTTGGCCGACTGCGGCTCGTGCACCTTGCTCCAGAAGAAGTAGCCGCCGGCAGCAGCGACCAGCACAAGCAGCAGCATGATCTGGCTGCGCTGATCCGTAGGCAGTCCGAAGGCCATCGCCTCACCTCACCGTCTGGAGCAGTGAGACGGTGCGGATGTAGATCGAGTCCGCGACTTTGTAGCGCATCGTCACGTTGAACTCCGTCACGGGCCTGTCGGCTTCGATCACCGTGTTGGACTGGTTCGGCGTCACGTCGGTGATCCAGGGCGAGGCTTGCAGCTGCCGCAGGAACGTGGTGTACGCCTGGAAGTCCACGGTGCGGCCGTCGATCGACACCCGCACCGCGTTCGCCAGGGAATCCTCCACAGCCGGCGGCGGGCCCCCGGCCTGACCGGCGGCGGGCGGGGCGACCACGCCTCCGACTTGCGTGATGGCCCTCAGCCAAGTGTAGGGAGGCAAGGCTTTCGTGACTTGGTCGAGGATATGCGGCCAGATGTACCGGTCCGCGTCGATGCTGCGGATTACCCCGATCTCGGCGAGCAACGAGTCGCGGATCCGCTCCGACTGGCGCTTCTGGGCGATCACCACGTCGAACCGCCGCTTCTCCGCCTTGACCGTCTCGAGCGTGCTCTCGGCCACCGCCAGCTTCGCGCGCTCGACCACGAAGAGCGCCGCCGCCCCGCCGCCTACGATCACCCACGCCAGCACCGCGGCGATCAGCCATGGATCCTTGACGTTCGCGAGCAGCGCGCCGAAGTCGGGGAGGCGGAGCTTGAAACCGGCACCCGGGGCTTTGCGCTTCTGGCCCGGGAGCAGATTGACTTCGATCATGCGGCGCGCCTCAGCGCCAGACCCACGGACAGCATCAGCAGCGGGGCCACCTCGTCCACCGACACGGCGTCGAACGCGGTGTCCTTGTAGGCAAGCCGCTGGATCGGATTGGCCGGCTCGACCGGCGCCTTCAGCCGGCTCGCCAGCGCCTCGTTGAGCCCGGGAATCCGCGACCCGCCGCCGGTCGTGAACACCCGCGCCAGTCCGCCGGCCGACCGGGACGCCGTGGCCAGGAACGCCGCCGCCCGCTCCACCCCCACCGCGATCTCCTCACCCCGCGCCTCGACGTACGACGCCAGATCAGCGCTTTGCGTGACGCCCTGGATCACCTTTTCGGCGTCGTCGGCCGCCAGCCCCTTCTCGCGCTGCAGGTCCTCGCGGAAGCGCCGCGTGCCCACCGACAGGTCCCGCGTCAGGACCGGGACGCCTTCCTCGAGGATGTTCACGTTGGTGACTTCATGCCCGATGTTCACCAGCCCCACCACGCCTTGCATTGCGTCCGGGTAGTTGAGCTCGAACGCGTTGTGGATGGCGAAGGCGTCGACGTCCACGATCGCCGCGTGCAGCCCCGCTTCGGTCAGCAGGCCCATGCGGCCCTCGACCAGCTCCCGCTTGGCCGCTACCAGCAGCACGTTCATCTGCAGGCCCTCGGCGTCCGGGTCCAGGATCTGGAAATCGAGCTCCACGTTCGCCATGTCGAACGGCACGTGCTGCTCGGCCTCCCACCGGATCACCTCCCGGGCGTCGGCCTCCTTCATCCGGTCCATCTGGATCTTCTTGACGATGACGTCCCGCCCCCCCACCGCCGTGACCACCGACTTCTGCTTCACGCCGGCGGCGGAGAACAAACCCCGAACCGCCTCAGCCACGATCCCGGGGTCCATGACTTCCCCCTCGACGATCGCGTCGGCCGCGACTTCCGTCGTGGCCACCTTGACCAGCTGCGGCTCGTTGGCGCTGTGATCGATCACCACCAGCTTGGCGATACCGGAGCCGATATCGAGCCCCACCGTCGTTTTTTTGCCGCCCAGAAAGCCGAAAAGCGCCATGGTCGCCTAGGGGTTGAAGACAGAGGGGGCGAGGGCAAACTACAGTATGCCCCGCCCCTTATCCTGTCAAGCCTCGAACCTACTTGAGGCCGAACCAACAACTGTTTTGACCGCCTATACTTAGGCCGATCAATAGAGCTGCGACCAACCCCGCGACCGCACCGGCGTGACCACCATCGTACCCTCTAACGCATTGGTAATAGCGCACTTAGAGTACTGGAGCGTCGCGTTACCGGCCAGACTGTTGAGCGTCAGGTCCACGTTGTTTGCCATCACGGCGCCGTAGAAATGCGCGTCGGTGCTGCCGCCACCAGCGGTCTTGATGTCTCCCTGGACGATTACGACCCCATAGAAGACGTAGCTGCCCTGAATGTTTAGGTTGCCGTCGACGAGGAGGACTCCCTGCCCCTGGTCGCCGTTCAGTGTCACGTCACCGGCGACATGAACGATCGGGAAATAGTTCCCGCAGGGAAGACTGGGGTTCATGCCGTCGCCCCAGTTGAGTTGCTGCGTTAATGGCGACCTGTCGCACACTCCGCCGGTCACGACCGGTTGGGTCTTGTAGTTCCCGCCGGACAACTGGATGCCTGCGGCGGCGGCCAGGCTGGCGTAGCTGACGTCGCCGAACTGGGTGAACGTGTTGGCATGGATGCTCGTGTCCTGCGTTTTCGGCGGGTTCCCGTCAAGCTGGCCGGCTCGTTGGGTGGAGACCTGGGATGTATCGGTCGTGCGGATCCCGGCCTTGGTGGTGTCCCCGAGGGTGTCGCAGTAGCTCGTGTTCCAGCCCTGCGGCACCGTATCCCGGCCGTTCACCAACGCGTTGCCCTTGAGGCTCACGCCGCCCCGCGTGGTGAGCGCCGCCCCGATCTTGAGGTCGAGCGTCCGTATGCGGACCAGCTCGCCGAGCCGCTGGCGCGCGCCGCCGCCGATGACCCCCGTGGCACTCTTGCGGTCCCGCGCGGTGATATCCACCAGGTAGACCTCGTCGTTCAACCGGTAGATGTAACCTCCGTAGACGCCGGTGCCGTCCGGCGTGATCGTGTCGGCCAGGTTGAGGGGCACCGCCACGGAGTCGAGCGGGTACTGGCGCACGTGGTTGATCGCCTGCGGTTGCCAATTCCGGATGATTTCGTTGAGCCCGGCTTCGGCCGCGCCGAACGACTGCGTGACACGGCGCGAGTTCTCTCCCACGCGTTGCTCCTGGGTGCCGGCGAAGAACGCTCCGGCGACCAGCGCGCCCACGACCACGAGGGCGAAGATCGCGACCGCGAGCGCCATGCCGCGCTCGTTCGACAGGATCGGTTTCATGGACCACTCCTTCATGTGAGTCAGGCGCCCGTCAGAAGCGCCGGTTGTTCCGCAACGCCACCCGCGTCACGACACTATCGACAATTGCCCCGAGCAGCGTGCCGCCGCCCCCGCCGCGCACCGGCTGGGCCGTGCGCGCACGCACCGTGATGTCCACGCGCGCCACGCGCACCAGATCGGCGGGCGAGAGCGGTGCGGCGATGCCCGCGCCAGTGGAATCGAAGTACGCCAGCTCCAGCCCATTGCTCAGGACCGGGCCGATCAGCGGCTGAGTTCCCGACGCCGTCTGCAGCCCCACGTACCACGACGTGTCCCCTGCCGGCTGGTACAGCTGATAGGCGACCGTTTCGAAGCCGCGCACGGGGGCGCCGGCGTAGATCGAGAGGCCGATATTCGCTGCGGGCAGCGCCGGCGGCGTGGCCGTCGTCGGCATCCAGGCCGTCACCACGAGCTGCTTGCCGGCGGTGTTGTCCGGGTACGTGGGCACTCCGGGGCAGTTCACCGTGGTTAGCCCCGTGATCTTGCCCAGCACCCAGGTGTCGTCCTTGTTGGTGCCCTCGTCGCCCTCGTAGCGGATCAGGATGGAGTCCCCGGCCGCCGGCCCCCGGATGCCGTAGTACCGCTTGTTCGTCATCGTCATGGTCAGCACCGGTGTCTGCACGAGACCGCCGTTGATCGGCGGATTGCAGAGGAACCCCATCCAGCGCATCGCCCGGAACGTGATCGACGTCGCCGTGGCCGCGCTGATGTCGCCGTCCGTGGCGTCCACCTCGCGCAGGTCGGCCGGCAGGATCGTCGCCGCCGCGCGGATGTTCTGCTGCAGGTCGATCCGCTGCGTCTGGGCCGTGTACAGCCGCTGGTTGTTGACGAGCACGCGGTACAGCGCCGCCGTCACGACCCCCAGCAGCACCAGGGCCACGAGCATCTCGACCAGCGTGAAGCCCCCCCCCCCCCCCCCCCCCCCCCCCCCCCCCCCCCCCCCCCCCCCCCCCCCCCCCCCCCTCGTGACCACCCGCACCCGGTAGTAGCTGTTACCCTCGTCCACGAAGACCCAGTTGCTGAAGGCGACCCAGGTACTGCCGCGGTACAGGGTGTCGGTGCCGCCGACGCGCTGGGCGTCGATGCAGGCCGCGGGCCGCAGCCGCTCCATCCGTTGGGCGGCGAACGTCGCCGCCATGGCCGAGCGCTGGCCGCGCGCGATCATGCGGGTCACGAGCGCCGCCGTCGTGACGAGGCCCAGTAGCCCCACGGTCAGGACGATGATCGCGATGATGATCTCGATGATGGTGAACCCACGCTCGTTTTTCATTGCCTCACCACCTTGCCGAGTTGGTTGATGATCACGGAGTCCGTGACCGCGGTTCCCACGACCCCGACCGTCACGACGGTGTAGCCCGTGGAGATGCCGCGGGGATCGTAGATCACCGTACTCACCGAGGGCGCCAGCTTCACGTTGAAGTCGTCGCCGATCAACTTCTTCGTCCCCACCTGCACCGAAGCCGCCGGCGGGCTGACCCCGCACGCGGTCACCCAGGCGCTGTCGACGGTCAGGTTAAGGGTGGCGGGGCAGCCGCGCGACACCGCCACGCTGCTGGTCGTGGCCACGAGCGTCGCCAGCAATGCCTTGGCGCTGCGCACATTTTGCTTGTCGAGCGAATTGCGCAGCCGCGGGATGCCGAACGCGGCAATCACGCCAATGATGATCATCACCATCAGGATCTCGATGAATGTGAAGCCCCGATTGCGCATAAGCGCTCCCTCCCGTCCGTGCGGATTGTCTTACACGTCCCGTGCCGCGGCACAACATATTGTCTTTCAATGAGATACACAACAGAGTGGACCCCAGCAGTCCTGCAGAATACTGCATGAGTGCAGAACTTTGCACTACTGGATGCGGTACCGTTCGATCTTGTAAAACAGTG
>QHUY01000161.1 GCA_003223415.1 Gemmatimonadota bacterium
GACCTCGCGACGCGGCTCGATCCGACGCTCGGCGCCGTGAAGGCCGACCCGGGGCAGCTCGAGCAGGTGATCATGAATCTGGCCGTGAATGCGCGGGATGCGATGCCCCAGGGCGGCAAGCTCACCATCGAGACCGCGAACGCCGAATTGGACGAGAGCTATGCGCGCGAGCACTTCCCGGCGACGCCGGGGCGCTACGTCCTGCTCGCCGTCAGCGATACCGGCGTCGGCATGACGCCGGACGTGCAGGCCCATCTGTTCGAGCCGTTCTTCACGACCAAGGAGCGGGGCAAAGGCACGGGCCTGGGGCTGGCCACGGTGTACGGCATCGTGAAGCAGAGCGGGGGGTTCATCTGGGTATACACCGAGCCGGGCCGCGGCTCCAGCTTCAAGGTCTACCTGCCGCGCGTCGACGAGTCGGTCCAGCCGCGCGAGGCGACGGCCGGGGCAGGCGCCAAGCGCGGCACGGAAACGGTGCTCCTCGCGGAGGACGAGGCCCCCGTGCGCGCCGTCGCGCGCCATGTCCTCGAGCGGCACGGCTACAACGTGCTCGAGGCCCCGAGCGCCGAGGCGGCGCTCGACCTGGCCCGGCGCTACTCCGGCGACATTCACGTCCTCCTGACCGACGTCGTCATGCCGGGGCTGAGCGGCCCCGACCTGGCGAGGCAGCTCGTGGTGCTCAGGCCGGCTGTGCGCGTGATCTACATGTCGGGCTACACCGACGACGCGATCACCCGCCACGGCGTGCTCGAGCCCGGGCTCGCCTACGTGCAGAAGCCGTTCACTCCCGAAGCCATCGCCCGCAAGGTGCGCGAGGTGCTGGACGCGGCATGACCCTCGAGCGCAAGATCCAGGTGGGGTTCGGCCTGGCCCTCGCCATCGTCCTCGTGGTCGGAGCGGCGGCGCTCCGTAGCACAACCGCGACAGTCGAGAGCGCCGGCGGGGTGGCTCATACGCTGCAAGTGCGCGCGGACCTCGAGGCCGCCTTCGCCGCTGTGATCGACGCCGAGACGGGGGTCCGCGGCTACGTCATCACCGGCGACTCCGCCTACCTCGCGCCGTACGACTCCGCGCGGGCGACTCTGGGCCCGCGCTTGACCAGGCTCGGCACGCTGATCGCCGATAACCCGGTGCAGCAGCACCGGCTCGACTCCCTCCAGACCTTGATCCCCATCCGCTTCGAGCGTCTGCAGCGGACCATCGGCGTGCGTCGCACCCGCGGGACGGTCGCGGCAGGGCTGGCCGTGATGAGCGGCGAGGGCAAGGTGCTTACGGACCGGCTCCGCGGGCTGATCGCTCGCATGGAGGACGAGGAGGGACGGCTGCTGGCACGCCGCTCCGCCGCGCTCGCGGCGCGCACGCGCGAGGTGCGCATCGCCGTCGCCGGGGGAACGCTGCTGACGCTCGGCCTGGCCGTCGTCGCCAGCGTGCTGGTCGGACGCGAGCAGGCGCGCCGCCGCCATGCCGAAGAGGCGCTGCGACCGACGCAGGCCCGCCTCGAGCACGTGGTAGCCTCGAGCACCGTCGTCATCTACGGCAACGAGGTCACCGGCAGCTCGTTCTCCCCCAACTGGGTGAGCGAGAACGTCACTCGGCTGACCGGCTACGACGTAGCGGCGGCGATGGACCCGGCGTGGTGGCTGGAGCACCTGCATCCGGACGACCGGGCGCGCGTGCTGGCCGAGGTCCCCGCGCTGTTCAGTCAGGACCGGCTGACCACCGAGTACCGGTTTCGCCACGCGGACGGATCGTACCGCTGGGTGCGCGATGAGTGCCGGCTGCTGCGGGACGCCAGTGGTACGCCGCGCGAAGTGGTCGGCGCTTGGATGGACATCACCGAGCACCAGCGCGCCCAGCAAGTGCTGCGGGAGTCCGAGGAGCGCCACCGGCTGCTGTTCGAGCGGAATCCCCTGCCGGCATGGGTGTTCGACCTAGAGACCCTGAAGTTCCTCGCGGTCAACGAGGCTGCGGTGAGCTCGTACGGCTACAGCCGCGAGGAATTCCTCGCCATGACGATCGATGACATCCGTCCCCAGGAGGACGTGGCGGCGCTCCGCGCCGCCGTCGCCCGGACGGTCGCAGGGGGCGGCGCCGCGGGCGGTATCTGGCGACACCGGAAGAAAGACGGCACGGTGATCGAGGTCGAAGTCACGGCGCACCCCCTGGCGTACGGGGGCCGACGGGCCGAGCTGGTGCTCGCGCAGGACATCACCGAGCGGCAGCGCGCCGAGCAGGCACTGCGTGCCAGCGAGGAGCGGTTCCGGGCGCTGGCGGCGAGCGCGAACGACGCCATCGTTTCCGCGGACAGCCACGGCCACATCACCTACTTTAACCCGGGAGCGGAGCGGCTCTTCGGCTACGCGGCGACTGACGTGACCGGCCAGCCGCTCACGCTCCTCATGCCCGAACGGTTCCGGGACGCGCATCGCGCGGGGCTGGCGCGCTACCTGGCGACCGGCGAGGCCCACGTCGTCGGGAAGACGGTCGAGCTGGCCGGCCGGGCCAAGGACGGCAGGGAGTTTCCCCTCGAGTTGTCGCTGGCGAGCTGGAAGCAGGGGTCGGACGTGGGGTTCACGGGGATCCTGCGCGACATCACGGAGCGTGTCAGAGCGGCGGAGGCGCTGCGCGCCAGCGAGGAGCGCTTCCGGCTGCTCGTGGGGAACGTGCGCGACTACGCCATCTATATGCTCGATCCGACCGGCCACGTGGTGAGCTGGAACCGCGGGGCGGAGCAGATCAAAGGCTACGCCGCCGAGGAGATCATCGGCCAGCACGTTTCGCGGTTCTACGCACCGGAAGACGCCGCCGCCGGCAAGCCGGCGGCGGCCCTCGAGGCGGCCGCAGCGGCGGGCCGCTACGAAGAGGAGAACTGGCGCGTCCGCAAGGACGGGTCCCGCTTCTGGGCCAACGTCGTGATGACCGCCGTGCGTGACGAGCGCGGGAAGCTGCTGGGCTTCGCGAAGGTAACGCGGGACCTGAGCGAGCGCCGGCGCGCCGAAGCCGAGATCCGCGCGCGCACCGCCCAGCTCGAAGCGGCCAACAAGGAGCTCGAGGCCTTCTCCTATTCGGTGTCGCACGACCTGCGGGCCCCGCTCCGCAGCATCGACGGCTTCAGCCAGGCGCTCCAGGAAGACTACACCGCCCGGCTCGACGAGGAAGGTCGGAGCCACCTGCGTCGCGTCCGCGCCGCGACCCAGCGCATGGCGCACCTCATTGACGACCTGCTCCACCTCGCCCGCGTGAGCCGGGCCGAGCTGAAGAGCGCGCCGGTCGATCTCTCCGCGGTGGCGCAGGGCGTCGTCGCCGAGCTGCGGCAGGGCGAGCCCCGGCGCGCCGTCGAGTTCGTTTGCGCGGACAAGGCACAGGTGCGTGGGGACCCCGCGCTATTGCGCGTCGTGCTTGAGAATCTGCTCGGCAACGCTTGGAAGTTCACCGCGCAGCGCCGCCCCGCCCGGATCGAGTTCGGCGTTTCCCAGCAGGACGGCGCGACCGCCTACTTCGTGCGGGACAACGGCGCGGGCTTCGACATAGCCTACGCCGACAAGCTGTTCGGCGCGTTTCAGCGGCTCCACAGCGCGAAGGAGTTCGAGGGCACAGGGATCGGCCTGGCGACGGTGCAGCGCATCATCCATCGGCACGG
>QHUY01000162.1 GCA_003223415.1 Gemmatimonadota bacterium
GTGCTGCACCATGTAGCGATTCACGATGGCGCCGGTCGAGTCGGGAAGGCTGTTCAGCTGGGTAACGATGGCCTGGAGCTGGAACCCTGCCGTACCGACGACGAGGCCGAGGTGGTCCAGGTTGTAGGGTTCGTCCGAGAGCAGGGCACCTTGGATGGCGCTCGGCCCCCAGTTGCGATCGACGTTGCCGAAGAACACCTCGCCGTAGCGCCATGCAGCGCGGAGGTACGCTTCCGCGTTGCGCCCGGCGATGATCTTGTCCTTTTTCCCCACGAAATCGGGATCGTACTTGAGGCGCGTGTCGAAATAGGGGTGCGTGACGAGCGCGACCGGTCCAAGCAGCGCTGTGAAGCCAAGCCCGCCGCTCACGAAGCCGCGCGCCTTGCCGGGGCTGCGCACCGGTACGCCACGGTCGATCTCGAGCGGGTCGCGCAGCGGGTGGCTCGCCGCCGCGACGCCTACATGCCCGTCCACGCGCCCCCACGGTCCTTGCTCGCGGCGCGCCAGGTCGGCGACCAGCTCGCGCACGATGCGTCGCTCGGCCGGCCGCAGCGCCGTCGTATCTACGGCGCTGAGCGAGCGCACCAGCGCCGCCTGGTCGAACGGGCGCGTGAGCGGACTCGGGTCGGCCATGACGCCCGCCGCGATGAGGTGCTCCGCGTACGGCATGCCCCAATACTGGAGCGGGACGTAAGGGGACGCCGTCTGCGTCGAGAGCGGCGTGGCGAGCGCGAGTGTCGCCGGGAGCAACAGGCGGGAGAAGTGCATGGGCCGCCAATCTGCCGCCGGAGCCTGGGAGACGGGAGAGGGGGGGGGGGAGGGGGATGCAGGCGATCTCCCTCCTTTTCAATACGTTACGATTCGACGTCCGGCCCGGGAGAGTATGCAGTAGATCACAGACCCGTGTAGGGGAGCTGGGTAGTTTGCCAACGCGGAGGAGGCTGTTTGATGCAATTCCTACACAGGTTGGCCCATCGGCTCTCCCGCATAAAGCGCGGCACGCTGATCACCGGCGCGGCGGGGTCGGTTGCCGCGGCGGTGATCGCCTGCGAGGTCTCTCCCAGCGGCCCCACGGGCTCCGGCACGACAGTCGGTCAGCTGATCCTCTCTCCTAAAGTCGTCACGCTGCAGCAGAACCAACTCCAGGACTTCATGGCCGTCGGCCTCACCCCGGCGGGTGACACGGCGCAGGTCACCGTGGTGTGGAGCGCGACCGGCGGCACGCTGCTCGGCGCGAGCAACAGCGGCGGCCGGCACTACGAGCGGTACCAGGGCACCGCCTGCGGCGCCTTCACGGTGACCGCCACGAGCCAGCCGGGCGCCAAGAGCGACGCGGCGAGCGTCACGGTGGTGTGCGCGCCGACGCCCGTCGCAACCGTCGTGGTGAGCCCGTCGGCCCCCAGCGTGCAGGCGGGCCTGACCGTGCAGCTCACGGCGACCCCGCAAGATGCCAACGGCAATCCGCTCACCGGTCGGACGGTGACGTGGGCCAGTGGCACGCCGGCGGTCGCGACGGTGGACGCCAACGGGCTCGTGACCGGCGTGGCCGCCGGCGGTCCGGTGACGATCACCGCGACGAGCGAAGGCCGGAGCGGCACGGCGGCGGTCACGGTGACGGCGGCGGGCAGCTCGCAGTTCGACCACGTGTTCATCGTGACGGAGGAGAACAACGACTACGCCTCCGTGACCGGCTCGTCGATGCCGTATCTCACCGGGCTGGCGGCGCAGTACGGGTTGGCGACGCAGTACTACGCCAACACGCACCCGTCCATCGGGAACTACTTCGAGCTGGCGACAGGTCAGATTCTCACGAACGACGACGCCTCGTCGATGATCGAGAATGTCCCGAACATCGTGCGCAGTCTCGTCGGCGCCGGAAAGACGTGGAAGTCGTATGCGGAGAGTATCCCGAACGCGTGCTATCTGGGTGGCGATACCGGGGGCTATGCGCGGAAGCACAACGTGTTTGCCTTGTTGTCGGACGTGGCGAACGATCCGACCGGTCAGGCATGCAACATCGTCCCATTCACCCAGTTCGCATCGGACATGGCGAACGGCACACTGCCGGCCTTCTCGAACATCGTGCCGAACTTGTGCGACGATGCGCACGACTGCTCGCTCAACACGGCGGACAGCTGGCTGCAGACGAACATCGATCCGCTGATCAAGAGCACCTGGTTCCAGCAGAACAACTGCCTGCTGATCATCACGTTCGACGAGTCGGGCGGCGACAACACGCACGGCGGCGGGCGGGTGTACTGGGTGGCCGTGACCTCGACGAAATCGAACCTCGGCTACCAGTCGACCACGCTGTACCAGCACCCGAGCACGCTGCGCCTGATGCTCAAGGGGCTGGGCGTGACGGTGTTCCCGGGCGGCGCCGCGACAGCGCCCGACATGAGCGAGTTCTTCAAGCCATAACGCCGCGCTCGCGGGAGAGGCAGTCCTGCGGCACCCCAACCGGGTTAACCCACCCGGGCCTCGATTCCATTATTGTTCCCGGTCCGAATAGCCTGTGCGCGCGCGGGAACGTCACGTGGATATTCCACAATCCGCAATCCACAATCCGCAATAGGTGAGGTGGGGCGAGGGATGGGCGATGCTCGTTGAGTTACGTCGCGGCAGCGCGGTCGAATCTCGTCACGCCGTCCACGTCGCCGTGGTGGACGCCGAAGGGCGGCTCGTGGCCCGGGCGGGCAATCCCGACTTCGTCACGTTCTGGCGTTCGGCGGCCAAGCCGTTCCAGGCGCTGCCGCTCGTCACGGACGGCGCGGCCGACCGGTTCGGCTTGACGACGGCGGAGCTGGCCCTGTGCTGCGCGTCGCACTCGAGCGAGCCCGGCCAGGTCAATCTGGCGCGGGAGCTGCTGCAGAAGATCGGCTGCGGCGAGCGGGACCTGATGTGCGGGCCGCACACACCGCTCTCCGAGACGGTCGCGAAGGATTATCAGACGCGGGGCGTGCGCCTCACTGCGGTGTACTCGAACTGCTCCGGGAAACATGCTGGGATGCTCGCGCTGGCGCGCCACCACGGCTGGCCCACCGAAGGCTATGCGCGCCTGGACCATCCCGTGCAGCGGCGCTGTCTCGCCGAGGTGAGCCGCTGGACGCTCGTGCCGGAGCGCGAGATCGGGGTGGCGGTGGACGGGTGCGGGGTGGCGTGTTTCGCCCTTCCACTTCGGAGTATGGGCCTGGCATATGGTCGCCTGGGGCGGGATGCGGGAGGCGGGATGCGGGATGCGACGGTGCCAGACGCATCCCGCATCTCGCATCCCGCATCTCGCATCCCCCATCCCGCATCTCGTATTGTGGAGTCCATGCTCCGCCACCCAGATCTCCTCGCAGGGGAGGGTCGCCCCTGCACGGAGATGATGCGCGCCCATCCCGGGCGGGTGATCACGAAGGTCGGCGCCGAAGGGGTCTACAGCGCGCTGCTCACCCAGGAAAGGCTCGGCGTCGCCCTGAAGATCGAGGACGGCCACGGCCCCGCCGCGGCCCTGGCCATGGCGGCCGTGCTGCGCGATCTCGGGCTCGAGCCGCAACCGGAGTCGCTGCTCGCCACCGCGACCCGCAACTCGCGCGGCGAGGTGGTCGGGGAGCTGCGGGTAAATGGAGGGCTACTGAAGTGAAAAGATGGGTGCGTGGTGCGTGGTGCGTGGTACTATGAGTGCGCCAGCCCCCCTCGACGCGCCGACGACCGCGCTCGTTCGGGTGGCGGCTGCCATCGCCTTGGGCGACGACGCGGCGTTGCGCGACCGGATGAAAGCCGCTCGCGGGGCCGGGGTGCCGGCCCTCTGGATGGAGGAGCTGTTGCTGCAGAGCCTGCTCAACGTGGGGTACCCGCTCACGCTCGTGGCGTTCGCGGTGTGGCGCG
>QHUY01000054.1 GCA_003223415.1 Gemmatimonadota bacterium
GGCGGCGGGCTGGCGTCACTGCAGACCCAGTCTGCCGGGTCAGTTCACGCTGCTGCTGGCCGAGCCGACGATGATCTCGCCGGTCTGCGCGCCCGTGAGGGCGTTCAGCAGCACCACGTGGATCATGTTCACCGTGAGACCACTCGACGTCACGCCGTCACCCGAGGGGATCTGCTCGTTCAGCACTACGTAGCCCACGCCCGGTAGATCAATTTGAGTGTTAGGTGCCACGTCGCTCGAGATCGAAGCCCCGTTCACCACGAGGTTGTCCAACAGCGACCCCTCGGCGTTGCTGCTTGCGGCTCCATTCGAGAGCGCGCTGCTGGCGAGGGCCATCACGCCGTCCGCCGTAATGAGACCGCTGAGCAGGCTGACGTTCTCGAGCGTGGAGTTACTCTCCGCGCTGCCTTCTGAGCCCGTCGCGATCGCGAACAGATTGTCCGCGCCAGCGAGACCGGCGACGCTCACGCTGGGGGCACTGTTACTCCCCAGGCTTCCGTCCGTCGGCAGCACGGCGAGGGGCGACGTGCTGCTGGCGGTGGGCGTGGAGACAGCGATGCCGAACGCGCTCGCTGTCGGCGTCTGCGCCCACGCTTGGGCCGTCGGAATCGCTGCGCTGTACAGGAGACCCAGGACGAGGAACCCCCAGGCGCCTCCCGTCGTTGTTGCGAGCCTCTTCATGGTTCAGTCCTCCCTTGTCTTCCAGGCTCCATCGGAGCTGATCGCTCCCGAGGGGGCGTTACAAGTGGGTTGGGTGGTATTGCCGGTTGCCGCCCGTCAGGGTGCAGATGTTGTCCGGGTGTAGCGAGGGCGGACTCGGACAGTCCAACGTGTACCCGTCCTGCGACTCCCCGGGACCTGACAGCGCGATGTTGAAGCCGTCGTTCCTCGCACCTGGCTCGCCGTTGTCGCAATCGAACACCTCGAAGTCGTACTCCTCGCCCGTGTTCTTCTCCACCAGCCGCCCACCCCAGTGCAGGGCTCCATCCTTGCAGCTGTCCTCGATGAGCACTTCCACGAACGTGATCTGCTCGCTGTGCAGGTTGAGCGGGCTGCCGTTGACCCGCAGGCTGTGATCGACCCACTCGAGCGAGCCCTTCACGGCGCAGCTGCCGTCCGAAGCGAAGCCATCAGAAATCACGTGGGCGCCGAACGTCTGGTACTGATGACTCGCGGGCGGATTCTTGTCAGGACCGCCAAATGGGGCGTCGATCCGGCCACCGCCGGTCATCTTCGCCGCCGGGCACTGCTCCCCGAACCAGAAGAGGGGTTTGTTGGCTTGGGAGACTGGGCTTTCCGGACGGTCGCAGGCCCACGCGAGCATAGTGGCCGCCACCGCTCCGCAAAGCAGCTCCAGGTTTCTCAGTCTGAACATGACGTCGCCTCCGAGTTGTGGTTTGGCGAATGCCACACTCCTCGAATGCAATCAGAGTGCCAACTGGGGGAGGCGTAGATCTCGTTGCGCGATAGGGAGTTAGGAGCTTCGTCGCAGCGGTGCAGCGGGCCGGTCGCAACATTTTCCTGCCGCACCTTTGGCGCGGGTGCAATGTGGAGCGGGCGCGGCGGGGCGCGCCGCGATCAGAGGCTGGCGGCGCTCTTCGCCATGCCCACCACGATATCGCCGGTCGGAGCGCCCGTGGCGGGATCGGTCAGGTAAACGTGGATCATGTTCACGGTCAGGCCCGTGTTGCGGGCGCCGTCGCCGACCAGGATCTGCTCGTTCAGCACCACGTACCCCACACCGGGAAGGCTGACCTGCGTGTTCGGGGCGGGCGGAGCGTCAGCGTAGTTCACACCGTTGATGACGAGCCCCACCAACGCCGAGCCGTTGGATTCGCTGGTAGCCGTGACCCCGTTCGCGTAGCTGGTCGCCACGGCCAACACCGCTTCAGCGGTGATCAGCCCGCTCAGGACGCTCACGTTCGCTGCTTGGGCTGTCGTCGTCGTGGACACCAGCGTCTGATCGAGCTGCCCCGTGGTTATAGAGACAAGCCCGTCGGCGGAGAGCGTACTCGGCACCGCGACGCTCGCCAGCTCAGAATCCGCCATCCCGCCGGCACTCGGCAACCCCACGCTCGCGAACTGCTGGGCCCCCGTCGTCGTGGTCACGACCGCCGCGGCCCCGCTGCCCATCACACTGCCGGCCTGCGCCTCGGCCCGCGCGGACGCCAGTGTGAAACCGCACATGACCGCGAGCGGGAGCAGGCCCGAGAGCCACCGCGCAATCCAGAGTGGGATCCTCGTTCCGGTCATAGGTCGATCGCCTCCTGAAAAGTCCCGCCTAGCCGCCTCATGATCGTTCAGTCTTTCTTGTGCAGCTGAATGTTACCCCCGGTCAGGTACCCGGAGTCCTGGTAGTCGCCGATGGCGATGTCGATAAAATCGGTGCCGCGGCCAGGCTGCCCGTTGTCGCACGCCGCGTTCACCGTGAAAGTGTAGGTGCCATTCCTCGAGGGAACGTCCTTGAACTTAGCAGTGCCCGTTCCGGACCAGGCGCGGCAGTTGGGCTGATCGGAGACGGCGCTGTAGCTGCCAGCGGCGATCGCGCCATGGAAAGTGAAGTTCCCCAGCGCGCACGTCGGCGACCCGGAGTTCACCCCCTTGCCGCAGTGCTGCACCCATTCGAGCTGGCCCCCCGTCGATCTTGCCTCGAACCCGAAGGTCGCGAAATCCCGCCCGTCCCCGAGCTTCCCACCACCGGTCATCTTGTCGTTCGCCGCCAAACAGTTCACCGTGAAGGAGACCGTCGCTGTTCCGCCCGAGGGTACCGTAACGTCCTGGGGGTTCCCGTCGCTCACGCGGCAATTGGCCGGCACTCCCGAGAGCTCGACACTATGGCCGCCGGCCGCGAGGCCGGCAAACGTGACGCTGCCGTTGGGCGGGATCGGTTGGCTACTCGTCCCATCAACCGTGACCGTATATCCCTGGCTGGGCGTCGGGCCGTTGGTAGTCGTCGTTACCGTCAGATCGCCGGTAGGAGGAGGCGGAGGCGGCGCCGCGTTGAGGGCGAGCACACTGGCCAGCCACGTGGCGGGCACCAAGCCGAAGTTCCACGTCCATCGTGGATCGACCGTGCCGGCATCGCCTTGCACGGCGAAATCCGCATCGTACTCGGCGTCGGTTTGCATAAACAGGTCAGACATCGTCGTGAGGTTGGTAAAGCCCTCCGGTCTCGCCGCGAAGCTCACCACGTCGTTCGACATTGTTACGGCATAGGCGAGCGCACCAGCGTTGATCGGGATCGCCCCGGGATCGGCGACCGTGGCCCCCACGCCCACGCCCGAGGCCGAGCTCTGCGCGCCCAACGCCTGCGATAGAGTCGGAGCAACGCCAGTCCACGCCGAGATCACCAGCCCGCCATCGGGAACCGGCGCCGAGAGAGTCGCTTTCACCGCCAGGATCATGTTGCCGGAGGGATCGTTGAGGCCGTCCGGGAAGCCCTGCACGTTGGTGGCGACGTAGGTGGCCATCGAGATGCCGTTGGCGCTGGCGGCCGCGACCTGCGTGTACGTGTTGCCGACCGGCGTATTGGGGACGGTGGTCAGGTAATCGGTCACCCCCGTGATGATCCCGGGCGGGCCGACCCAGAAGAACGTGGCAATGATCGCGTCCCCGGTGTGCGGGTTCGTGGGGTTGAACCCTTTGACCAGCACCATCCCGTGGTTCGGGTCGCCGAGGTTGAGGGAGCCCTCGTTGAGGGTGCCGTTGAACTGGTCGAGCGCGATGCCGCTCGCCGCCGCCGTGGCCAGCTCAGGGGGTCTGACGCGGCCACGGTCGGGACCGGCGGGCTCAGTACAGGCCACGGCGAGCAACGCCACCGCCAGCAGGCCGCGAAGACCAGCGAACGTTGAGTGTTTGCCCACGATGCCGCCTCCTGATGGAATGCGCGCCACTCGCAGGGTCGCGCTGCTGCGAGCCCGGGCGCTCAAGGAGGCAAGTCCGGTGCCAGGCGGCGCCGCGACGATCAGCTTGTCGGACCGAGAGTTACGTCCCAGCGCTGCGGTGATGCTGCGGTCCACGCGCTCCACTGCGTGGCGTTACACTAGGCGCGGCATGACTACCACGGAGGGAAATTCAGAACGCGGCGTACTCCAATAATACGGGATCCGCCATGGGGATCGCGAAGTCCTTCACCCGGCCGGGGTCCTCGGCGTCGAACCGCTCGTCGTCGCAGACCACGCGGACGATGCGCTCCGCCGCGCGCCCATCCCACCGCTCGATCACCGGCCGAGCGAGCGAAGGCCGCTCCAGCGCGCGCCGCGCGGCGGCGAGGATGACATCGCGGCGCGGCGGGACAAGTCGGTTGGTCCCGTGCACGCACGTCACCGGCCGCTCGGTGTTGGGGCGAACCGTCAGGCAGGGGACGCCCAGGTAGGTCGTCTCCTCCTGGAGACCGCCGGAATCGGTGATGACGAGCGCCGCGCCGGCCACGAGTCCGAGCATATCCAGGTAACCGAGCGGCTCGACGAGACGGAGGTTGGGGTGGACCCCGGCCCCCCGCCCCCCCCCCAACCTCAGGGCGTGGAGGTTCTTCCGCGTCCGGGGATGCACCGGAAAGAGCACCGGGCCGGCGTCGCTCAGGCAGCTCAGGGAATCCACGAGCTCCCGCAGCGTGCAGGGGTCGTCCACGTTGGCGGGACGATGGAGCGTCACGACGACATACGGCGTCCCGCTGAGGCCGTGGCGCGCCGCGGGATCGCGCTCGCGCGCGCGCTCGAGCGCCCAGCACAACGAGTCGATCATCACGTTGCCCACGAAGTGAATGCGGTCGTCGGGCACTCCCTCGGCCCGCAGGTTGTCGATCGCGTCCCGGGAGGGCACGAAGAGCAGCCCGGAAAGCCGGTCGGCGAGCACGCGGTTGATCTCCTCGGGCATAGTCCAGTCCCGGCTGCGGAGGCCCGCCTCTACGTGCCCCACCCGGATGCCGAGCTTCGCCGCCACCAGGGCGGCGGCGAAGGTGGAGTTCACATCGCCGTACACCAGGACGACGTCCGGCCGATTCGCCTCCAGCACCGGCTCGAGGCGCTCCAGCACCGCGGCCGTCTGGACCGCGTGCGAGCCCGAACCCACGCCCAGATGATGGTCCGGCGCCGGTAGCCACAGCTCCTCGAAGAAGGTGGCCGACATCTGCGGATCGTAGTGCTGGCCCGTGTGGACGATCTCGTGTTCGACGTCAGCGCGCTGGGCGAGCGCCCGGTCCACGGGCGCGAGCTTCATAAAGTTGGGGCGGGCGCCGACGACGGAGAGGATCCTCACTTCGACAGCCGGATGATGCCGTAGACCGACAACAGGCCGCCCACGGCGATGCCCATGATCCGCCAGGTCGCTTCGGGATCCCGCTGTCGCGGCACCTCGATCCGGTCGCCGGCTCGGAGGTTCAGGTCGTCGATGGTCATGCCCCGGGTGAGGGCTGCTTGCAGGCGCTCGCCCTGCAGCAGGCGCCGGTCGCCGCGTTCGATCCGCATGGCGGTGACCTTCGCCCCCGTGGTCGGTCCCCCGGCCAACGTCAGCGCGTCCGCCAGCACCAGGTCCGTCGGCACCGCATAGACGCCGGGCTTGGCGACCTCGCCCACGATCAAGAGGCGGATCAGCGCCTTCGCGTGGACGACGGGGTTCTTGAGGAAGCGGCCGAGGTGCTCCCGGAGGTGGGACTCCAGGTCGGCCCGGCGCACGCCCGCGAGCGAGATCTCCCCGATGACCGGGAGGGTCAAGGCGGGCCCGGCCCCCACCGTGAAGGTGCCGCTGAGGGTCGAATCCCCTTCCACAGCAAGGCTGATCACATCGCCGGGGATGAATGGCTCGCTGGGCTGCTGGGCGCGCAGCGCGGTGGCGCCGGCGACGACACTGAGCAGCAAGCACATGGCGCGTCGCAGCATCGTCATTCCACTGTCACGCTCTTCGCCAGATTGCGGGGCCGGTCGACGTCGCACCCGCGCAGCACGGCGATGTGGTAGGCGAGGAGCTGGAGCGGGATGACCGTCAGGACCGGCGAGACGAGGGGCGCGCTCGCGGGCACGCGCAGCACGTGGTCGGCGAGCCCGGCCAATTCCCCGTTCCCCTCGCTGGTGACTGCGATGATGCGCCCCCCCCGCGCCTTCACTTCCTGCATGTTGGACAGGATCTTCGTATAGACGTGGTCCTTCGGCGCGAGGAACACCACGGGCATGTCCTCGTCGATCAGGGCGATGGGCCCGTGTTTCATCTCCGCCGCCGGGTATCCCTCCGCGTGGATGTAGGAAATCTCCTTCAGCTTGAGCGCGCCCTCGAGCGCTACGGGGAAGTTCACCCCGCGCCCCAGATACAGCGCGTTGCGCGCGCCGGCGAGGTCGCGCGCCAGCTCGCGCAAGGAGGGATTGAACTCGAGGGTCCGCGCCAGGAGCTCGGGGAGCCGCGCGAGCTCGGTGACCAGACACCGCCCCGCGTCGAGCGACAGCCGGTTGCGGCGGCGGCCGAGATGAAGCCCGAGGAGCAGGAGGGCCACGATCTGCGAGGTGAACGTCTTTGTGGACGCGACGCCGATCTCCGGGCCCGCGTGGAGGTAGATCCCGCCGTCGGCTTCCCGGGCGATCGTGCTGCCCACCACGTTCACGAGACCGACTGCGAACGAGCCCGCGGCCCGCGCCGCGCGGAGCGCCTCGAGCGTGTCCGCAGTCTCCCCCGACTGGGAGATCGCGACGGTGAGCGTGCCCGGCACGCGCAGCTGGCGCCGGTACCGGTACTCCGAGGCGTATTCGACGTCGACCGGCATCCCCGCGAGCTCTTCGAGCACATAGCGGCCCACGAGGCCGGCGTGCCACGACGTGCCGCAGCCCACGATCACGATGCGGCGGAGGCGCGCGCACTGCCCGGCCGACAGGTTGAGCCCGTTGAGCCGCGCCGTCCCGTCCGCCGGCACCAGCCGTCCACGCAGCGTGTTGCGCACCGTCTCGGGCTGCTCACAGATCTCCTTGAGCATGAAGTGCGCGTACGAGCCCAGGGCCAGCGTCTCCTGGTGCCAGGCGAGATCGTCCACCGCGCGGTCCTGGAGTCGCGCGTCGTGGTCCAGCACCCGGTAACCGTCCGGCGTGAGCACGGCCACGTCTCCCTCGGCGAGGTAGACGACCGATTGGGCGTAGCCGAGCAGGGCATTGGCGTCCGAGGCGACGAAGTGCTCCCCGTCCCCCACCCCGAGCAGCACGGGGGAGCCCCGGCGCGCCACGACGATCTTCTGGGGCTCGGCGGCGGCGATCACGGCGACGCCGTACGTCCCCTCGACCTGGGACAGCACCGCGATCACGCGTTCTTCCAGAGAGGCTCCGGCCGCGTCTTCAATCAGGTGGACGAGGGTTTCCGTGTCCGTCTCGGTCGCGAACTCATGGCCGGCGCGCGCGAGGCGCGTCCGCAACGCATCGGCGTTCTCGATGATGCCATTGTGCACAAGGGCGAGCGTGCCGCGGCAGTCGGCGTGCGGGTGGGCGTTGCGCTCCGTCGCGGCACCGTGCGTCGCCCAACGCGTGTGGGCGACGCCACACGTCCCATGCGCCGGGTCGCGTGCCACGAGTCCGGCGAGCGCGGGAATCCGGCCCGCGAGCTTCCGGGTCACGATGCCGCGCCCGTTCTGCACCGCCACGCCCGCCGAGTCGTACCCGCGGTATTCGAGCCGCGCGAGCCCTTCGAGCAGGATGGGCGTGGCCTCCCGCCGTCCCACGTAGCCGACGATGCCGCACATCGTCAGCGGTCCTCAGCCCTGCGGTCGAGCAGCGGACGCCCCTCGGCGTCGAGACCGAACTGGGCGAGCTGAGCCAGTGTCTCCAGCATGATCTCCGCGAAGTCGTTGGCCGGAATACGCGCGCCGCAGCGGGGGCAGATCGCTGCGCCCTTGCGGTCCGTCGTGGCATGTTCACAGGGCGTCTGAACCATCGTCCATCCCGCCGTAGGGAAGCCGTCCGGGCGTACTTCAAGATTGAGGCCTCCTCCGACGCGGCGCGCGCGCCAGCGTCTAGAGGTCGACCGCACAAGCGGTTAGACGCTGGTCCGAGTTTCTGCGGAGCACCTGGCCACCCTCCAGCGTTGCGGCGGCGCGGCAGCGTCGTGGCCACGGGATGGGCGGCGCGCGCGGCCCCGACTTGGCCTCATTCCTGCAGGACACGGTTTGCGGCCCTAGGAGTTCAACCAGGGGAGTCGCATGACCGAGGCAACTCGACCCGCCGGCCCGCCGCTCGTACTCGTCGCCGGTGATCGGGATGGCACCGTCCGCTGGCTCGAGGAGGTCCTCGCGCCACGCGGGTTCGCCCTGTTCCAGGCCCTGAACGGGCGCCACGCGCTCGCGCGCGCTCACGGAACCCAGCCCGACGTCATCTTCATCGATGCGGTGCTGCCCGATATGAGCGGGCTGGAGCTGTGTCGCGTGCTGCGAGAGGACCCCCGGATCGCGGACGGCACCCCGATTCTCATCACGACGCCGCACGCTCCCACGCGCGAGCAGCGCGTTGCCGGGTTGCGGGCGGGCGCCTGGGACTGCCTCGGCCGCCTAACGGACCCCGAGGAGCTGGTGCTCAGGCTCGAGGCCTACCTGCGCGCGAAGCGGGACGCCGATCGCGCCCGCGCCGAAGGGTTGGTGGACCCGGTCACGGGGCTCTACAACCGCCAGGGCATGGCGCGCCGGGCGGTGGAGCTCGGCTCGCAGGCCTTCCGCCAGCGCGGGGCGCTAGCGTGCGTCGTGTTCGCCGTCGACCTCGAGCCGGGCGTAGCCGCAGGCGAAGCGGCGGCGGCCGCGATCGTGCAATGCGTGCAGGTGCTGAAGACCGCCGGCCGTGTGTCCGACGTCTTTGGACGGCTCGGCGCGACCGAATTCGCCGTGCTTGCCCCTGCCACGGACCCCGTCGAGGCGACCAGGCTCGCTGAGCGGCTCGTCGGCGCCATCGAGTCCACGACCGAGCGTGCTCAACCCGGGTCCCACGTGCGGGTGCGCGCGGGCTACGAGGCGGTGGCGAACGTGGGATATGCGCCCATTAAGCCGATGGACTTGCTGATCCGCGCGAGCGCCGCATTGCGGCGCGGCGCACCCGTGACTGGCCACTCCTCGATCCGACGCTATGACGAAGGCGGTGGCGCCACGCCCACCTAGTGGCGCTCTGCAACCACCTTCACTTGGAACAGCACTAGACGACCCGGGGGCGGGAGTGCGCCTCGAGGCTGTCATCCTCATCCACGGCCTCGTAGCCCGGCAGGTAATAGGAGTAGTACGAGTAGTAGCCGTATGCGGCGCCGCGCGGAACGTCGTTCAGCACGGCGCCGAGGGTCCGGACCGGCAGGCGGTTCAGGACCTCGAGCTTGGCGCCCGCCGCGTCACGGTGGCTGTACCCCGTGCGTAGCACCAGCAGCACGTTGCCCGTCACCGTCCCCAGAATGAACGGATCCACGCCCGCGCCGAGCGGCGGGCTGTCGATCAGGATCACGTCGTATTCCTGGCGGAGCGCCGCCACGAGCTGACCCATCGCCGCGGACCCGAGCAGCTCCGGCGCGCGGTTTGTGCGTGTCCCGCAGCCGATGAGGTAGAGCCAAGGGTAGGAGGTCGGCTGGACGATCTGTTCCCGCGCCGCATCGCCATGTAGGAATTCGATCAGACCGGGCTTCCGGTTCGCGTTGAACCGCCGGTGCAGCAGGCCGCGTCGCAAGTCACCGTCTACGAGCAGCGTGCGGTGGCCGCCGTCCGCGAAGGTGAGCGCAAGGTTCGAGGCGAGGAACGACTTCCCGTCGCCCGCGCCCGGGCTCGTGATCGTGACGAGCAGCGGCCCCGCGGCACCGTGGGCGTGCACCAGATTGAGGCACAGCCCGCGCAGGGCTTCGACCACCTCGGCGGGCTCAGCCGCATCCTTCAGGTGCGGCACGGCGCCCAGGATCGGGAGTCCGAGTTCGTGCGACACCTGCTCCGGGTAGCGGACGCGCGGGTCAATCCGATCGAGCATGATCGCGCCGACCACCGCGAGCCCGAAGCTCCCACAGAAGGCCAGAAGAATCAGGCGCGGCGCGGTATTCTTCACCGGCCTCCGCGGTACCACGGCCGCATCCAGGATCCGCAAGTCGGGTACGATCGTTCGCTCGGACACCTGGGCTTCCTCGTAGCGCCGCTGTAGTGTGGTGTAGAGCTCCTCGGCGAGCGTGAGGCTGCGGCGCAGGCGCTCCTCCTCGAGGGCCCGCGGCGGGATCTGCCGCAGCTCGTGGGACGTCGCGTTCACCTGACGGCCCACCTCCGTCTCACGGGCAGCGAGCTGGGCGACGAGGGTCCGTGCCAGCGTGGGGATCGTCCGGTTCTCCAGGTCCGCAATCTCCGCCTTGAGCCGCTGCACCGGCGCGTAGTCGTCCTGGTACCGGTACTGCAGCCCACGCAGGGTGGCCTGCTTATCCGTCAGCTCCTTCAGGGCCTGAGACAGCTCCGCGCTGTGTTGCACCGAGCCGATAAGGCTGAGGGCGTCCGCCGGCAGTGCCGAGGCCCGTGCGTCGGCGAGCAGCCGCTCGATCGCCTCCCGGTCGCGACGTAGCTGGTCCCGCTCAATCTGCATGTCGAAGAAGTTGGTGAACACCGGGTCGCGACGCTCGGGGCCCGGCGCCGACGTCAAGGGCCGATCCGACGGCAGGGTGATCGTCTGGGCGCGGACCGTCTGGAGCGCGGCCTCCGCCTGCTGGAGGTTCGTGTGAGCGGTGTTGAGTTGCTCCTCCAGGGCTTTCGTCAGCTCGGTTCCCTTCTGGCGCTTGAGCTCCGCGGCGACCTGCACATAGCGTTGGGTGACGGCGTTGAGGATCACCGAGATGCGGCGGGGATCCTTACCACGCAGGTCGACCTTCAGGAAGTTCCCGTTCGGGTCCATCTGCACGCCGAGCGCATCGCCGAGCCAGCGCGCTGCGTCCCGCAGGGTCGTTAGTGAGAAGTCGATCGTTCGACCGGACGGGAGCGCCCCCGCCGGAGGCACCCACCGGAACCCGAGCCGCGCGCCGACCGAGTCACCGACCGCCCCCCGCTCGAGCGGCACCCCGTCCGCTGTGGCGAGGTCATAGCCGCGGCCGTCACCCTGCACCGCAAGCCGGTAGTCGCCGGGCCGATAGTCCTCGGCCACCTGGAAGCTGGTGAATACCGCACTGTCCTGCGGCGTCTTGAGACCCAGGTAGAGCCGCTGCTCGCGCGCCACCTGGTCCAGCACGACGTAGGACTTGAGCAGATCCACCCACGATTCGGCGTCCAGCAGCTGCTCGGGACGGAGCGGCCCGCTGCGGTCCGCGGCACCGCGTCGGTCGGGCACATCGACCCATACGGTCGCCTGCGCGACGAATTCGGGGCGCACGAACCGCGTGGCCGCGACGCCGGCCGCCGTGCCGAGGACGACCGTCAGCAACACGACCCACTTGAAACGCGACAGCGCGATCGCGCTGCGGCGCCAATCAAGCCCCGTTTCTTCTTCTGCGGCCGCCAAGCTCGGTGGCGCCCGGCGGGGAGACACCGGTGCCGCCCGCGCGCGGATCGCTGGAAGGTTGTCCGAGATCATTGCCTGTCCCCGTAGCAAGTCCGATACCGCGCCCACCGTCTTGCAGGATCCGCGCATGTCGCAAATCGGTGCACGGGCGACCGCTACGGGGGTGCAAGTTGGTGCAAACGCGGGGCCCTACGCCCCCCGCCGGACGACCGTAACTCTCAGATTGTGCCCTTGAATCCTCGCTTGCTGCACGGCCGCGACATTATGGCCCGATCCCTGCGTAGGTCGGTGGGCGGAGCGTGACCATCATGGCGATCCCATTGGCAACAAACCACCCCGGCAACGCGGCCGACGCCAGCAGCGTCAACGCCCTGCTGTCGATCGGGCCGGAGGATAAGGGCAGGATCCGCATCCTGGTCGTGGACGACGAGCACACGTTGCGCGAGAGCTGCGCCAGCGTGCTCGGCCTGGAAGGTTACAACGTCACCGTGAGCGGGCGCGGGCAGGACGCCCTCGGGCTCCTCAAGCGCCAGCCGTTCGACATCGTGCTCGCCGACCTGTTCATGTCGCAGGTCGACGGGCTCGCGCTGCTGCGGGCGGCCTTGGCGACGAGCGCCGACACGATCGTGATCGTGATGACCGGGAATCCGAGCGTCGAGTCAAGCATCGAGGCATTGCGGCAGGGTGCGTGGGACTATCTCCCGAAGCCGTTCTCCGCGCAACACCTGCAGATCATGATCGGGCGCGCAGCCCACACGGTGCTGGTCGGCCAGGAGACCCGCGAGCACCAGACGGAGCTCGAGCGGCAGCACGCCGTGAGCGATAAGGTCACCCTGCTCGGTACCTCGGCAGCCTTCCGCAAGGCGATCGAGCTGGCCCGGAGGGTCGCGCCGACCGACGCCTCGGTCTTCATCACGGGCGAGAGCGGCGTGGGCAAAGAGCTGATTGCCCAGTTCATCCACCAGCACAGTCGGCGCTCGAGCCGGCCGTTCGTGGGGGTGAACTGTGCCGCCCTGCCCGAAGCCCTGCTCGAATCCGAGATGTTCGGGCACCGCAAGGGCGCGTTTACCGGCGCGGTCCGCGACAAGCCGGGCCTGCTCGAGACCGCGAGCGGCGGTACGCTGCTCCTGGATGAGCTGATCGAGATGTCGAAGCCGATCCAGGCGAAGCTGCTGCGCGTGATCCAGGACGGCATCGTGCGCCGCGTGGGGAGTGAGACGACCGACGCGGTCGTGACAGTGCGGTTCATCGCCGCGACGAACGGAGACCCCGAGGCCGCGGTGCAGTCGGGCGCGCTGCGTGAGGACCTGTACTACCGGCTGCGCGTCGTCCCGATCCACGTGCCGCCGTTGCGGGAGCGGCCCGAGGACATCCCACTCCTCGCGGAGTACTTCCTCTCGACCTACTGGGTGCGTCACCGCAAGAAGGGCGAGGCCTTCCCGAAGCTGTCCGACGGGGCGATCCGCGCCCTGTGCGTCCACCCCTGGCGCGGCAACGTGCGCGAGCTGCAGAACGTGATCGAGCACGTGGCGGTGCTCGCGGAGCCGAGCTCCACCATCCGTCCTGAGGACTTGCCGCTCGCCGCCGAGACGCGACCGGCCGCGGGCGCGAATCCGGCCTCGCTCATCTCCACCCTCGAGGAGAGTTACCATGTCGCGCGCGAGCGTGTGATCGCACAGTTCGAGATGCAGTATCTGACCTGGCTGCTGAGCCGGGCGAGCGGGAACATGTCCAAGGCCGCGCGCATTGCCGGCGTCGATCGCACGACGCTGTACCGGCTCATGGAGCGCCACGGCTTGCAGCGGAGCCCCAACCCCGCGTGGGTGGTGGAGCGCGAGGCGGCGGAGACTCCCCAGGACGCATCATGAAGGCGTGCGCCGCCGAGCGCCGGGTGCGGAGCCGCCCGGCCATCGAGCCGGAGGGCCTCGCCGATTGCTTCACGGGAGCGCGCGGGGTCGAGCTCGTCGTGGAGCTGGCGCACGACCTGCGGTCGCCGCTCACCTCGATCATCTTCCTCGCGGAAACGCTCCAGCTCGGCCAGACCGGCCCCGTCAACGACGCGCAGCGCCGGCAGCTCGGCCTGATCCGGAGCGCCGCGCTGGGCTTGTGCGCTTCGGCGAGCAACGTGCTCGAGCTGGCGCGCGGCGGCAGCCGCTTGGTGGACCGCGATGCCGCCCCGTTCTCGATCCGCGAGGTCTTCGGCGCCGTCCGCGACCTGGTGAACCCACTCGCGGAAGAAAAGCGGCTGGAACTGCGATTCCAAGCGCCCGCGTCCGACCGACGGCTCGGCCACGAGCGGGCGCTGTCGCGCGTGCTGCTGAACCTGACCACCAACGCCCTGAAGTTCACCGAGCGGGGACACGTCGAGGTTGCGGCGCGTGAAACGAACGGGACGCGCGTCGAGTTCTCGGTCCGCGACACCGGCCCAGGCGTCGACGCGGCGGCACTGCGCACCCTGTATCAACCGTTCCGAAAGACGCCCTCGAGCCCGCGGTACCATTTCTCGAGCTCGGGGCTCGGGCTCACGATCTGCCGCAAGCTGGTCACTGCCATGGGCTCCGAGCTCACCCTCAAGACCCACCCCGGGCGGGGGACGAAGTTCGCGTTCGAGCTCGAGTTGGCCCCCACGCCGCGATTCGCCGCCTGAGCCACTCCCGCGTCAGCAGCTAGCCGGGGCGGGGAACGTCGCCTCGGCCACCGCTGCGTCCACCCCGGGCTGGGAGGCCCGCCCCGCCGACCCGGGCCGCCCCAGGAGGGCGGCCGCGACCGTTCGCGCCACAACCGCCGCGCCAGCGGGGGTGAAATGGTCGTGGTCGTAGTAGTGATGGAGGCCCTTGTTCAGCACCGGCCGCAGGGTGAGGTGCGGGATGCCGAGCGTGGCGGCAACCTGGGCCACTCGAGCATCGACGAGACCCAGCAGCCGGTTGATGACCTCCAGGCTGTAATAAACGCTGACCGTTTCATTCCAGGGCATACCGAGCCCGCCGTGCCAGAAATGGGCCTCCTCCTCAGGCGTGTAGTCCTTTTCGAACCAGGGCTGCCGCACGACGAGCACGTGATCGGCGTGAGTCGTGGCCCGACGGAGGAGCCGGCGAAAATGGTGCTCGAGATGGTCCAACACCGTGGCGGTGTCCGGCACCGTGGTGCGCATCTCTTTCGCTTCGGCCCGCATCCGCCGAGCGGCCGCGAACCAGGCCCCGGCACGCTCCTTCACCTCCAGCGGATGCAGCCATGATCGGCGCAGGCGGCGGGCCACCTCGACCAGGGCCCACGCGCCGGGCCGCCACCCGAAAGGCCGCCGCGGGTGACCGGAAAACAGCATCAGCTCCGGCACCTGCGCGGGTGCACGCGCCGGGGGTGCGCCCTGCTCCAGCCAGTGGTACACGTCGCTGGCCCCGACCATGACGAGAATCGCATCGAGGTGGCCGTACTGGGGGAGGACGCGCTCGAGAATGAGGTCCAGCTCGGCCGACCCGACTCCCGAGTGGCCGATATTGCCCACGTGCACCCGCCGAGCGCCTAGGGCGTGGAGGCTGTCCGGCGTGTTGAGCAGACGCTCGAGCGCCCCGGGCCAGCTCGCGTACTGGTCGAGCATGAAGCACTCCGCGGCGCTTCCCCCCGCCACCAAGATCCGCCAGAGTCCGTCCTCGTCACGGCGAACGTCACCGCCCCGCTCGCCATCGGCGTTGCTGTCGAATCGCACCAGGGGGTCGAGCTCGGGACAGGCCTCGGGGTCCACCCGGATCTCGACCCGGCCCCCTGGTGGCCACACGTAATAGCGGGAGCGCCGCCGGATCCACCAGCGCGACCCCAGCTCCAGGGCGGCGATCCCGACCGCCGCCGCGAGCACGGCGCCCGCAACCCAGGAGATCACGCCCACACCCCTCCCCCCACGCGCGGCCGGACCAGCCGGCCGCGCAGGTCGACGTACCAGTCGTTGCGGGACACGAAAAACACCCACGAGCATCGGGGACTTCTGGGGCACCATCCGGCTAGCATGCCAAGGCTGCCTAGCAAGTCCAAGGCCGGAGGTCGCGCCCCGAAGCTCGGCGCCAGCGGAGTGCGTAACCTCGTTGCTCACCGGAAACTACGATACGCTTCCCCCGCCATGTCGGGAGGGGCACAGGCCAAGCGTTGCGGTGACGCAACACTCGGTGAGCCGGCGCTTCACGCCGTCGGTTATGACGCAGCGGCCGACGCGCGATCTGCCGCCGTACCCCGCCGAGGACGGAGACTGCCTGGCACCAACTATGCACGTCAAGTCGCTGATTCGTATGGCTATGCAGGCATGCGTCGGCACCATGGGGATGAAAGGCAAGGACCTGGACACCAACTGCGCACTCCCGCCTCGGGAGCGGAGCGAAGTCGATGCGTGGCCACCCGCCATGGTCGACCGGGACGAGGCCATCAAGGTCGTGGTGACGCGTCTGGCCATGGGGCCCGAAGCCGTTCGTGCGTCGGCGGTGCTGCTCTCAGACGCTGAGCGACTGCGAGCAAGTCGTTTTGCCTTCTATCGTGATGCCTGCCGATTCATCGCCGCGCGCGCGCGATTGCGACAGCTGCTGGCCGCGCGGTTGGGCGTGCGGCCTGAATCGGTCGAGCTGGTGTACGGGGCATACGGCAAACCTGCCCTCGCTCGGCCTGGTGTGGAGGCGGACCTGTGCTTCAACGTATCGCATCGCGACGATGTCGCTGTGTATGCCTTTTCGTCCGGACGCGACATCGGAATAGACGTCGAAGCCATTCGGAGGATAAGCGACGCCGACGCCATCGCGGCACGGTTGTTTTCTCGCCGCGAGAACGAGGCGTATCGGGCCCTCGACCCGCGCGACAAGCCGCTGGGATTCTTCAATTGCTGGACGCGCAAGGAAGCCTTCGTCAAGGCGCTCGGCCACGGCCTTTCCCATCCGCTCGATCGCTTCGATGTCTCGCTCGCGCCGGGCGAGCCGGCGGCGATCCTCCGGGTCGAGCAGACGCCGGGAGACGACTGCGGCTGGCGCCTGGTGAGTTTTTCCCCGGCCCCCGGATTTGTGGCGGCCGTCGTGGTGGAATGCGAGAGATCTCGCGCCGGTTTCGCCCCGTCCCTGGTGGGGGCGGACGTTTCCTTGTGAGCGCGGGAAAAACAATGGCTGCCGCTGGCTACCAATCGCCGTGGACGAACGATGAGGTGCGGATGTTGCGCACCACGGCGCGTCAGCTCATCCAACAGGAATTCGTGCCGCACCAGGCTCGCTGGCGCGAGCAGCATCGCCCCGATGCGGAGGCCTGGACCAAAGCAGGCGGGACGGGCATCCTGCTCACGGACGTGCCCAAGGAATACGGCGGTGGCGGCGGAACCTTCGCTCACCAAGCCGTCGTGTTGGAGGAGCTCGCTCACGCCGGAGTTCCATTCGGCTCCAGCATCCACAGCCTCGTGGCACATTTCATCCTCGCTTACGGCAGCGAGGCGCAGAAACGTACCTGGCTTCCCCGCATGGCGCGCGGCGAGTTGGTGGGCGCAATCGCCATGAGCGAGCCGGCCGCCGGCTCCGACCTGCAGGGCATCAAGACCACCGCCCGCCGCGACGGCGACCACTACGTCATCAATGGCTCGAAGACATTCATCACGAACGGCTCGCTCGCCGGTATTCTCTGCCTCGCTGTGAAGACCGACGTCAGAGTCGCCGGCCCGAGGGGTATCTCGCTCCTCGTCGTCGAACCGAAGGATCTTCCCGGATACCGCGTCGGCCGCCCGCTCGAAAAGGTCGGCCTGCACGCTCAGGACACCTGTGAACTGTTCTTCGACGATGTGCGGGTCCCGGCGGCAAGTCTTCTCGGTCCTGCCGAGGGCCGAGGGTTCTCGCAGATAATGGAGAAGATGAGTTATGAGCGCCTGGCGATTGGCGTGGCCGCCGTCGCCACGGCGGAGCAGGCCGTGGTCATCACAACCAGGCATGTGAATGAGCGCACGGCGTTCGGCAAGCCGCTGATCGACTTTCAGAATACGCGCTTCAAGTTGGCCGAGTGCAAGACCGAGGCTCATATCGCCCGCGTCTTCCTCGACAACTGCATCGAGCGCTTCATCGCCGGCCAACTCGGTGATATCACCACGGCCATGGCGAAGTATTGGCTCACCGACTGTGAGTGCCGCATCGTCGACGAATGCGTTCAGTTGCACGGCGGCTATGGCTATCTGGCGGAGTATCC
>QHUY01000167.1 GCA_003223415.1 Gemmatimonadota bacterium
CACGGTAATTACGTATCCGCCGGAAGCGTCACCGTCCCAATCGGACAGCTCCAGCCTCAGAGAATAGTCGAGGGTCACCAGGCCTGCCCCTCTTGTAGGCTCCAGTGAGGCGCGACCGGAATCAAGCCAGTCACGGATTGTGGACTCCGGTCGGTTGAGCGACTTGGCGACTTGCGCAACGGTCAGGTCGTTTGTCCGCTAGGCTTCTGCACTCGCGCGGGACACCTTCACGATCGACCACCCCAGGTCGGTGATCATCTGGACAAGCTTCGCGAGCTGCTCGAAATTCACGGGCTTCGTCAGGAAGGCGTCTGCTGCGCGTACAGCGACACGCTCCTGCTCGCTCTCGGACACCGTGAGCACCACAACAGGAAGCTCCCGCAAGTGCGGATCCTCTCGGATGCGAAGGAGCACGTCTCGCCCGTCCAGCTTCGGCAGATTGAGATCGAGGAGCAAGAGATCCGGGCGAGGGGCTGCCTCGTACGGGGCCTCGTGTCGGAGAAACGCGAGCGCCTCGACACCGTCTCGGACCGTCCAGATGCGGTTCTGCAGCTTTGCGCGCTCGAGACCACGCAAGGTGAGTTCGATATCCTCCTCGCTGTCTTCCACCATGAGGATGGTGATGGGATTCGAGCTGCCGACCATGCCAGTGATCCTAAAAGGCCCCGATTGGAGGCTAAGGCACGCATCGCGACTCAGCAACCCTTCTTCAGCAACTCTGTACGCGCCCCCGACGGAGCGACGCTAGTAGCCTCCGGGTGACGCTTATCTGGCCTGCACTCAGGTCGCACTCGTCCCGAACGAGATGTGACTGGGTGCCGTTACCGGCGCTGTTTCTCTCTTCAACCAGCGAGTGACCTCAGGTTCTTACGGCTCCGAAGCAAACGGAACGCCGAGCAGCCCATTCGGGAGCTCGGCTATCCGGCCGGCGTTACTTCGACTCCCAGACTTGGGCGCGGGTGTTCCCTTGAGCATCCACTTCGTATTCGAAGACCCCGGCGACGCTGTTCAGGCGTGACCATCGGGAGGACGAACTCTGATAGTACACAGCGCCCCGATAACTCACAGCACCGCCCTTCTTCATCGTGCCAACACCTTGGCCCACCCATGTCGCCACATCCCCCTCCTTGCCCATGATGATGCCTTGGCCCTCTCCGAATAGGGTGCCGTCCGGCCGGACAGCTGCCCAGTACGTGCCCGTCTCTGTTTCGTCCACACCCAGCAGCTTGCCAGTAGCCGTGAAAGACGATTCCATCTTCGGGCCGCCACCCGGGTTCGGCAGCACTCTTTGCGAGGTCACCTTGCCTGATGTCTCAGCGATCTTGTCGCCTTGCATACCGCTCCTCCTTCCGAAGCCTTCTGGATCAAACGAGGGCTGCTTGAGAACGCGAGGTGTGGGTCCAAGCAGATCACACGAAAAACCAAAAACCGGCTGAGCGAGTATCTCGCTCAGCCGGTTTCGCGATTCGCTCCCCTCGAGGCATCGGCGACCTGCACGACCTCGCGCCTCGGGGTTCATAGCATCTGAGTTGCGTTCGAATATGCAGCCCGGTGGACCGCTCGCAAGGTCCAATACCCGGCAGCCTTGTTGGGTTCTTGACTGCCGTTTCGGGGGGAATAACTTCCCTTCGCCTATGCCTATCTACGAGTACCGCTGCACCAAGTGCCGGAAGCGCTTCAGCGTCGAGCAATCGATCAGCGAGCACGGCAAGCGGCACCCCGCCTGCCCGAAATGCAAGTCGCGGGCGGTGAAGCCGATGTTCTCGACGTTCTTCGCCAAGACAGGTCGCAAGAGCTAACGGGGCGAGGTTCGAGCGAGCTCGGGGCCGGCCCCGAGCGCAAGCGCCGCTTCACCCGCTATTCGCCTCTCGGGTCCCGCAGTCCCGACGCGTCCCTCGCGGAGCTCACTGAGCGGCAGCTTCAGGACCTTCTGCGACAGTCACAGCCCGCTTGGACGTCGCCGGAGGGCGGCTACGGCGCACTCTAAACAGAGCGCTTCGTGGACGCGCCCACACTGTCTCTCAGCCCGCCAGCGGAGTATTTCAGCCGATATGGAAGGCGCTCCGACCGGACGGTTCTCATCTCTGATCGGTGTCCCGCCCGACTACGGGCGAAAGCCCGCGCCGACGTTTCATGTGGGTTACCGGGTTGCCAAAATGGAGCGAGTCTCTCAGGTTCTGTAACTCCCGGTAATAAAAGAGGGGCGTGGGCCGCTTGTTCTTGAACCTGAGCCGCGTGAGATACTCGACTTCCTCCTTGGTCACCGTGCCGCTCAGGGAGGGATCCTGCAGGAATTCCTTGAGTCCCGGCTCCTCCACGACACCCTGATCGGGTTCCCGTTCGACAAACTCAAATCGCTTCACCTGCCCAGGGGCTACCCTGGGGTTGAAGACAATTTCGAGACCAAACGTCGCGAGGTCGATGTCCCAGGATTCAATCAGGGGATCCAGGAACGACACGCAGTTTTCCTTCGACAGGTGGAAGATGTCCGTATCCAGGAACTCGAGCACGATCACGCGCATTTCCTCATAGCTTCGGCCGCTGAGTTGCGCCACCATGCGGAGCCAGTATGCATTTTCCAATTCGTCCTTGGCCACTCGCTTGACCACGTCCAGCACCGTCTGGGTGACCAGGCGTTCGAGTTCGCCGAAGGGCTGCTTCTCAAAAATCGCGCGGAGGTGTGTTGCGTTGTCTGGATTGCATTTGCGGAGGATCAAGTCGCGGACCTCCGGTAACAAGGGGGCGGTCTCGTCCCCCAGTTCCCGCTTCAACTCTTCCTTCCGCTGGACGTCCGCCAGTGTCGCCAGCTTCCCGCGCGGGAGCTTCAAGAATTCGTCCATCTTCTCGTAGATGTCCGTCCGGGTCGGCGCGGGGGGCGCCTTTCGCCGCGTCAGTAGCTGGGAGATGTAGGACTCGGTCACCTGGGCGGCGCCGGCGAGATCTCGCTGCTCCAACCCCAACTCTTCGAGCCGGTGTCGAATTAGCAATGGGACGTCCACGGGATTCCTCCTGGGGCCGACTTACTGATTAACCAAGACAAGTTAACTACTTTGAACCTAATTGGCCAGGTTGTGGGGTACACTTGACAAGTACAGTACATCAGCATACGCTCTAGAAGTGATAACTGCTAGTAGTTAAGTGGAGCCGGCCGAGTTCGGCCTCTTCCTCGTCCCCTAACGCCGCATGTGTAAGGAGCACACCACAAAGTTGAAGGTAAACTCCGCCGTTCGCACACTCGGCCGAACAGAGGTGGGAATTTCGGCCACGCCCGAGCACGTCTCGTGCACCCCCTGCCGCCAATTTGCGAGCATTGCGGGGCTGTTCTCGGCGGTCCGGGTCGTGCTGGACGGCCCGGTCCCTGCGCGAGACGCGGTCATCGAGGCGACGCTGCGCGATCGCGGCTGGACGAGTCTGCGCGGCCGCGGCAGGCGGACGGCCGGCCTCCGCGCCGAGCTGGCGTGGGCGAAGCGGACGCGCGCCTTGCCGCCCATGCTCCCGCACCAGCGCGAATTCCCCGTGTCTGGAGTAGCACTGCGCAAGTTGATCGGCTACACGCTGTGGTGGCTCAAGCACCTGAGGCGCCAGCCGCACGGCGGAACCGCACAGCATGTGGCCCACGTCGGTATCCCCGACTGGATGCGCGCGATGGAGCATGAGGCGCGGCTGGCCCTCGCCGCGTCGGCGAAGCGGTGGCCGATGCTCCAAGCCGCGGTCGCCCGGGCGCTGGTGGCGGACACGCTCGGACTCAAGCCCCGGACCGTACGGCGGGCACTCCCGGACCGCGCGCGGCTCAGACGGGACTTCGAAGCGGTCTGGGACCAAATTATCGACTCGTTCCTCGCGCGCTACAACTCGTCGTCGCCGGCCGAGCGTCCCGGAATCGTCGAGCAGTCACCGTTTGAGGAGTGCGACGTGGGCGACGCGGCGCTCCTTGGCATCCGCGGCCCGGACGGCGCGGCCGCCTATTTCAGACCTCGGGCAACTGCCGTGCGGGCGCGGCTAAAGTTCCTCGCTCGGCGCGGTCTCGGTGGGTGGCCGGACTTAGGACTGTGCAATAGTTAACCGAACTCGGCTCAGGCATAACCTTAAGGAGGCACGATATGTTCAGTGTTACACAGAGGGACCCGACGCTGGAGCTGCTGCATCAGCTGGAGCACCGCATGGGCCGGATCTTCACCGACCCGTTCCGCGCATTTGAATGGCCCGTACACGACGCTGCGACCACCGCCTGGCAGCCGCTGGTGGACGTCTTCGAGGAGCCTGATGTCATCCGCCTGGTGGCGGAGGTACCCGGGGTGAAGCCCGAGGACGTGAAGATCACGGTGGAGAGCAACCTGCTGACGATCAAGGGCACAAAGGAGCAGGTGGCAGAGGAGAAGGCCGAGAAGGTCCATCGCTATGAGCGGACCTACGGCGCCTTCGAGCGGACATTCAGGTTGTCGGCGTCGATCGATCCCAACAAGATCAAGGCGACGTACAACCTCGGCGTGCTGACGATCACGCTGCCGAAGGCGGAGACGGCCAAGCCCCATCTGATCAAGGTGGAAGTGACGCCAGAGAAGGCGTTGAACGCCTGACCTCACGCGGAGGACGAGGGCGAGCCTGGTTGGGCGTCCTCGTTCTCGTCCGGGGCTACATGCTGACGGAGCACACAAATAGTACGGAAGGCCTGCTGACACACGTCGCCATGGCCGACTGCTTCATCGCTCGACCTCATCCGGCGCTGGAGTGCGGGATCGTCACGGCCTGGTGGCGGTGCCAGGTGGAGGCGGACCCGGCCATGCAGCGACAGCAGGAGGACGAGTAGCGGCAGCCGTCGTCTTCGGCATCGAGTAGATTCTGTTATGCCCGCCGCTGAAGATACGATGCTCCTTTCCGGGTCCCCGAAAAACTCGCGTCGATTCTCCAAATGCATGGAGTGTCAACGGTACGCCACGAGGTCCCGGATGCGGGAATTGCTAGCCCTCGCCGCAGTCGCCCGCCTGGACCTCTGGCCGGGCGAGGTTGTCGAGCGCCGCATCTACCTTACCTGGCTCGCGTCGCGCGATCCGTGGTTCATGCTCCGCACGATTCCCGGCACGGTACGGGGAGTGGGTGGCAGCGTCGTTCCCTCGTCGCTCCCGGCGAATCCCGTGGATCACGTCATCGCGCCACGACGGCAATTCGAAATCCTCTTCGCCACGCTGTTACCGAAGGACGTGCAGGTCGAAGTTGAGATGCCCGACGGCCGGCGCTTCCTGATGCCCAGAAGGCGCCTTCAGGGTCGGCCCGCGCTGCTCGCTGGACTAAATGCGCGCGAAGCGGGCGACCTCCTCGCACGCGAAGCGCACGAGCTGGTCGCCTTTGGACGCCACATCGACGGGTTGTTATTCGTGAGCAACGACGCCGAAGAGTTGCACCAGGGCCGTGGGGCGCCCCGCCACGCACGATCCGCGGTCTGCGCCCACGTCTCGGAGGCGACCGGCGACCGACTGCTAGTGGTCGTCGCAGCTCGAGTGGTCGTCGA
>QHUY01000169.1 GCA_003223415.1 Gemmatimonadota bacterium
CCCCCGCCCCCGCCCCCTGCGCGGTCGCTCTCGCCGGAGTCTCCCTGAGCCGGCTCAAGTTCGCCGGCACGATAATCTGGCTCACCCTGGGCGCAGCGGCGTGCGGCGCGCTCTCGAGCGACCTGCATCAGATCGTCGCCCTCGACGTCAGCCTCCCGGACAGCGGCCGGGTCGAGGTCGGCGACACCCTGCAGCCGCAGGCCCGCGCCCTGGACGGCCAGGGGGATTCGGTGGCGGCCACGATCACCTGGGCCACCCTCGACACGGCGATCCTGAGCGTGGTGGACAGCGCGGCGGGCACGACGGTGGGCAAGGCCGCCGGCATCGGCCGGGTGCAGGCGCGCGTTGGGAACCTGCGGTCGAACCCGCTCAACGTCACTGTGCAGCCGTCGCTCGATTCGATCACTGCGGTCGGCAGCACGGTGTCCACCGTGACGGTGTCCACTCCCGATTCGCTCTCTGATTCGCTGCGGGTCGAGGCCTGGGCCACCCCGACGGGTGCCCAGAACCAAGCCGGTCGGCGCGTGGCGTTCGCGGCGATCATCTATGCAGTGAGCGGGACGACGATCACCTTGGTGCCCGGGGGCACGGCGCGGACCTCGGGGGGCGGCCTCGCCATCGTGCAGGTGCGCTACACCGGCGGACCGCGTCCCGACTCGGTCGTGGTGCTCGCGAGCGCGCACCGCCCCGACGGGACCCCGGTCCCGGGGTCCCCGGTCCACTTCGTCGTGGAGTTCCTGCCATGAAGACGGGCACGCTCACCCAGCTGTTCTTCGAGGGAATCGACAAGTACGCCGGCACGCACTCCGCGGCCTACCGCGCCAAGGTGGGCGGCGTCTGGAGGGCGATCACGCACCGGGACGCGGGGGCGCGCGTCAAGGCGATCTCCGTCGGGTTGCGCGAGCTGGGCGTGCAAGGCGGCGACCGGGTGGCGATCGTGTCGGAGACGCGTCCCGAGTGGGCCCTCGCCGATTACGCCTGCCTGTGCGCCCGGGCGACCGACGTGCCGATTTATCCGACGCTCACCGCCAAGCAGACCGAGTACATCCTCGGCGATTCGGGCGCGGTAGCGGTGTTCTGCTCGACTGTCGAAATCGTGAACAAGCTGCGCGAGAGCCGCGGCCGTCTGCCGTCTCTCAAACACATCATCGCGTTCGACGATCCGGGACGGCGCGATGGGGTGATCACCCTCGCTGAAGTAGAGGCCCGCGGGCGCAGCGCCGACGGGCGTTACCCGCGGTTCCGCGAGGAGGCGCTCGCGGTGACGCCCGAGGAGCTGGCGACACTCATCTACACCTCCGGAACGACCGGCGACCCCAAAGGCGTGATGCTCACGCACAACAACATCTGGAGCAACATCGACGCTTGCCTGCGCGTGTTCCCGCTCACGGCCGGGGACGAGTGCCTCGCGATGCTGCCCCTCAGCCACGTCTACGAGCGCATGGTGGACTACACGATGTGGACGGCGGGCGTGATCGTGAATTACGCCGAGTCGTTCGACAAGGTGGCGCAGAACCTGGGCGAAGTTCGCCCCACGATCGTGCTCTCGGTGCCGCGCCTGTACGAGAAGATCTACGCCAAGGTGTTGGAGAACGCGCTGGCGGGCAGCGCGGTGAAACGCAGGATCTTCTTCTGGGCCAAGAAGGTCGGCGACCAGTGGGCCACTTACCGGCTCGCCGGGTTACCTGTGCCAAGCATCCTGGCCGTCAAGTACGCGCTCGCCGACCGGCTCCTGTTCGCAAAGCTCCGCGCGCGCACGGGTGGCCGTCTCAAGTGCTTCCTTTCCGGCAGTGCGCCGCTATCGGTCGAGATCGCCAGGTTCTTCTTCGCCGCCCGGCTGCCCGTCATCGAGGGGTACGGGCTGACGGAGACTTCCCCCGTTCTCACGGTCAATCCATTCGACCGCCCCAAGCTGGGCACGGTGGGCAAGGCCGTGCCGGGCGTGCAACTCGAGATCGCCGCGGACGGCGAGATCCTCGCCAAGGGCCCGAACATCATGAAGGGCTACTACAACAAGCCCGAGGCCACCGCCGAGGCGATCGATGTCGAGGGCTGGTTCCATACCGGCGACATCGGCGAGCTGGACGCCGACGGCTACCTCAAGATCACCGACCGCAAGAAGGACCTCATCAAGACGGCGGGGGGCAAGTTCGTCGCGCCGCAGCCGATCGAGAACATGATCAAGCTCAACAAGTTCGTGGCCAACGCCGTGGTACTGGGTGACAAGCGCAAGTTCCCCATCGTGCTGGTGGTGCCGAACTTCGAGACGCTGGAGAAGTGGGCCAAGGAGCGCAACCTGTCGTACGGCTCGCGCGGCCAGCTGCTCGCACTCGCGGACGCGAAGGCGAAGATCGAGCGCGAGGTGATGGGGATGTTGCGTGATCTGGCGAAGTTCGAGATGCCGAAGAAGGTCGTGCTGCTTGAGCACGATTTCACCATCGAATCGGGCGAGCTGACGCCGACGCTCAAGGTCAAGCGCCGGGCGGTGGAGAAGCGGTACGCGGAGCTGATCGACAAAACCTACGCGGAGGCGGACCCGATGGCGGCCGCAGTCGAAGGCTAGCGCTTCTCCCCGACCCAAAGGCCGCGACCCACGGCCAGCTGCTTCACCCCTTCGGGCGTAACGCTCTCCCCTTCGATCACCAGCCGCCGTCCGGGCAGCAACACGCGCCGGGCTTCCACGACCCACGGCGACGTCGCGCATTCGGCGCCGACCACGATGCCGCGGGCCATGGCCTGGCGCAGCGGGATCACACGGTCGCATTGGATGAGACTGAGGATCGGCAGATGCTCGACATCGGGCGGCGCGTTGATACCGACGAAATGGACGCCCCCCATCAGCGCCGCGAGCCCGACCGCGTGGCGGCTGGCCGAGCCGAGCAGGACCACAAACCCACCCGGGCCGCCGAGGTCGAGGAGCGCCTGGAGGGACTCGGCATCCAGCACCACGGGGGACGCCGGCGCCGGCGTGCGGCGCACCGACCGCGTCTGCCGCTTCCCCTTCACGACCTCGGTGAAATCCACGATGCCGTCGATGATCTCGAAATCGCGGTGGCACACCGGGCACCCCACCACGCCGAGCCACACCATCCGGCCATTCATCTCGCTGGTCGAGAGCACGAGGAACTCCTCACGGTGCTCCTCGGGACAGCGCAGCATCTCGATCAGCTCAATGTGCATCTGGGCGGAACTCGATCCAGGTGAGCTTCCCCGCCTCCACCCGGATCCGGCGGTAGACCCTGCGACCGGCGATTCCCACCCCAAGAACATACTCGCCGGCAGGCACGTCGCTAATGGCGAAATGCTCGTGGTAGACGGGGTCGGCATGGCTGCGCGGTCCGTAGGTCTCGATGAACGAGAACGGCGTCTCCTGCGGCTCGGGCTTGACGAGGCCGTAGACGCGCGCCTGCGCGACCGGTTGCCCCTTGGAGTCCCACACTTGCCCCGCCACCAGCCCCGTGCCCGGGAGCGGCTCGATCCACAGCTCGGGGTTGGCATTGTAGGGCGGGTAGCGGACGTTCGGGTCCACGATCTTGCTCGAATCGGTGGTCGGGGCGACGTGGACTTCGAGGTGGAGATGGTCGTTGGTGGCGCGGCCGGTGTTGCCGACGAGGGCGATGGTCTCGCCCGCCGCCACCCGCTCGCCTAGGCGCTTGAGGAGCCGCGTGTTGTGGTAGTAGACGGAGAAGACGGAGCGTTCTCCGTCGTCCGTTCTCAGTTTTCGGTCGTGGCGGATGGCGATCGTGTTGGCCCCGGCCTCGGCGGGACCCGAATAGACAACTACACCGTCGCCGATCGCGTGGACCGGCGTGCCGTCGGGGTTGTTGAACTCGACGCCCTGGTGCGGCTGGAAGTTGCCGCCCATGGTCGAGCCGAAGCGGTAGGTCTGGTCGATGTAGGGCTG
>QHUY01000166.1 GCA_003223415.1 Gemmatimonadota bacterium
CGAGTTGTTTGGACACGAGAAGGGGGCGTTCACCGGCGCGCTGCAACGGCGGCTCGGACGGTTCGAGGCGGCGGACGGGGGCACGATCTTTTTGGACGAGATTGGCGACCTCCCTGCCGAGACGCAGATCGCGCTATTGCGGGTGCTGCAGGAGCGGGAGATCGAGCGTGTGGGCAGCAGTCATCCGATCGCGATTGACGTCCGCGTGCTGGCGGCCACCAATCGCGATCTGGAAGCCGAAGTCGCCAGTGGTGCATTTCGCCAGGATCTCTACTACCGAGTGAATGTCTTTCCGATTCGGACTCCTCCGCTCCGTGAGCGCGCGGACGACATCGCCTTGCTGGTCGAGTACCTCGTCGCGCGCTACGCGAAGAAGGCGGGCAAGAACATTCGTAACATCAAGAAGCAGACGCTGAAGCTGTTCGAAGCGTACGACTGGCCCGGGAACGTGCGCGAGCTGCAGAACGTGATCGAGCGCGCGGTGGTGTTGTGCGAGGGCGAAACATTCGAGATCGATGAGTCCTGGCTCAAAAGGAAACCCAGTCAAGTGATCGGCGGAATGGGACGACAGGTTGTGACGCTGGCCGACGGTGAGAAGGAACTCATCGAGGCTGCGCTTGCGGCGACGAAGGGACGGATCGCTGGTCCTCGAGGTGCGGCGGCCAGGCTCGGCATTCCCCGCCAGACACTCGAGTGGAAGATCAAAACCCTGAACATCGACAAGCTCGCCTTTCGAGTTCGCTAACCGATTGGCAATTGCCAAGCGGTTGGCATCATCGCTGAAGTCAAGTTCTCTCCCATGAGTCACTTAGCTGTGGCGCGTCGCTTGCCTTCCGGCATCGCACATGGCCGCGACTGGCGCGGCCTAAGACGCCTCTTATCTGAAGGAGACACCGATGAAACAGCAGGCACTGATGGTGGCGCTCGCGCTTGGCGCCACCGCGGCCCCGGTCCAGGGCCAGGCACAGCTGTCGATGCAGCGTCCTACGATCGTGCTCGTTCATGGCGGCTTCGTGGACGGGTCCGGCTGGGAAGGTGTGTTCAAGCGTCTGCGGAAGAACGGGTACACCGTCACCATCGTTCAGAACCCCACCACGTCATTGAGCGATGATGTCGCCGCGACGCGCCGCGCCATCGCGTCGAGTAGCGGCCCAGTGATCCTGGTCGGTCATTCGTACGGTGGCGTGGTGATCACGGAAGCCGGCAACGACCCGAAGGTCGTGGGGCTCGTCTACATCGCTGCCTTCGCCGCCGACAAGGGCGAGTCGGTTGCAAAGTTGATTCAGAATCCCGCACCGGGGGCACCCGTGCCTCCGATTCTCCCGCCCCAGGACGGGTTCTTGTTCCTCGACAAGGCCAAGTTCGCCGCTTCGTTCGCGGCGGATGTCGATGCACCGCTCGCGGAGTTCATGGCCCAATCGCAGGTGCCGTGGGGCCTCAACGCGCTCAACGGCGAGGTGACGGAAGCGTCGTGGCGGACGAAGCCGAGCTGGTACCTCGTCGCAGCCGACGATCGGATGATTCCGCCGGCAGCTCAGCGTTTCATGTCCAAGCGGGCGGGTTCGACTGTGCTCGAGTCGCCTGGCAGTCACGCGATCTATGTGTCACGGCCCGCCCCGGTTGTTGCGCTCATCGAACAGGCCGCCAGGGCGCTCGAAACGGCGTCGCGCTAAACCACAACGCAATCCCGATTTCTTGCAGTGTCGCCGCCGGCGTACCAGTTTTCGGTGCGCTGGCGGCGTCATCACCCTTGAGGTGATGCGAACGGTGCGCCACACCCGGATGCCAGTTCCTATGCGAAGAAATTCTCGGGCAAGTATGCGCACCGAGTCATCCAGGGCGGCGTCGGGCACAATCTCCCGCAGGAGGCCCCGCGGGCGTTTGCCAAGGCCGTCGTTGAAGTCGACGGTTATTGATCGAGGTTGCCCGGTTCGCGCTGCTTGCGACCCGCTTGGCGCCGGGCTATCTCCCAGAGGGACGGACTATGGCGCTGACCCCGACACAACGGAACCGCCTGGAGTAGCGGACGTGCGACCGAGATGAAATGGTCCTGGAAGCTCGGATCGGTGGCCGGCATCGGCCTCTATGTGCACGCCACCTTCTTGCTGCTCCTCGCGTGGGTCGGGGTCACCTATTGGCTTGCGGGCGGCAGCGCCGCGGCGCTCGACGGCATCGCGTTCATCCTCGCCTTGTTCGCCTGCGTGGTGTTGCACGAGCTCGGCCACGCGCTCACCGCCCGGCGTTACGGCATCCGCACCCGCGATATCACCCTGCTGCCCATCGGTGGCGTGTCCCGACTGGAGCGCATACCGGACGATCCGCGGCAGGAGGTGTGGGTGTCGCTGGCGGGTCCCGCCGTGAATGTGGTCATCGCGGCGGCGTTGTACGTGTGGCTCCTCCTCTCGCAGACCTTGCGCCCGTTCTCCGCGCTCACCATGGCGGGTGGGCCGTTCCTTGAACGACTCCTGCTGGTGAACGTCTCACTCGCGGTCTTCAACCTGCTCCCCGCCTTCCCCATGGACGGCGGTCGGGTGCTGCGGGCTCTGCTGGCGATGCGCATGGATTACGTCCGGGCCACGCAGGTCTCCGCGCACGTCGGGCAGGCGATGGCCCTCGTGTTCGGCCTGCTCGGTCTGTTCACGAACCCGTTCCTCGTGTTCATCGCGTTCTTCGTCTGGATCGGCGCGGCCCAGGAGGCGAGCATGGTGCAAATGCGCACCGCCTTGAGCGGTATTCCGGTGAGTCGCGCCATGCTCACCGACTTCCACACCGTGGCGCCGGATGACACCGCGAAACGAGTGCTTGAGCTGATCCTCGCGGGATCCCAGCAGGACTTCCCAGTGGTCGACGAGGGCCAGGGGGGGAAGGGGGGCCGCCTTGCGGGCGTGCTGCTGCGCAGTGATGTGCTCAAGGCGCTGGCCCAGCGAGCGTCCGATTGGCGAGTGCGCGACATCATGCGCCGCGAGTTCGAGGTGGTGGACGCGGCCGACATGCTTGACACGGCCTTCGCGCGGCTGCAGTCCTGCAACTGTCACACGCTGCCTGTGACTAGCCGCGGTACCTTGGTGGGGCTCCTCACGATGGAAAACGTGGGAGAGTTCCTGCTCATTCAGTCGGCTCTGGGACGCTCTCCGCAGCCCCGGGCGGCCTAGCCCCTCTCGATCAACCAACGCCACTTATCCCTTCGACGTAGCAAGAAACTGATCGACTGGCGCATTCCGTCGGATGACCGCGGCGCTAGGTTGCTTGCAACCGAACCACACCGGAGTCGGC
>QHUY01000173.1 GCA_003223415.1 Gemmatimonadota bacterium
AGTGAGGGCGACGATCGCCTTGGTATCGTGCGTGCGCATGGTCAGAACCCCACGTCGATCGAGAAGAAGAAGCTGCGGCTTGGCGGGAACGGCGCCACGTCGATGTTCCGCGCGATCGCCTGGTTGCCGAAGTTCGACACCTCGGGGTCGAGCCCCTTGTAGGGCGTGAACCGCAGCAGGTTGCGGCCGCCGAACGAGATCCGCGCCGTCCGCATCCCGAAATGCCGTGCGACTTCGGGCGGCAGATCATAGGCCACATTTAACTCGCGCAACTTCAAGTAAGAGCCGTCCTGGACGTACACGGCCGTCTTGCCGTCACCCGCCCAGGCGCTGATGCGAGCGTCTCCATTGGGGACCTGATCCACAGAATTCCCGACGGCATCGTACAAGAGCTGGGTCAGGTTGATGATGTCCCCGCCGTGCTTCCAATCCCACAGGAACCCGAGACTGAACCGTTTGTAGGTGAGATCGCTCGACAACGACATCTGGAAGTCGGGGTTCGCGTCACCGACGACTCCCACCCCGCCGAGCGTGTCTAACGAACCAACGATCTGCGTCGCCGACTTGCCCTGCTCGATCCGGAACGCCCCAAGCGACGTGCCGAACCCGCCCGTGTTGAAAGCCGGGACGGGCAGCTCGACGATCTTGCTGCGGTTCAAATAGAAGGTGGACCGGAGAACCCAGTTGACGTCCGTGGTGCGCACCGGCGAAATCCCGAGTGCCGCCTCGATCCCGCGATTGCGCAGCTTGCCGCCGTTGAAGATGCGTTGCCGATATCCCGTGGACGGAGCGACCGACTGTTGCAGCAACAGGTCCGTCACCGACTTCTGATATACGGTCACGCCGAGGGTCGCGTACTGGTTGCCGAAGGTCGCGTCGAACCCGCCTTCGACCTCGGTGTTCCGCTCCGGTTTGATCGAGTCGAGACCGAGCGTCAGGGCGCGGAACTGCCCGACCTGGCCACCGATCGCGCTGGTGCTGTCGACCACATAGCGAGCCCCGAAGGCCGGCGGGTTGCCGGTCTGACCCCACGCGGCACGCAGCTTGAGCTCATCCACGCCGCCCGCCGCCTGCACGAAGCGGTAGGACGCCGCGGCCTTGGGAAAGAGGAAGTACTTGGTCGGATCGCCGTTCACGCTGGAGCGGTCGCCACGAACCCCCACGGTGAGCAACAGCCGCTGGCTCGCCGCGAGCAGCTCTTCCTGGGCATATAGCCCGACGTTCTTCACCGGCTGCTCGCTCTGCGCCGACGTGATGCTCGCCGCCTGGCTCACGTTCTGGAGCCCGAGGGCGATGGTGCGTCCGACCACGTTCGTGAGGTTGAGGTCGCGGTTCTCGTACTGGAAGCCCGCCGACGTCGTCGCCTGATAAGCGTTCGAGGCGGGCATGTACGTGTGGACCGCGCTGCCGACGAGGTTCAGCCGCAGGTCCGACCCTTTCCCGAGGACGACGGTGCCGGGCTGACCGTCCTGCGGCTCATACTGCAGATCGGCCGGCGACAGGATGTCGTTGCGCTGGCTGAAAAAGTCCACGCCCCCGGTGAGGTTGAACACCAGGTGCTGCGTGGGCGTGGTCACAGCGTCCATCTTGGCGGTCGTCGTGCTGAGGATGCGCCACACGTCCTCGGCGTTCCTCAGTTCGGCGAACGTCTGGAGCGGGTTGGACGGTGCGAACGGATTGACCGGGTAGACGCCGTTCGCCGGCCGTAGGTCAAGGAAGCTAGGCGTCGTCGGGTACACGAGGTACGTGCTCGTCCCCGTGTTGTCGTTGTTCGAGATCCCGCGGTTTGTCAGGCTGTGGATCGCGTTGAGGTTGATGCTCACCTTGAAGCGGCTGCCGAGCAGCTGGTCGAGGTTGGCGCGGATCGCCTGCTTCTGGTAGCCTGTGTTTTGCGCGATGCCACCGTCCTTCTTCACGAGACCGGAGAGGTAATAGCTCGTCTGATCGTTCCCGCCGGTCACGCTCGCGTCAGTCTCGACGGATAGGGGATGCTGGCCGTACAGCGCCTGCTCATTGTCGAAGAAGGGGCACTTGCCGTTGGCCAGGTTGCAAAGGCTCCGGATCAGGGTCCGCGTAGCCGTGTCTCGGGGGACCTTGGGTGCCCACACGCTGAACGCGTCGGTCGTGTCGCTGTAGATGCGCGCGCCCATCGTGTTTGCCAGGGAAAACGCCCCGAAGCGCTGGGTCACGCTGAAACGGGGCGCGCCCGGGTGCCCGCGTCGGGTGGTGATCACGATCACGCCGTTCGCTGCCTGCGAGCCGTAGATCGCCGCAGCCGACGCGCCCTTCAAGATCTGGATGTCTTGGATGTCGTTCGGGTTCAGGTCGGCGATGCGGTTGACCGAGTTGTCTTGGCTCGACGCGTTACCACCGGCCGCGGCGGCGGTGATGGCGTTCATGTTGCTCGCGATCGCGTCGTTAGCGATCACCAGGCCGTCCACCACGATGAGCGGATCCACGCCCCCGTTGATCGTGGTGACGCCACGCAGGTTGATCTGGCCTCCGCCGCCCGGCGCTCCGGAGTTCATCTGGATCACTGCGCCGGGGACCTTGCCCTGGAGTGCGCTTTCGAGAGTCTGTGTCGGCGCGCGGTTCAGCTGCTCGGGGTTCACCGTCGTCACGGCGTTGGCGAGGTTGCGCTGCTCGACGCCCGTGGCCTGGCCGGTGATCACGACCGCCTCGAGGTTGAACACGTCCTGCTCGAGGCCGACGTTCACGCTCGCCTGATCCGCAGCAACTGCCACGGTGCGGTGCCGGTACCCGATGCTGCGAACCGAGAGCGTCACCGCGCCCTGGGGCGCTGAGAGCGAGAACTCCCCCCGCTCGTTCGTCACCGCCGCGACCGGCGAGCCGATCACCGAGACCGTCGCCCCGGCGACGGGCTCGGTCGTCGTCACGCTGAATACCTTGCCGCTGATGGAGCGCTGCTGAGCGAGCGCGCTCGCGACGCCGACGCTGGCGATGAGCGCGAGCGAGATGAACCACGTGCGCTTGACCACGGTCCCTCCGTACC
>QHUY01000055.1:0-24935 GCA_003223415.1 Gemmatimonadota bacterium
AAAGCGTCACCGACCTGCAGACCGAGGCGATGACGGACCACAGCCTGAAGCGGGCTCTGGGCGCGCTCAACCTCACGGCCCTTGGCATCGGCGCGATCATCGGTACCGGCATCTTCGTGCTGACCGGCACGGTGGCGGCGATCAATTCGGGCCCCGCCGTCGTGCTCTCGTTCGTGCTGGCCGGCGTCGCCTCGATCTTCGCGGCGCTGTGCTACTCGGAGTTCGCCTCCCTGGTGCCGATGGCGGGGAGCGCCTACACCTACGGCTACGCCACGCTGGGCGAGCTGATCGCCTGGATCATCGGGTGGGACTTGATCCTCGAATACGCGCTGGGTGCGGTGACGGTCGCCATCGGCTGGTCGGGCTACGTAGTCTCGTTCCTGCGCGATGTCGGCATCAACGTGCCGTGCGCGCTGTCGGCGGCCCGCGGAACGCTGGTCACCTGCCACGACGGCACTCAGGTGGCGGCGATCTTCAACCTCCCGGCCGTCGTGATCATCGCTCTCGTCACCACGCTCCTGGTCATCGGCATCAAAGAGTCCGCCAACGTCAACAACGTCATCGTATTCATCAAGCTCGCCGTGGTGGTGCTGTTCATCGTGTTCGCGGCGCACGCCATCAACACCGCCAACTGGCATCCGTTCATCCCGCCCCAGAACGTGAAGGACGGCGTTCCCGTGCCGGGCGAGTTCGGCTGGAGTGGGGTCTTTACGGGGGGCGCGATCGTTTTCTTCGCCTACATCGGGTTCGATGCCGTGAGCACCGCCGCGCAGGAGGCGAGGAATCCCCAAAAGGATATGCCTATCGGCATCATCGGGTCGCTGCTCATCTGCACCGTGCTGTACATCCTCGTGTCGGGGATCGCCACGGGCGTCATGAGCTACAAGGAGCTCAACGTCCCGGATCCCATCGCCGTCGTGGCGGACCGCGCCGGGCTGGGCTGGATGGCCACGCTCATCAAGCTCGGGGCCATTGCCGGGCTGTCGTCGGTGATTCTGGTGATGCTGCTGGGCCAGTCGCGCGTCTTCTACTCCATGTCGCGCGATGGCCTCCTGCCCCCGTTCATCAACAAAGTACACCCCAAGTTCCAGACCCCCTACATCACGTCGATCTGGACGGGCGTCGTCGTCGCCTTCTTCGCCGCGATTCTCCCGATCCGCGACGCTGCGAGCCTGGTCTCCATCGGCACGCTGCTCGCGTTCGTCATTGTGGCGGTCGGCGTGCTGGTGCTGCGCGTGCGCGAGCCGGGCCTGCCGCGCGTGTTCCGGACTCCGATCGTCTGGTTCGTGGCCCCCGCCGGGGCGCTCTCGGCCGCGTACCTGATGAAATCGCTGCCCCCCGTCACCTGGGAGCGACTCATCATCTGGTTTGCGATCGGGATGGTCGTCTACTTCGGCTACGGGATGAGGAATTCGAAACTGGCCAAATCATAAGGCGTCGAGGGACAACGTCGAGGAACGGCGTCGAGGGGAGGCGTCACGCCTTCTCTCGACGTCTTGTCTCTGGACGCCCTGTTTCTCGACGCCTCCCTGGACGTATCTTGCTGTTTATGTCCACCAACGGCGTCTCCATCCCCCCGGACCGCGTCCGTGCCGCGCAGGACGTCGCGAGGGTCCTGAAGCCCGGTCGGCGCGTCGCCCTCACGACGCACGTGAACGCCGACGGCGACGGGTTGGGGAGCGAGGTGGGGCTGTGGTACCTGCTCCGCGCGCGGGGCCTCCATCCCGCGATCGCCAATCCGACCCCGCCCCCCGAGCGGTTCGGCTTCCTCCTCCCCGAGGGCGCCGACGCGAGCGACCACGCAGTGAAGGAGATCGAGCGGGCCGACGTGATCATGGTGCTCGACATCTCCGACCTGGGCCGCCTGGGCGACTTGGCGCACGCCGTGCGAGCGCGGGGGGGAGGCGGCGTCCCGGTGGCGTGCATCGACCACCACGTCAGCCCGGGGTCGCTCCCAGCCGGGCCACGGCTCGTCGCGCCCGAAGCCACGGCTACCGCCGAGCTGGTGTTCGACTTCGCCAGCGTGCTGGGGTGGGAGCTCTCGCCTGAGAGCGCCCGCGCGCTATACGTCGGGATTCTCACCGACACCGGTGGCTTCCGGTTCTCCAACACGACGGCCCGGGCGCTGCGCGTGGCGGGTGCGCTGCTCGAGCGCGGGGTGGATCCGGAGTCGATCTACGAGCGGGTCTACGCTAGCGCTCCCGAGGCCCGGGTCCGGCTCATGGCCGAGGTGCTGCAGACCTTGGTGGTGGAGCCTGCGGTCGGCCTGGCGTGGGTCACCGTCCCGCCCGATGCGCTGCAGCGGTACGGCGCCACGCCCGACGACCTCGACGGGATCGTCGAGTTTCCGCGCACGATCGCAGGCGTCCGTCTGGCCCTCCTGTTCCGGCAGGTGGCGAGCGGCCGCATCAAGGTGTCGCTGCGCTCGATGGGAGAGGTGAATGCGGCTGATCTCGCGCACCGCTTCGGCGTGGGGGGAGGGGGCCACGCCAAGGCGGCGGGCGTCTCCTTCGAGGGATCGCTCGCCGACGTGCAGGGGAAGGTGCTGGCGGCGGCGCGAGAGTACCTTGGAGGGGGACGCCGGGGCGGCGCCTAGCGAGTGACGCTACGCCTCCGATGCCGGTCTCATCCGAGAGCCCGGATCGGAGAGTTCCCATGCGCTTGCAGAGTCTGTGGCTGGTTGCGTGTCTCGCGGCCACGGCGGGATGCCCCGAGGGCGCCCGCATCGTCCGCGCTGGGGCGGATACGGGCGGCGGCTCGAGCGCCGGCGGCCCGGCTACCCGCCTCGCCTTCATCGTCACGCCGAGCACCGCGTCGGCGGGCGTCACCATCGATCCCGCCGTGCAGGTGGCGGCCCAGGACAGCGCCGGCGTGACGGACACGGTGTTCACGGGCACCGTGACCATCGGGCTGGGTAGCCACCCGGACGGCGCCACGCTCACCGGCACGTTGACGGTTACTGCGGTGCGCGGGGTCGCCACGTTCAGCGACCTGCGCATCGACCGGGCTGGTTCGGGCTACACCTTCACCGCGTCCGCGATCAGCCTCATCGGCGCGACGAGCACGAGCTTCACCGTGCAGTAGTCTGGTGCGGCAGAGACTCGTCATACGGGCAGCCGTGCTCCGGACGCCTCAACGTTGCCCCCCTCCGCTATTTCCGGCTACATTCCCCGCGTGTCCGCCTCCGACAACCTCACGCAGCGTGTCCAGCAGGCCCTCGGTGCCGTCAAGCATCCCCGACTCGCCCGCGACGTCGTTTCCGCCGGCATGGTCCACGACCTCGTCGTCGCCGCCGACGGCGCGGTGTCCTTCACCTTCCACCTGACCCGAGAGGACCCCGCCACCCTCGCGCGCGACGCTCGCAAGGCGGTGCAGGCGGTGGTCGGTGTATCGGCGGTGAAGATCAACGTCGTGGATCCCGCGGCGAAGCAGGCCCCTCCCTCTGCCGGGGGGGTGAGGGGGGCGGGGGCGGCGGGGGCGGGCGCGGTGCCGCCGCCCCCTACGCCGGAAGCGATGCCGCACCTCGGCCGCGTGCTCGCCGTGTCCTCCGGCAAGGGCGGGGTCGGAAAGTCTACCGTCTCGGCCAACCTCGCCGCCGCGCTCGCCCGCCAGGGCCACCGCGTCGGCGTGATGGACGCCGACATCTACGGGCCCAACATCCCGCGGATGTTCGGCCGCGACGCGAAGCCCGAGGTCGTGGGCGGCAAGATCCAGCCGCTCGAGGCCCACGGTGTGAAGCTTATGTCCCTGGGTTTCATCGTGGAGCGCGACGCCCCCGCGATCTGGCGCGGGCCGATCGTCATGAAGATCATCCATCAGTTCCTGCACGACGTCTCGTGGGGGGAGCTGGATTACCTCCTCGTGGATCTGCCCCCCGGCACGGGCGACGCCCAACTCTCCCTGGCACAAACGATTCACCTCGACGGCGCGCTGATCGTCACCACCCCGCAGCAGATGGCCGTGGGCGACTCGCTGCGCGGTGCCAAAATGTTCGAGCGGGTGGGCGTGCGGGTGATCGGCGTCGTCGAGAACATGAGCTACTACGTCTGCCCGCACTGCGGCGAGCGCTCCCAGGTCTTCCTCGCCGGCGGCGGTGGGCAACTCGCCGCCGAGCTCGGCGTGCCTTTGCTCGGCCAGGTGCCGCTGCAAGCCGGAGTGCCGGAGCTCGCCGACGCCGGCCGGCCGATCGTGGTCGCGCAGCCCGACTCCCCGGCGGGCGCGGCGCTGCGCGACCTCGCGGACGCGGTCGCGGCCGCGCTCGGCCGGACCGTGCCCCTCAACACCGTCGCGCGCTGACGTGCGGCTGCTCGCCGCAGCCGTTCTCCTGCTGCAAGGGTCCCCCCCCTCCATCTCGGAGCGGCACGACCTCCGCGCCGGGCTCGATACTCTCTACGGGGGCGACTTCGCCGCCGCCGCGCATTACTTCGCCGTGCTCGCCACTCAGGATACGACCGATCCTGCACCCGTGATCTTCCGCGCCGCCGCCTACATCTGGTGGGCCGCAGCGCAGGACAGCGCGGACTTCGAGGCCGGCCGCATCGACTCGTTGCTCGGCGTCGCCATCCGGCTGGCCCGAGGGGATGGGGACTTCTGGCTCGCGACCGCGCTGGGCTACCGAGCGCGCGAGCGCGAGCTCCACGGCCACTCCTGGGGCGCGGCCAAGGATGCCAAGGGGATGCGCGACGCCTACCGCCGCGTGCTCGCGCGCGACTCGAGCTGTGTGGACTGCTACCTCGGCCTCGGCCTCTATCAGTACGGGCTGGCGCGCGCCGGCGCGCTCGCTCGCCTCGTCGCCAAACTGATCGGCTTGGGGAGCGGCGACGCCGAGAGGGGGATCCGCTACATGCGTCGCGTGGCGCACGGGGGCGGACTCGCCAGCATCGAAGCGACGTGGGTGCTCGCCGCAGCGCTGGCACGCGAGGCCGGCCGCGACCGTGCCGGTCGCGACGTGCTCCGACGCGAGGCCCGCAGCTACGTGGTGCACCTCGCCGAGCGCTATCCCGACAACCCGGTGTTCTGGCGTTTCCTCACCGAAGTGCCCGAGCCCCCTCCCACGCGTCAGGCGCCATGACGACCGCTGCACGTCCCGAGGGCGCGCTCACCGTCGGGCCGTTGCGGCCCGTGATTCTGCGCCTCGCCACCCCCGCCGTGGCGATGATGGCGTGTCACTTCTCCTTCAACGTCATCGATAGCCTGTGGGTGGGCCGGCTGATCGGTCCCGCTGGGCTCGCCGCGGTGTCTACGGCGGGTTTCTACGTCTGGATCCTGCTGTCGCTCGGCGAGATGGTGGAAGTCGGGCTCATCGCGGTCGCCGCACGCCGCCACGGCGAGCGGGACCCCGACGCCGCCGCGCGGGCCGCCGGCGCCGCCGTGCTCTACGCGGTCGCGGCGGGGCTCGCCGTCTCCCTCCTCGGCCTCGTGGTGATGGACGACCTCTTCCGCCTGATGACGGTGCCGCCCGAAGTGGCGCGGCTCGGGCATCTCTACCTCTCGACCTGGCTGCTCGGCGGGCCGCTGGTGTTCGGGTTCTTCGCCATCGAAGCCACGTTCCGCGCCGCGGGGGACACCCGCACGCCGTTCCTGCTGCTCGCAGTGTCGGTGGTGCTCAGCGTGGCCCTCGACCCGCTGCTGATCCTCGGGGTGGGGCCGTTCGCGCGGCTTGGTGTCGAGGGCGCGGCGCTGGCGTCGGTGATGGTGCGTGGCGGGGGCTTCCTGATCGGGATCCTCATCGCGCTGCGGCGCGGCCTGATCCGCCTCGGCGCCCCCGACTGGCACGCGGTGCCGACCATCTTCCGCGTCGGCGCCCCGCTCTCGCTCACGGGCGTGCTGTTCAGCCTGATCTACATGTGGCTCACCCGCTTCACGTCGCGCTTTGGCACGCCGGCGCTCGCCGCGCTCGGGGTGGGGCACAAGGTGGAAGGGATCGGCTTCATCGCGATCTCGGGCTTCGCCCTCTCGGCGAGCGCGCTCGTCGGCCAGAACCTCGGCGCGCGGCAGGAGCAGCGCGCCCGTGAGGCGGTGCGGCTCACCATCACCTACTGCCTGGCGGTCACCGTCACGACGGCCGCCGTGTTCGCGGCGTTTCCAGCGACCCTCGCCGGGCTGTTCACGACGGACCCGGCCGTCATCGCCGACGGGAGTCTGTACCTGCGGATCATCGCCCTGTCCCAGGTGGGGCAGACCTTCGAGATCATCCTGGAGGGTGCGCTCGGCGGGGCGGGGTACACCTTCTGGCCGATGGTGGCGAGCTCTTCACTCTCCGCCCTGCGCGTTCCCCTCGCCGCCTGGTGGTCCGCGGCGTTCGGGCTGGCGGGGATCTGGTGGGCGATCTCCCTCACCTCCGTCGCGCGCGGCGGCGCCATGAGCCTGGTCTGGCTGAGCGGCGCGTGGCGCCACCGGAAAGTCTGATGCCCGGCGACATCATCACGCTGCTCACTGACTTCGGGACCGCCGACAGCTACGTGGCCGAGGTGAAGGCGGCCCTACTCGCCCAGCCGCACGGCGCGACGCTGGTCGACATCACCCATCAGGTGGCGCCGGGCGATATCCGCGCCGGCCAGTACATCCTGTCGAGGGTGTGGCGCCGCTTCCCTGGGGGGACGGTGCACCTCGTCGTGGTGGACCCGGGCGTGGGGACGAGGCGTCGAGCGCTTGCCGCGGAGGCCGATGGCCACTACTTCGTGGCGCCGGACAACGGCCTGCTGTCGTCGCTCCCGGAGACCACGCGATTCGTCGAGCTGCCGATCCCGCCCGGCGCCGCGCCGACGTTTCACGCCCGCGACGTGTTCGCCCCGGCCGCCGCCCAGATCGCGATCGGGACCGCCCTGACGCACGTGGGCCGGTTGATCACCGACCCGTATCGCTCTCCTCTTCCCACTCCCCGCGTAGACGGGCTGACCGTGGTCGGGGAAGTGATTTACGTCGATCGGTTCGGGTCGCTCATATCGAACCTTCCCGGCGAGCAGGTCGCGCCCGGGGTGCGGATCAGGGTAGCGGGGACCGACGTGGGCTCGCTGCGCCGGACCTACGGTGATGTGGAGCCGGGGCAGCTGCTGGCGTACGTAGGGAGCGACGGCAGCGTGGAGGTGGCGGTGCGGGGTGGCAGCGCGGCGCGGTTATTGGGGGTGGGGGTGGGCGCCGAAGTCAGGGCGTAGACGTCTCCCCCCGGGAAGTGGGGCTTACGCTCAAAACTCACCCGACGGCGCGCGGATCTTGACCTGCGCCATGACGTGGTCGGCGAAGCGCGCCGACGGGGCGAAGCGCGGGAGCGCGACCAGCTCGAGCAGCACCTTACGCTCCTGCTCGGCTTCGGCCAGGCACAGCGAGCACTCGGTGAGGTGCATGGTGCGCGCCGCACCGAGCAGGCCTTCGGCCCACAGCTCGATCTCGTCCGGGGTGAGATGCATCGTGGTCTCGCTCATTGCTTCGTTCTACGGGCCGTCCCGTCCTCGGGTTTCAGCGCGTCGGTCCTCGAGGTAGCCTCGCAATTCGTTGCGGGCCCGGTGGATATACGTCTTCACGGTGCCGAGCGGCAAGTCCAGGGTTGCCGCGATCTCCTCGTAGGAATACCCCTCTACGTGCCGCAGCAGGATGCACGCCCGGTACTCAGGCCGCAGTCGGCCGATCGCCCGCTCGATCGCGGAGCCCAGCTCCCGGTTCTCCACCTCCTGCAGTGGGGTCTCGCCCTTCGCGTCGAGCTGGATCGCGGTGGCCTTCATCGCTTCGGGCGTCTGGGCGTCGGGCGCGCCGTCGAGCGAGAGCGTGTCGATGCTGCGGCGCCGAATGTGATCGATCGCCGCGTTGTTGGCGATCTTGAAGATCCATGATGAGAACTTGAACTCGGGCTTGTAGGACTTGATCCCGTTGAGGACCTTGATGAACGTTTCCTGCGCCAGGTCTTCGGCGAGCGCGCGGTCGCGTACCATCCGATAGAGCAGCGAGAATACCGGGCGCTCGTAGCGTCGCACGAGCTCCCGGAACGCAGCTTCGTGGCCCTGCTTGGCCCACGCGACCACCTGCTGGTCGCTGGCGCCCGTCAGGTGGTCCGGCCTATCTTTCGCGCCTATGACGCCGTCTCCCGCGTCCGATGTGGGGCGGCCGCCGTCCTTGGGTCCGGCGGGCGGTGAGGCCAAGCGGTCTTACGTGCGCAGCATGTTCACCGCGATCGCGCCGCGCTACGATTTCCTTAACCACCTGTTGAGCCTCAATGTGGACCGGCGCTGGCGCCGGGCCGCGGTGGCGCGACTCGGCTGGGAGGCGAGACCCGATGGCGTCTATCTCGACCTGTGCGCCGGCACGCTTGACCTCGCCGCCGCGCTCGCCCGCGCGCGCGGCTTCCGGGGCCGGGTGCTCGGCGCCGATTTCGTGGTCCCCATGCTGGCGCGCGGCAAGGCCAAGGCGCCCCGCGCCGTTCCCATCGCCGCCGACGCCCTGGCGCTGCCCTTTCCCGACGCCTCGTTCGACGGTGCCCTCGTCGGCTTCGGGATCCGCAATCTCGCCGACCTCGACGCCGGGATCCGCGAGGTCGCCCGCGTTCTGAGGCCGGGCGCTCGCTTCGTGGTGCTCGAGTTCGCCACGCCCCGGTTCGCGCCTCTGCGCGCGGCGTTTCTCTTCTATTTCCGCCGTGTGCTGCCGGCGATCGGCCGCGCGGTGTCGAAACATACGGACGCCTATACCTACCTGCCAGAGTCCGTGCTGGCGTTCCCGGAGCCCGACGCGTTGGCCGGGCGGCTCGCAGACGGCGGCTTCCGGGATGTCGCCTACGACCTCCTCACCGGCGGGATCTGCGCCGTTCACTATGGCACTCGATAACGTGCGCGCATTCCTAGGCGCGATCGACGCGGCAGGTCAGCTCGCCCGCGTCACGCGGCCCGTGTCCGTGGACAAGGAAATGACCGAGATCGCCGACCGGTGCATGAAGTCGCCGGAGGGCGGGCCGGCGCTGCTGTTCGAGTGCCCGACGCTGCTCGCCGGCGGAGCATCCCCCTACGCGGTCGCGGTGAATCTGTTCGGCTCCGAGCGCCGCATGGCGCTCGCCCTCGGCGTGGAGCGGCTGGACGATGTGGGCGAGCGGATCGCGGAGCTGCTCAACCTCAAGGTCCCCGAGGGCCTGCTCGGCAAGCTCGCGATGCTTCCCAAGCTTGCCGAGGTGGCGAAGTTCCCGCCCAAGACCATCGGCGGCCGGGCGCCGTGCCAGGAGCTCGTCCTGCAAGGCAGTGACATCGACCTCTCCTGTTTCCCGGTGCCTGTCTGCTGGCCGGAAGACGGTGGGCCGTACATCACGCTGCCGGGGGTGATCACCCGCGACCCCAAGACCGGCGTGCGCAACGTCGGGATGTACCGCATCCAGGTGCTCGGGAAGGCCGACTTGGCGATGCACTGGCAGCGTCACAAGGTGGGCGCGGCGCACTGGCGCGCGATCGCCGAGCGGGACGAAACGATGCCGGTGGCGATCGCGCTCGGCGGCGATCCCGCGAGCATTTACGCCGCCTCGGCGCCGCTGCCGCCGACGATCGACGAGTTCCTGTTCGCGGGATTCCTGCGCAAGGAGCCGGTGCGGCTCGCGAAGGCCGTCACGTGTGACCTCGAGGTGCCGGCCGAGGCCGAGATCGTGATCGAAGGGTTCATCGACCTGCACGAGGACCTCGTGCTCGAAGGCCCGTTCGGAGATCACACCGGCTTCTATTCGCTCGCGGATTACTACCCGAAGGTCCACGTCACCGCGATTACGATGCGCCCCGAGCCGGTGTGGCCGCACACGATCGTGGGTCGGCCGCCGATGGAGGATTACTGGCTCGGCCACGCGACCGAGCGGATCTTCCTGCCGCTGCTCAAGCTCACGCTGCCGGAAATCGTCGACTTGCACATGCCGGCCGAGGGGATTTTCCACAACCTCGTGTTCGTGAGCATCGACAAGCAGTTCCCGGGGCAGGCCTACAAGGTGATGAACGGTCTCTGGGGCCAGGGCTTGATGGCGCTCGCCAAGGTGATCGTCGTGCTGGACAAGGAGGTCAACGTCCGCGATCCCAAGGAGGCGTGGTGGGTCGCGCTGAACCACATCGACCCAGAGCGGGACGTGCGCTTCTCGATGGGTCCGATCGACGTCCTCGACCACTCGAGCCGCGGCTTCACCTACGGCTCCAAGATGGGTATCGACGCGACGCGCAAATGGAAAGAGGAGGGCTTCACCCGCGAGTGGCCGAACCGGATCGTGATGGATGAGGGGACGAAGGCCCGGGTGGACGCGATGTGGCGTGACCTGGGAATCGAGCTGTGAGCGCCACGGACCACGCACCACGCACCACCCGCCGCGAGGGCCAGACCTTCGCGGGCGAGTCGCTGCTCGTCCGTTACGTCAATTTCGTCCGGCTCCCTCACACCGTGTTCGCGCTGCCGTTCGCGCTGCTCGGCGTGGTCGCCGCCTCGTGGCGTGCGCCGGTGACCTGGCGGACCCTCGCCCTCGTCGTCCTCGCGTTCACGGCCGCGCGGTTCGCGGCGATGGGCTTCAACCGCATCGCCGACCGCGCGCTCGACGCCCGCAATCCGCGCACGCGGGCGCGCGAGCTGCCGACCGGCCGGCTCACCCTCCCGCAAGCGTGGGCCGCCGTGCTGATCGCGGCCGCGCTGTTCGTGTGGGCGGCCTGGGCGCTGAACCCCCTGTGCTTCGCGCTTTCGCCGATCGCCCTCGCGGTCGTCACCCTGTACAGCTACGCCAAGCGGTTCACGTGGTGGTCGCACCTCTGGCTCGGGCTCGGCGACGCCATCGCCGGCCCCGCGGGCTATCTGGCGGTCACGGGGCGTTGGAGCGAGCCGGGATGGTCGCTGTGGGTGCTGGCGGCGGCCGTCACGTGTTGGGTGGGCGGGTTCGACGTGTTCTACGCGCTGCAGGACGAGGAGTTCGACCGGACCGAAGGGCTCCATTCCGCGGTGGTCCGATTCGGGCAAGGCCGGAGCATCGTACTCGCCAGAGTGCTGCACGGCGCCACGGTGCTGGCGCTGGTCGCTTTCGGCCTCGGAGCCGGGCTGGGCGCGGTGTACTATGTGGGCGTGACGCTCGGCGCCGCGCTGATCGCCTGGGAGCACCGGCTGGTGCGGCCTGGCGATCTGTCGCGCCTCGATGCGGCGTTCTTTACCGCCAACGGGATCGTCAGCATCGTGGTGTTCCTGGGCGCGCTGGGGGATCGGCTTGTATGAAGGCCGGGAAGCGGGATGCGGGAGGCGGGAAGCGCAAAGGCGACGCAGACCGGGGCGCACGCATCCCGCATCCCGCCTCCCGTTTCCCGCCTCCGCCGGGTCCTTCCCGGCACCCGAAACGCTCCCCCACTCCGAACCGGCGCGGGCGGTAGTGAGCCAACTTCCTGTCATTCTCGCCCTCACCGGTGCCTCGGGCGCGCCCTACGGCGTGCGGCTGCTGGAGGTGCTCGCGATGCACCACGCGCCGACGTGGCTGATGATTTCGACCCACGGCTGGCGGCTGCTCACCGAGGAATGCGGCATCAAGGACGACCGTGAGCTCAAGCAAGCCACCGGCGGCGACTGGACGAGCGTGCGGGCGTTCGACGACAAGGATCGCGGTGCGGAGCCCGCGTCGGGCTCGGCGAAGACCGCGGGCATGGTGATCTGCCCGTGCTCCATGGGCACCGTGGCGGCGATCGCCCAGGGGACGAGTCGCTCGCTGATCGAGCGCGCCGCGGACGTGGTGCTGAAGGAACGCCGCAGGCTGATCCTCGTGCCGCGCGAGACGCCGCTGTCGCTCATCCACTTGCGCAACCTCACCCTCACCACGGAGGCGGGGGCGATCGTGCTGCCCGCCGCCCCAGGCTTCTATCACAAGCCCCAGCAGGTGCGCGATCTCGTGGACTTCGTAGTGCAACGGGTGCTGGATCACCTCGGCCTCGAGATCGCGTTGGTCAAGCGGTGGGGGGGGGGGGGGGACCCACGGGCTGCTGCGCTCTGAAGTCTTCCAGGTGTTCAAGGAAGTCGATCACATCCTGCACGGTGGGGACGTGGGGACGTGGGACATCCTGATCGGCCTGCAGGCGCTGGCCCCCGTGACGGCGGTGTACGGCAACACGGATGGCCTGGAGCTGCGCGGCAAGCTACCGCAGGTGGCGCAGCTGCAACTGGACGGTTTCGACATCGTCGTCACGCACGGGGACCAGTTCGGCCAGCCGACCCCCGCCAAGCTCCACGACGCTTTTCCCAAGGCCGAGATCATCGTGTACGGACACACTCACAAGCCGCTGCTCGAGCTGGTGGACCGGACGGTCACGGTGATGAATCCTGGCGGGGCGGGCCCCAAGCGGTTCGCGCTGGCGCCGTCGGTGGGGATCCTGGAGCTTGAGCCGGGGATTCCGCCGCGGGCGCGGCTCGTGCGGTTGTAGGCATAGCCGACGGTCTTTCCGCGTTCCCTACCTGCGTCGTACGTTTGCACCCCTCCTTTTCGTCTCCCATTCGGAGGTCCGCATGCGCAGCCATCTCACGATCGCTTGGAGTCTCGCCGCGGCGCTGGTCCTGGGCGCCTTCACTTACCGGGTAGGCGGTCGGCCGCCTTCGGTGTCACCGACGCCTGCTGACGGCCACACCATCCACGTCCTCGCCCCGCATGTAGTGAACGGGCAGGTCAGCGGGCCCTATCACCATTACTGCAAGGTGGTCTCACCCGAACCGTTCATCGAGTGTCTCATCTATCTCTCGACCGACTCGAACGCGAATCTCGTGCAGATCGAGTACATCGTGGCCAAGACGGTGACGCGGACGAACGCCATCCCCCTGGCCGTATGGAACAAGAACTGGCATGACCACGCCCAGGAGATCGCGACCGGCCGGGTGCAGGTGCTGGACCTCCCCCCGGACGACGCCAAGAAGGTGGCCGATCTCGTGGCGCAGACTGACGGCATCATCTTCGACCTGTGGCCGCACGGAGCGAAAGTGCCGGATGGGAGCGTGCGGATCGGGCGTTCGGTCGGCCATGTGAGCCTGACGGCGGCCGAGAAGTTCAGGTTCTCCACTTCGGGGAACCGGTAGGGAAGCGGTGCTCCTGGTCTAGCGTCTGATGCTGTCCACCGGCATCGCCGTCACCGTCCCGTAGGTCGCCAGCGGCTTGTCGAACGCGCTCGACTTCCCCACCACCACGGTGATCAGCCGGTCGGGGTGCAGGTACTTCTCGGATACCTGCCGCACCTGATCGGGCGTGACGGCCTGGACACCCTTCAGGTAGAGGTCGAACCAATTGGCCGGCAGGCCGTCCACGGCGTACCGCAGCTGCTGGCCCACGATCTGGCCGGCGTTCTGAAACTGGAACACGAACGAGTTGACCTCGTTGTCCTGCGCCAGCTTCACGTCCTGCGCGGTGACCGGCTGCGTCGCCATCGAGCCGATGATGTTGCGCATCAGCGCCAGCGCGGCGACCGTCTTCTCGGCGCGGACCTGGGCGCCGGTGAAGAACACGTCCTCGCGCTTGGTGTCGGCCCCCCAGTTGCTGAAGACGCTGTAGGCGAATCCCGAATCGCTGCGCACCCGCTGCAGCAGCCGCGAGTTGAAGCCGCCGCCGCCGCCCAGCAGGAAGTCCGCCACCTCCGCCGCGAAGTAGTCCGGGGTGTTGCCGACTTTGATACCGCCCGCGTGCCCCATCCGGATGTTGGTCTGGTTCACGTCCTTCTCGACCAACACGATTTTCGGCCCCTGGGCGATCACGAGCGGCGGCACCGACCGCAGCCCCGCCGGGCACTTCCCCCAGCCACCGAACAACTGCTCCAGCTTGGCGAGCAGGTCCTTTTCCACGAAGTCGCCGGAGACCCCGATCAGGAAGTTGTCGGCGCAGAAGATGCGATGCTGCACCCAGCGGAACCGCTCCGGGGTGAAGCCCGCGATCTCCGCAGGGGTCACTTGCGTGCGCCCGAGCGGGTGGTCGCCGAGCACCACCTGGCTCCACGCGCGCCCGAGCACCGAGCCGGGTTGATCGTTGCGGCGGCGCCAGCTCTCCTGCTGTTGCGCTGCGCTGATCCGTACGCGCGAACTGTCGTCGCGGGGATTGCGCATCATGTCGAACGCGAGGTCGAGGAGCCGGTCGCGGTAGCGGGACAAGCCGACCATCGAGGCGGTGCTGGTCTCGTTGCCGGTCTGGAACCCGATGGTGAGCGCGTAGAAAGCGATCAGCTTGTCCACGGAGTCTGGGGACAGCCGAGTCGTGCCGCCCGTGCGCAGCAGGTTGTCGGCCTCCCAACCGATGCCCCACAGGGAATCGGGGAGGTTCGCCACCCCGACCTTGGAGATCAGCTCGACGTCGAGGAGTGGCAGCGCGTGGTCCTCCAGCAGGTAGACCGGCACTCCGTTTGAGAGTGTCACCCGCTTGGGCAGCGGCGGGTTGAAGCGCAGGGGGAGATACTGCAGGGCCTGGATCTGGGCCCGCGTATCGACCGGCTGTTGGGCGCGGGCCGGGACGGCCGCGAGCAGCAACATGCCAAGGAGCGCGCGCGCGCGCATCAGTTGGTCCCTCCCGTCGCGGGCTTGGGCGGCCGGACCAGCGTTGCCACCGTCCGGTTGCCGCGGTCGAAGTAGGCCCTGGCCACGCGCTGCACGTCGGCCGCGGTCACGCGCGACTGGGCCGCTTGGTCCCGAAACGTCTGGGTCCAATCGTACCACAGCGCCTCGCTGTTCGAGAGCTGGAAGGCCACCCCGAAGCTGCTCGCCAAGCGCTGGACCGCGCTGGCCTCGATCTGGTTGCGCACCCGCTGCAGCTCCTCGTCGGTCGGCGGCTCGCGCGTCAAGCGGGCCAGCTCCTCGTACACCGCGGTCTCGATCTCTTGCGTGGTGTGCGGGGCGATGGGGACGCCCTGGAACGTAAACAGCCGGGGGTAGAGGCTGCCCGGGAACTGGAAGGAGGCGATGGTCGTCGCCACGCGGTCTCGGATCACGAGCCGCTGGAACAGACGCGAAGTCCGGCCGCCCGTCAGGATCTGCGACAGCACCGCGAGCGCCTGGGCGTCCGGGTGCCGCGCGCTCGGGACGTGGTAGCCGATCAGGACCTGTGGGTTCGCGTCGTACTCCACGTCGATGCGGCGCTCGCCCCGCTGGGGCGGCTCCTGCGTCACGACGGGGCGGTGCGGCTCTCCCGTGGGAATGTCCGCGAAGTAACGCGTGGCCCAGGCCTTCATCGAATCCACGTCGATGTCCCCGACGATCGCGACGACGGCGTTGTTCGGACCGTAGAAGCGCTTGAAGTACTCCTGCGCCGCCTGCCGATCTACCGTCTGGATCTCGCTCGCCACGCCCACCACCGGCCGGCCGTAGGGGTGGGCGCGGAAGGCCGCCGCCAGGTACTCCTCCAGCAGCATGCCGAACGGCTGCGTCTCCACGCGCAGCCGTCGCTCCTCCAGCACCACCTCGCGCTCGGAGTAGAACTCTCGCAGCACGGGGTTCCGGATGCGGTCGCTCTCGAGGACGAACCACAGCTTGGCACGGTTCGAGGGGAGGGAGAAGAAGTAGTTGGTCGCGTCGTTGCCGGTCGAGGCGTTGAGATTCTGGGCCCCGTTCTCGGTGAGGATGCGGTCCAGCTCGTTGCTCACGGCGTACTGCCGAGCGGAATCCTCCAGTGTTTTGAGGCGGTCGCGCAGCCGACCCAACTGGGCGCTGTCGGTGAGGGCGCCCTTACGGTACTCGGCGGTGAACGAGTCGGCCACGGCGTCGACGCGCGGGAATAGCGCCACCTCAGCCGCGTAATTCTTCGTGCCGATCGAATGCGTGCCCTTGAACAGCATGTGCTCGAACAGATGCGCCGTGCCGGAGATCCCCGTCCACTCGTCGACGCCACCGGCGCGGAAGTGCGTCACGAAGGAGACGGTCGGCGCTCCCGGGCGACGCAGGAACAGGAAGGTCATGCCGTTGGGGAGGACGTGTTTGACCACCGGCAGCTGCTCGCCCGGTGTCCGCTCCTGCGCTGCGAGCGACGGGGCGAGCGCGAGCGTGAGCAGCGCGGTGCAGCCTAGGAACACTCGCATGCGACGACCTCGTGTGGCGGAAGGAGGAGAGAACAAGCTAGCCGCAGCGCGCGGCGTGGCTAGGGGGCGGGCCCTCCACGGTGAGAAGGGTTTCACCGCTGGCACCGCGGGCAGAACGTCGTCGCCCGCAGGTCGATCACGTGCGTGGTCACGAGCTTCTTCCCGCAGCGCACACACGGCTGGCGACCACGCCCGTACACCTTGAGCTCGAATTGAAACCGTCCCCGGCCGCCCGTGCCGGTGCGGTAGTCCCGCACGGTCGTGCCCGAGGAGTCGACCGCCCGCTCGAGCACCCCGCGCACCGCCGCGTGCAGCCGGGCGAACTCCTCGAGCGACAGTCGGTCCGTGCGCCGCGACGGGTCGATCCCCGCCTCGAACAGCGCCTCGTTCGCGTAGATGTTGCCGATGCCGGCCACGCGGCGCTGGTCCATGATCGCCTTCTTGACCGCCACCCGCGTGCCGCTGAGCCGCTCGGCGAACACGAACGGGGTGAACGTCTCCTCCAGCGGCTCGGGGCCGAGGCGCGTGGTGTAGGCGGCCCACCCCGCCTCGTCGAGCAGCCACACCGTGCCGAGGCGGCGCACGTCGCGGTACACCAGGAGGCGGCCGTCCTCGATGGTGCAGGTGAGCACCGCGTACTTCGCCTCGTCCCGCGTGAGCGGCGGGTCGTAGACGACGAGCGAGCCGGTCATGCGGGGCTGCACGATCAGGCGGTGGCCGCTGCCGAGCCGGAACACCGCGTGCTTGGCGCGGCGGCTCACTTCTTCGAAGGTGTTGCCCCGCAGCGTCCGCAGCAGGCGCGGCTTCGAGACGCGACGCAGGACGTCCGTCTTGGCGAGGCGGGCGCGCGCGATGCGGAAGCCTTCCAGCCGCGGCGCGAGCTGGCGGACGATCGTCTCGACCTCAGGCAGCTCCGGCACGGCGAATCTCGCGCCAGGCGATGTCCCGGCGCCAGGTCTTTCCGTCAAAGGTGATGCGCTCGCAGGCGGCGGCGCTGCGGCGCGCGGCTGAGGGCACGTCGGGGCCGAGCGTAGTGACGTCGAGCACTCGGCCGCCGGCCGTCCGGAGGGTGCCGCCCAAGTCGCGGACCGTGCCGGCGTGGAACACCAGCACGTCGGAGCCGAGGTTCTCCGGCAGGTCGATGGCGGCGCCCCGTTCGGGCGCGTCCGGATAGCCGCGCGCGGCGAGGACCGTCGTGACCGCCGCGCGCTCGGCGGCAAGCACCTCCCGGCTGGGCCGCCACGCGCCCCGCGCGATGTCCAGGAACTGCGCGCTGACCCCTGGAGCCAGCCCGGGGAGAATAGCCTGGGTTTCCGGGTCACCGAAGCGGCAGTTGAATTCCAGGACGGAAGGCGTGCCGTCGGCCGAGATCATTAAACCGGCGTAGAGGACGCCGGCGTACGGAGTACGGCGTACGGCCATCTCGCGCAGCGTCGGCTCGAGGACCTCCCGCCGCACTCTCTCAAGAAGCGCGGGGGTGGCGAGGCTCACCGGACAGTAGGCGCCCATGCCGCCGGTGTTGGGGCCGGTGTCCCCCTCGCCCAGGCGCTTGTGGTCCTGCGCGGGAGGCAGGATCGCGACGCGCTCCCCATCGGTCAGCGCGAGCACGGAGAGTTCTTCGCCCGCGAGGAACTGCTCGATCACGATCTCGCGGCCCGCCTCACCGAGTGAGCCTTCGGCCAGCATGGCGCGGGCGCTCGCCGCGGCCGCCGCGCGCGTGTCACACAGCACGGCGCCCTTCCCGGCGGCGAGGCCGGACGCCTTCACGACGAGCGGCTCGGCGTGCGAGCGGATGTAGGCGAGCGCGGGATCCAAGGCGGTGAAGCTGCGGCTCGCGGCCGTGGGCACGCCCGCCCGGGCCATCACCTCTTTGGCGAACGCCTTCGAGGCCTCGAGGCGCGCCGCGGCGGCGCTGGGCCCGAGCACGGCCGTACCCGCCGCGCGCAGCGCGTCGGCGAGGCCGGCCGCGAGCGGCGCCTCGGGGCCGATTACGGCGAAGTCGATGGAGTGCTGGCGCGCGGCCGTGACGAGGTCCGCGACGGCGGTCGCCGCGATCGCCAGGTTGGTGCCGAGTTGGGCGGTGCCGGGGTTGCCCGGCGCGGCGAACAGGGTCGCGTGAGGGTGATCGCGCTTCAGCGCCCAACACAACGCGTGCTCGCGACCGCCCCCGCCGACGACCAGGACCCTCACTTCTTCTTGAATGCGTCCGAGAATGCCTGGGCCGCCCGCTTGGCGGAGTCGACCACGTCGTCCACGACCGCCTTGGCTTCCTTCATATAGTGCTCGCGGGCTTCGTCCAAGTCCTTGTCGACGGGCCGCTGCTCGGCCTCGGGGCCGCGGCGCGTGTACTCGCCCCCCAGGATGCGGTCGTAGCCGCCGCCCTCGATCCAGCGCTGCAGCTCGGCCGCGCGCACCGTATTGAAGGGGTGGGAGCGCCCCAGCACGCCGAGGATTTTGAAGATCCGGTCGATCGCCCCGCCGCTCTCCTCGAACTCCTTGGCTTGCGCGAGGAACGCGTTCAGGTCCATCTGCGTCATGTCGCCGCCCCCGGCGAACTTCAGGTTCACGCGCAGCGACGCGGTCGCGTCCTGGCACGCGAGCAGCCCCGCGCGGTCGGACGACAGCTCGCTCTTGCGGAACCACTCGAGCAAGGCGAGCTGGATCGGCAGAATGGCGATGCCGGCGAGGAACGGCAGCGCGGAGAGACTGACGTTGAGGAGCAGGACCAGCAACGTGTGATAGAGGGCGTGCCCGCTCATGACGTGCCCCAGCTCGTGGCCAAGCACGTTGCGGAGCTCGTCGTCGTCGAGCAGCTTGAGCGTCCCCGATTGGATGACGATGAACGGCTTGTCCATCCCGAAGGCGCCCGCGTTGGCGAACGGGGTCTGCGACACGAACAGCTCGGGCCGCTCCGGCCAGTCCATCGACGTGACCACGTCGGTGTAGAGGGCGTTGAGGCGCGGGAACTGCGTCGGGCCCACCCGCACCGAGTCCGCCTGGAAGATCAGCCGGATGCCGCGCTCGCCGATGAAGCCGTAGACCTTTTTCAGGACTTCGTCGAAGCCGGGCACCGCGCGCAGCGATTGCAGCGCGGCGCGGTCGGCGGGGTGCTCCCAGCTGACCGGGGCGATCTGCGTGAGGATCTTGCGGGGCCGCACGGCGGGTAGCCCGCTGGTGGCGTCGGTCATAAGCGTCTCCTCGAGAAGTGCTGCTTCACTACGCTGCCCCCGGGCGCGTGTTTCCGGCTGGACTGATCCCGTCCTCCCCGGGGCATCCCCCCGGGGGCAGCCGCTCCCTACGCTCCCCCGAGCGCCTGGTCGAGGTCGGCGATCAGGTCGTCGACGTCCTCGATGCCCACCGAGAGCCGCACCAGACTGTCGGTGAGCCCCATCGCCCGGCGCATCTCCGGCGGTACGCTGGCGTGCGTCATCGACGCCGGATGGCCGATGAGACTCTCCACGCCGCCCAACGACTCGGCGAGCACGAAGATCTTGGTCCGCTCGGCGACCCGCCTGGCCCGGTCCACGCTGCCGAGCTCGACGCTGATCATGCCACCGAACCCCTTCATCTGGCGGCAGGCCAGCTCGTGCTGCGGGTGCGACGGCAGCCCGGGATAATACACCTGCTCGACCATGGGATGCGTGGTGAGCCACGCGGCGATGCGACGGCCGTTCGCGTCGTGCTGGCGCATCCGCAGCGCCAGCGTCTTGGTGCCGCGCAACGCGAGCCAGCAGTCGAACGGCCCCGGCACCGCGCCGGAGCCGTTCTGGATGAAGGCGATCCGCTCGGCCAGGTCATCGCGCGTCAGCACCAACAGCCCGCCCACCATGTCGCTGTGACCGTTCAGGTACTTGGTGGTGGAGTGCAGCACGATGTCGGCGCCGTCCTGCAACGGCCGCTGGAAGCAGGGGGTGGCGAAGGTGTTGTCGACGACGAACAGGGCGCCGGCCCGCTGCGCGATCTCCCCGGCCGCCCGCAGGTCGCACAGGCGCATCATCGGGTTGGTGGGGGTCTCGGCGTAGATCATCTTCGTGCGCGGCGTGACCGCGGCCGCGATCCGCTCGGTCTCCGCGGCATCGACGAAGGTGAACGTCAGGCCGAGCCGCGCCCAGATGTGGGTCATCTGGCGGTGCGTGCCGCCGTAGACGTTCTCGCCGCAGACTACGTGGTCGCCCGCCGAGAGCAGCTTGAGGGTGGCGTCCACCGCCGCGAGGCCGGAGCTGAAGGCGAAGCCGTGCCGTCCGCCCTCCAGCACGGCCACGTTGCGCTCCAGCGCCTCGCGGGTGGGGTTGCGGGTGCGGGCGTATTCGTACCCCTTGTTCCGCCCCAGGCCGTCCTGGATGTAGGTGGACGTCTGATAGATCGGAGTCATGACCGCGCCGGCGAGCGGGTCCGGCACCTGGCCGGCGTGCACCGCCTGGGTGGCCAGGCGGCGGGCGAGGTCTTCCGCGAGCACCTTGGTCATGGCCGGAACGTAAGGGCGGCTTCCGCATCGAGCAAGCGACCTGTACGTTAGCCTTGATGCCGCAACCCAACGCGATGCAGTGCCTCGTGGTGGACGACGAGCCGCGGCTGCGCCGCGTCCTCGTCCGCTTGCTCGAGGGAGACGGGTTCACGTGCCGCGAGGCCGGCTCCGGCGTCGAGGCGCTGGCCGTTCTCGAGCACGAGCGCATCCCCCTCGTCATTTCCGACCTGCGAATGCCCCAGATGGACGGCGTCACCCTGCTGCGGGAGGTCGTGGGCCGCTGGCCCGACACGGCCGTGGTGATGGTCACGGCGGTCGCGGAGGTCGAGAGCGCGGTGGCCTGCCTCCAGCTCGGCGCCCTCGATTACGTGGCCAAGCCGTTCCACTTAGACGAGGTCCGGGCCCGCGTCATGCAGGCACTCGACAAGCGCCGCCTCCTCATGGAAAACCGCGATTATCAGGTGCACCTCGAGGAGCGGGTACAGCAGCAGGCGGGCCGCATCGAGGAGCTGTTTCTCGGCGGCGTGCAGGCGCTGGCCCAAGCGCTGGAGGCCAAGGATCCCTACCTCAAAGGCCACTCACTGCGCGTCTCCGAGTACGCCGTCTCCATCGCCGCCCAGCTCGGCCTGTCCGAAGAGACCCGCCGGGACATCGCGCTCGGCGGCCACCTGCACGACATCGGCAAGATCGGCGTGAGCGAAGAGGTGCTGCACAAGTCGGGCCGGCTCAGCGAGCGTGAGTACCGCCACGTCATGGAGCATCCGGTCATCGGCGCCCGCATCCTCGGCCCGCTCCTGGACGACGCGCCCACCGTCATCGCCATCGTCCGCTCGCACCACGAGCGCCCCGACGGCCAGGGGTTGCCCGACGGGCTCGCGGGCGAGGCGATCCCCACTGAAGTGCGCGTCGTGAGCGTGGCCGATGCGTTCGACGCGATGACCAGTGTGCGACCCTACCGCCCCTCGCTCTCCGTCGAGCGGGCGCTCGAAGAGCTGGCCACGGGCAAGGGGCGGCAGTTCGACCCCGGCGCCGTGGATGCGTTTCTGCACGCGTTCCCGGAGATCCGCCGCCTTCCCATTCCGACCCCCGAGCGGCAGGTGCTGCGGCCCTCGGGCGCCCGGCGGGCGCGACGCGCCTGACGCGCGTCGGATTGACGCGCCCCCGCACCGTCTCTACGTTGCCGCCATGACCGACACTCTCATGGTCGGCGTGTCCGGCATTCGCGGCATCGTGGGCAAGGACCTCACTCCGGAGAACGTCGCGCGCTATGCGGCGGCGTTCGGGGTGTGGGCGATTGACGGGAAACGGGAAACGAGAAAGGGGAAGAGGAGATCTCGTGCCGTGGTGCTCGGCCGCGATGCGCGCACCTCCGGCCCGATGTTCGCGCACGCCGCGATCGCGGGGCTCGTCTCGGTGGGCTGCGACGTGATCGACATCGGGCTCACGACCACGCCCACCGCCCAGCTCGCCGCCCTCCACCATCGCGCCGCCGGCGGCATCATTCTCACCGCGAGCCACAACCCGATCGAGTGGAACGCGCTCAAGTTCATCGGACCCGACGGCATCTTTCTTGATACGGACGCCGGCGCGCGAGTGCAGGTGCTCGCCAGCGACGGCTCGTTGCCGCGCGCAGACTACGGCAAGCTTGGGCAGGTCACTCCCGATAATTCGTCGATCCCCCGGCACGTGGCCCAGGTGTTGCGGCTACCGGCCGTGGCGATCGCCCGACTGCGGCGGCGGCGGTTCCGCGTGGCGCTGGACACGGTGCGTGGCTCGGGAGGCGCGGTCATGCCCGAGCTGCTCACCCGGCTGGGGTGCCGCGTCACCGGTATCAACCTGGCGGCGGACGGACGGTTCCCCCGGCCCCCCGAGCCGCTGCCCGAGCACCTCGCGGCGCTGGGGGCCCTGGTGCGCCGCGCAAAAGCCGATGTCGGCATCGCTGTGGACCCGGACGTGGACCGGCTGGCGCTGGTGGACGAGCGAGGACGGCCGATCGGGGAGGACTATACGCTGGCGTTCGCGGTGAGAGCCGTGCTCGGCGTCGGACGGTCGGACGCTCGGACGGTCGGACGGAGAAGGCCACGGGGCCCAGTCGTGTGTAACCTGTCGACAAGCCTCGTCGTGGAAGACGCGGCGCGGGACTGTGGTGCGGAGGTGATCCGTGTCCCGGTAGGGGAGGTGCACGTAGCGCGCGCGATGCAGGCGCACCGCGCGCCCATTGGGGGAGAAGGCAACGGCGGCGTGATGTATCCAGCGCTGCACGTGGGGCGGGACGCCCCCGTGGCGGCGGCGCTAGTGCTCACGCTGCTGGCGCGAGACGGCCGGCCCGTGAGCGCGCTGGTGGGCGCGGCCCCCCGTTACCAGATCGTGAAGGCCAAGGTGGAGCGCGGAACGCGGAACGCGGAAGGTCTGCTGGAAGAGGTATACGCTGCGCTCCGCCGTCGGTTCCGCGACGCGGCGGTGGACACGCAGGACGGCCTGCGGCTCACGTGGCGGGACCGCTGGCTGCACGTCCGGCCGTCGAACACGGAGCCGATCATTCGACTGATCGCCGAAGCGCCGAGCGGCACGGCGGCCGAGCAGCTCGTCGAGGAAGGGCGCAAGCTATGTGCGGCATCGTAGGGTACACGGGGCCACGGCAGGGCGTGCCGCTCGTGCTGGACGGCCTGAAGCGGCTCGAGTACAGGGGCTACGACTCGGCGGGGATCGCCGTCGTGGACGGCGGGCACGTCGAGGTATTCAAGGCGCCGGGCAGGATCTCCGTGCTGGAGAAGGAACTGGGCAGCCGGATGCCTGCGGGACACACGGCGCTGGCGCACACGCGCTGGGCGACGCACGGCGCGCCCAACACGGTGAACGCCCACCCGCATACCGACTGCGGCGGCACGATCGCGTTGGTGCACAACGGCATCATCGAGAACGCCCAAGTCTTGCGGACCGCGCTGAGCAAGCGCGGGCACGTGTTCCGGTCCGCGACTGATACGGAAGTGCTGGCCCACCTGGTGGAGGACCTGCACGCCAACGGCACGCCGCTGGTGGACGCGGTGGCCGGCGCGCTGCGCCAGGTCGAAGGCACGTACGGGATCGCCGTGGTATCGAGCCGCGAGCCCGACACCATCGTCGCGGCGCGGCGCGGCTCGCCGTTGCTGGTCGCCATCGGCGCGGGCGAGAACTTCGTCGCCTCGGACGCCTCGGCGGTGCTGGCCCACACCCGGTCGGTGGTCTACCTCGACGACGGCGAGATCGCCGTGGTCCGCCCGGGCGACTACCGCATCCTCGACCTCCACACGGTGGAGAAGGAGAAGGCGGTTACCCAGGTGGACTGGGATCTCGGCACGATCGAGCGCGGCGGCTTCGCGCACTTCATGCTGAAAGAGATCATGGAGCAGCCCGAGAGCGTGCAGAACACCCTGCGCGGCCGGTTGCTCGAGGAGGAAGGCACGGTCCGCTTGGGGGGCCTCAACATCAGCGACGAGGAGCTGCTCAGGATCCAGCGCATCGTGATCACCGCCTGCGGCACCTCGTGGCATGCCGCCCTGATCGGCGAATACATGATGGAAGAGCTGGCGCGCATCCCGACCGAGGTGGAATACGCGTCCGAGTTCCGGTATCGCAATCCGATCGTGGACGAGCGGACGCTGGTGATCGGGATCTCCCAGTCGGGCGAAACGGCCGATACGCTCGCGGCCCTGCGCGAGGCGAAGCGCCGGGGCGCGCGCACGCTGGGGCTGGTGAACGTGGTGGGGAGCACGATCGCGCGCGAGGTGGACGGCGGGATCTACCTGCACGCGGGGCCGGAGATCGGCGTGGCGAGCACGAAGGCGTTCACCAGCCAGATCGCCGCGCTCGCGCTGCTCACCCTCAAGATGGGCCGCCTGCGGGCGCTCTCGATCCTGCAAGGGCGGGAGGTGGTGCGGGCGCTGGGGCGACTGCCCGCGCTGGTGCAGCGAGTCCTCGCGCGGGCGCCGGAGGTCGAGCGCATCGCCGAGCGGCTGATCCGCGCGACCAACGTCCTCTACCTCGGCCGGGGCTACAACTTCCCGGTGGCGCTGGAGGGCGCCCTGAAGCTCAAGGAGATCTCCTACATCCACGCCGAGGGCTACCCTGCCGCGGAAATGAAGCACGGCCCGATCGCGCTGATCGATGACCTCATGCCGGTCGTGTTCGTGGCGCCCAAGGACACGGTCTACCAGAAGGTGGTCAGCAACATCGAGGAGGTGAAGGCGCGGGGCGGGAAGGTCATCGCCATCGTCACCGAGGGCGATACCGGCCTCGCCAAGCTCGCCGATCACCAGATCGAGATCCCCGAGACGCTCGACCTGCTCACGCCGGTGCTCAGCGTGCTGCCGCTGCAGCTGCTCGCCTACTACATCGCGGTGCGCCGGGGGTGCAACGTGGATCAGCCGAGGAACTTGGCGAAATCGGTGACGGTGGAATAGGACGTGCGGGTCGTCCTCCAGCGCGTCTCCCGT
>QHUY01000055.1:25084-43637 GCA_003223415.1 Gemmatimonadota bacterium
CGTCGTCTCCCAGTTCACCCTCTACGGCGACGCCCGCAAGGGCCGGCGACCGAGCTTCACCGACGCCGCTCCGCCGGCGGTGGCGCTCTCGCTGTACCAGCGGCTCGTGGCGCTGCTCAAGGAGCGAGGAGCGGGGAACGGGATCGTGGTCGAGTCGGGGGAGTTCGGCGCCATGATGGAGGTCGAGCTGGTCAACGACGGACCCGTAACGCTCCTTCTCGAGAAATGACGGTTGAGCGCCCCATCGTGCTGGCGAGCGGCTCACCCCGTCGGCGGCAGCTCCTGGAGATGGTGCGCATCCCGTTCCGGGTGATCGCCCCCGACGTTGACGAGCACGTCCTGCCGGCCGAGGGGCCCGACCACTACGTCACCCGGCTGTCCCGGGCCAAAGCGGTCGCAGTGGCGGCACGCGCGCCCGGGGAGCTGATCCTCGCGGCCGACACCACGGTGGTGCTGGATGGTGAGATCTTCGGGAAGCCCCAGTCACCGGCGGAAGCCGTCGCGATGCTCACACGGCTGCAGGGACGCACCCACGAAGTGATGACGGGAGTCGCGGTGCTGCGGGACGGGAACGTCGCCCAGGCGCTCGACATCTCCCGGGTCACGTTCCGCCCGATGGACCGGGCCGGGCTCGAGTCCTACGTCGCCACCGGCGAGCCGCTCGACAAAGCGGGGGCGTACGCGATCCAAGGACTGGGTGCGCTGTTGATCGCACGGGTGGACGGGGACGTCACCGGCGTGATGGGCCTGCCCTTGGGACTTGTGGTGGACCTGCTGGCGCGGTTCGGCCGCCCCTACCGCGTCGCCCGGTAGACGGGGATGCTTTTCGTCTTGCCCTTGACCTGAATCGGCTCGAGCGCTTCGACCTTAGGCGGGTCCTTGAGCGCCTGGTAGAAGGACTCCGAGATCAGAATCTCATTCGGGCCGGCGATGCGGCAGAGCCGGCTGGCGATGTTCACGGCATCGCCGATCACGGTGTACTCGAGGCGCCGGTCCGAGCCGATATTCCCCGCGAACACCTCGCCGAAGTTGATCCCGATGCCGATGCCCAGCTCGGGCCGGCCCTCGGCTTTCCATTTCTTGTTCAGCTTCTCGAGGGAGACGAGCTGGTCGAGCGCGCACTTCATGGCGCGGTCGGCGTCGTCCGCATGGGCGATCGGGGCGCCCCACAGGGCCATGATCGCGTCGCCGATGAATTTGTCCAGCGTGCCGCTGTGCTCGAAGACGATCTCCACCATCTCGGTGAAGTATTCGGTGAGCAGCGTCGCGATCGCGTCGGGCCCCATCGTCTCCGACAGGGGGGTGAACCCCCGGATGTCCGAGAAAAAGATCACGACGGGGCGCTTCTGCCCGCCGAGCTGCACCGCGCCCTCCTGCTGAGCGATCTGGGAGGCGAGGTTCGGCGCGAAGTAGCGCTGGAAGTTGGACACCACCACCGCCTCGCGCCGCAGGCGGTCGGAGAGCCGGGAGATCTCGATGGCGTTCGCGGTCAGCCCGCCGAACGCGATCAGGAACTCCAGGTCCTCGTCGGCGAACGAGTGGATCGCCGTCTGATTGTCCACGTAGAGGATGCCGAGGACGTTCTGGGCCGAGCCCATGAGCGGCGTGCACATGGCGCTGCGCACGCTCTGGATCAGGATCGACTTGCCCTTGAAGCGGTCGTCGGCCGCGGCGTTGTCGGACAGAATCGCCACGCGGTCGTCGACCGCCTTGCGGGCAATGGACTGGGGCACGTGTTTGGCGGCGCTCGCGTCCCCCGTGCGGCTCTTCGACACTCGCGGGATCAGCTCTTGCGACTTCTCGTCCAGCAGCAGGATGGACACGCGGTCCACGTTCATGATCTGGAACGTGAAGTCCACGACCTTGTCCAGCAGACGGTCCAGCTCCTGCTGTTTCGGCAGCTCCTTCGAGATCTCCAGCAGCAGGGAGAGCTTCTTCTCGCGGCGCTCTTCCTGCGACTGGGCCGAGACCTTGAGGTGGGAGGCGCCCTGCGGCGTGTCGATCACGATCGCCGGCACGCCCCCCGAATTGCTCACCGGCATCTGGCGCACGATCGTCCCGCCCGGCGACGGCTTGCTCCCGGCGAACCCTGACGGCGCGGGCACGACCTGCGGACGCGGCACCGGTGGCGTCACGGAGATCACCTTGAAGGCCACTTTACCGAACGTCACGATGTCGCTCTCCCCGGCCTCAGCCTCGGTGACCCGCGCGCCGTTCAGGAAGGTCCCGTTGGAGGACCCCAGGTCCTTGAGCCTGATGCCGGTGGCGGTGAGGGCGATCTCGGCGTGCGTGCGGGAGATGGTGGGGTCGTAGATGGGGATATCGCTCGTGACCGCCCGCCCCACGACTAGGGTGCGGCCGAGCTGCAAGTCGATGGATTGGTCGCCGGACGTGGAGAGCAGCCTAAACACGAGCGGAAAATACCGTCAATCTCCGGCCCGCGCGAGGGCGAGCGCCTTGAGAACCGCTTGCGCCTTGGCCTCGGTTTCGGCGTACTCCCGCGCGGGGTCGCTGTCGGCGACGATCCCGGCGCCGGCCTGTACGATCACGCGATCTCGCAACACGAGCGCCGAGCGGATCGCGATCGCCGTGTCGAGGCTGGCCGCGCCCCAGCCCACGTACCCGACGGCGCCGGCGTAGGGCCCGCGGCGCTCCGGCTCCAACTCGTCGATGATCTCCATCGCCCGCACCTTGGGCGCGCCCGTGACGGTGCCCGCGGGGAAGCAGGCCTTCAACACGTCGAGCGCATCGTAGCCCTCGCGCAGCCGGCCGCGCACCTCGCTCACGAGGTGCTGCACGTGAGAATAGCGCTCGATCGTGAGCAGATCGGTGACGCGCACGGAGCCGTAGGCGGAGACGCGGCCCACGTCGTTGCGGCCCAGGTCCACCAGCATCAGGTGCTCGGCGCGCTCCTTTTCATCGGCCAGCAGGTCCCGCCCCAGCGCGTGGTCGGCGGACTCGGTCGCGCCCCGCGGGCGCGTGCCGGCGATCGGACGCACCGTCACCTCGCCGCCTTCGACCCGGACCAGCACCTCGGGCGAGCTGCCGACGAGCGCGAGGTCGTCGAGCCCGAGATAGAAGAGGTAGGGTGCCGGGTTGAGCGCGCGGAGGCAGCGGTACAGGCGCAGCGGGTCCACGGCGCCCGCCGCTTCCTGGCGGCGCGACAGGACCGTCTGGAAGGTGTCGCCGGCGCGGATGTAGTCGAGGATCCGCGCCACGTCGCGCTCGAACGCCGCGCGCGGATAGCGGGAGGTCGTCGAGACGCCAGGGGGCGGGGGCCCGTCCCGCACCGCGAGAGGGGCGAGGCCGTGTGGCGCCCCCATCCGGGCGACAAGCTGCTCGATGCACGCTGCGGCGGCGTCGTACAGCCGGGCGCGCTCGCGCGACGGCGCGCCGGGCGGGACTGCCACGTTCGCCACGACGGTCGCCCGGCCGAACAGGTTGTCGAGGATCACGAGGGTGTCCGTGAGCATCAGCACCGCGTCCGGGACCCCTTCCCCGAGCGTGTCGGCGGGCGGGTGGGGGAGCCGCTCGATCGAGCGGACAAGATCGTATCCGAGGTAGCCGACGGCGCCCCCAGTGAAGCGGGGCAGGCCGCTCACCGGGACGGCGGGGAGTGCACGCAGCCGTTGGGCGAGGTGGCCGATCGGGTCGTCGGTCTCACCCGCGGCGCGCCACCCCGTCTCGCGCGTCCAGCGCTCGACGGCCCGGCCGCGGTAGCGCAGCACTTCGCGCGGTTCGGTGCCGAGGAAGGTATAGCGCGCCCAGCGCTCGCCGCCCACCACCGATTCCAGGAGAAAGGCGAACGGCGGCCGGGCGAGCTTCGCGAACACCGCGACGGGAGTGTCGGCGTCGAGCACGACCTCGCGCACCACCGGAACCATGCCGCCGCCCTGGGCGCGAGTCAGGAACTCGGCGCGCGGGTCGGTCATCGCGGGGCGGCGAGCACGTAGCGGCTGGGCGTTTCCAGCGCGCCGGACACGGTGGCGGCCCCGGAATGGCCGCTGTTGCGGCCCGGGAGCCAGTGATCGGGTGTGTTTTCGCGGTACAGGACCAGGGCCTGGTCGTAGTCCGCAGGGTTGGCGTACCGCGGACTCTGCGTGTAGACGCTCAGGTCGCCGTAGGTGCCGTAGCTGACGGACACCGTCGGCTCGCCGGAGAGGTTGAGCACGAGCGCAGCCGGGCTGAGCGTGAATCCATACTGTCCCGGGGTGAGCGTGACGGAGACACTGACGGTGCAGGTGTCGCACACCAGCGTGTTCCCGGCGGCGACGATGCTGTGGGGCGCGAAGGTGAAGGTAGCGAACAGCGTGTTCAGCGGATCGGATTCGTTGATCGTGAAGGTGCTCAGCAGATTGTTGTGCACGAACACCCTCACGTCACCCGGCGCGAAGATCGAGTCTTGGCGTGGCAGGACGAGCAGGCTGGAGAGGGGCACGCCTTGTTGCGTGCCGGTGCTGTCCTTGCCGCAGCCGGCGAGCAGCACGAGCGCGCTTGCCGCGACCCGGGCGCCCCGCGAGATTACGACGCGATGCGCCTGCCGCTGCTCGTCGTGCTGAGTGTCGTCGCTCCCGTCGCTCCCGTCGCTTCCGCCGCGCAGACCTGGAATTCCGACTCGGCGCTCGCGCTGGTGGCGCGCGCCATCGCGCGCCGCAGCCGCGCCGCAGCGGACACCTCCCTCCGAGACTACAAGGCCCAGGCCCACGGGTTCCTCTTCTTTCTGGGTCAGTTCGGCGAAGGCTTGAGCGAGCCGCCGCGCCTCATCAAGGCGGATCAGCTCGAGCTGGAAGTGTACTGGAAGGCCCCGGGGGCCAGCAAGCAGCGCATCGTCGGCTGGCGCGACCGCGCCGAGCTGCCCACCGACATCAATTACCACCGCGATCATCTGGGCATCGTCCAGAACAACTTCGGCCCCGGCATCCGGCTCGGCGAAGGCGACGAAGTGCGGGACGTGCCGCACCCGCTCAGCCCCGGCGCGCCCCTGCTGTACGACTACGCGCTCGGCGACACGCTGCGGATCGCGCTTCCCCCGCCCGCCCGCGAGGTGCGGGCGATCCAGCTCCGGGTGCGCCCCAAAGACTTCGACGCACCGCGCATTGTCGGCGTGCTCTACCTCGACGCGACCACGGCCGCCCTCGTTCGCGTCACCTTCAATTTTACCCCGCGCGCCTACCTCGATCGCGAGCTCGAGGATGTCAGCATCGTGCTCGACAACGCGCTGTGGGAGAATCGCTGGTGGCTGCCCTACCGCCAGGAGATCGAGATCCGCCGCCGCACGACGTGGCTTGACCTGCCGGCGCGCGGCATCATCCGTGGCCGCTGGCAGATCGACGCCTACCAGTTCAACCTCGGCCTCGTTGCCTCCTGGTTCGTCGGGGAGGAGATCACCGCCCTCCCCAAGGCCGAGCGCGACTCCTTCCCCTGGCCGCAGCCGCTCGCGGTCGCCATCCAGGACGTCGCCGAGCCGGTCCGCCAGAGTGATCTGGAGACGGTACGCGCGGAGGTGGAGCGCATCGCCGCCCGCCACGCGCTCAGCGGCGTGCGGCCCTTCGCCCTCGGTGCCCGCAGCGTCAGCGATCTCGTGCACGCGAACCGGGTTGAAGGGCTCGTCCCCGGGGCGGGTGTGGTGTGGCGTGGCGGCGACCGACTGGACCTGCGCGCCCGCGGGGCCTACGGCTTCGCCGATCGGCGGGTCACGGGCGCCGTGCGGGGGACCGTCGCCTCGGGGAGCGATGCCTTCGATGTGCGCGGCTACCGCGAGGTGCGCGACGTCGCCGACGTCGCGGTGATCGCGCCGCTGCTCAATTCGCTGGCGGCACAAGAGTTCGGCGACGACTACGGCGATTACTACCAGGCCGACGGCGGCCGGCTCACGTGGCGCCGCCGGCTCGGCGCCCGCAGCGAGGGGAGCGCCGCAATCGGGCGGGAATGGATCGGCGGCCTGCCGGTGCGCGCGGCTCCCGCGAGCGGCGCCTTCCGGCCCAATCCGGCACTCGCGGACGGCGGGGTGGATCTGATCCAGCTCGGGGTGCGACGCACGAGCGAGGGATTCGCGGTGCGCCGCGACGTATACGCGGAGCTCAGTCTCGAGGCCGGCCGCCGCGACGGCGGGACGACGTATCTGCGACTGGCAGGCGCGGGGCACATCCTGCTCCCCGTCGGCGGGACACGGCTCCTCCTCCGCGCCCAGGGCGGCTTCGCGGGGTCGGGCCTCCCGCCGCACCGGACGTTCGTGCTGGGCGGGCGCGGTACCCTGCTCGGCGATCCGTTCCGTTCCTGGGGAGGAGCCCGCGCGCTGCTCGGCCACGTCGAGTGGCGCCTGCCCGCGGCGGTTGCCGCGCTGCGCTTCGCCGGCGCTCGCGTCCCCACCACGATCACGTTGGCGCCGTTCGTCGCGGCGGGGTGGACCGACCACCCGGTCGCGGGCACGCTGTGGGCGGCGACGCCCGATCTCCGCCTCACCGTCGGGGCGGCACTCGAGTGGCTGGGCGCCTTCCGGCTGGACGCGGGCTACGGCGTGCAGAGCCGCCGCGTGCACCTGGCGTTCGACGTGACGCGCGATTTTTGGGGTATCCTGTAGCGCGCGCGCACTAGTGCCGTTCCCACTCGTTTGAGCGCAGGACGGGGAGCGACTCGTTGCGCGAAATAGTTGGAACGGCACTAGACTGGGGCGCTCGCCAGGCTAGGTTTCGGGAACGCGCCTATGGCTGAGACCACTTTCCCCGACGAGTGGCTGCTCCAGTCTCTGGAGGGGCTGCTCACCCCCGAGCGGTTGGCTGAGCTGCGGAGCCAGGCCGAGCCCGGCCAATCACTGTGGGAGACGCTGGTCTCGAAAAAGGTCGCCACGGACGCGCAGATCCTCGAGAAGCTGTCCGCCCGGTACCGTCTGAAGATCGCCAGCCTGCCGCAGGTGGATCTCACCATCCGGGACCGCGTCCCCGAGCAGCTGGCCCGCCGGTTCCGCGTCGCCCCCATTCGGATGACGGATTCGTTCCTCGAGATCGCCACGTCCAACCCCTTCGACCTCGACGCCGAGAAGGCGATGGCGTTCGCGATGACGCGGGAGATCCGTCTGCTGCTTGCCGCGCCGTCCCAGATCGCCGCCAAGCTGGACGAGCTGTACCGCCCCGAGAAGGCGCTCGATCGCCTCCTCGAAGGCATGGCCGAACCCGGTCTCGTGACACTGGGGACCGAGGCGCCGCCGGAAGACATCAACCTCACGGCGACGGAAGCGGAGGCGAGCCAGCGGCCGGTCGTCAAGCTTGTGGACTTGATCATCTCCGAGGGGATCCTCTCGCGGTCGAGCGACATCCACATCGAGCCGGAAGAGGGAGGGGTTGCCGTGCGGTATCGCATCGATGGCGTGCTGCGCCAGGTGATGAAGATCCCGCGCGCCGCCGGCGTGCCCCTGATCTCCCGGATCAAGATCATGTCGTCGCTGGACATCGCCGACCGGATGCGGCCGCAGGACGGGCGCGCCCGCGTGTCGGTGAACAGCCAGCCGATCGACCTGCGCGTCTCGACGCTGCCGGCGGCCCTGGGCGAGAAGGTCGTCATCCGCATCCTCGACTCGCGCGCCACCGTCAAGTCGCTCGACTCGCTCGGCCTGAACCCCGGCGAGAGCCAGGCGATCCAACGGCTGCTCGAGAACCATGAGGGGATCATCCTGGTCACGGGTCCCACGGGATCGGGCAAGTCCACCACCCTGTACTCCATGATCAACCTGATCAAGGGCGAAGGGGTGAACATCGTCACCGTGGAGGACCCGGTCGAATACCGGATGGCGGGGATCGTGCAGGTGCAGGTCCAGGAGAAGGCCGGACTCACCTTTGCGGCGGCCCTGCGGTCGATCCTGCGGCAGGACCCCAACGTGGTGCTGGTAGGCGAGATCCGCGACCGCGAGACGGCGCAGATCGCCGTCCAGGCGTCGCTCACCGGTCACCTCGTGCTCTCGACGCTCCACACCAACGATGCCGCCAACGCGGTGACCCGCCTGGTGGACATCGGCGTGGAGGCTTACAAGATCGCGGCCGCGCTGCGGGGCGTGGTGGCGCAGCGCTTGATGCGCAAGCTGTGCCCCACTTGCAAGGAAGTCTGGATGGAGGCCCCGCCCGAGCGTCTCAGAAAATGGATCCCGACGGGCACGCCGCTCTATCGCGCGGCGGGGTGCCCGGACTGCGCCATGACCGGCTATCGCGGCCGCTTCTCCATCCTCGAGGTCCTGACGATGAGCCCCGAGCTCGAGCGGCGGATCGCCGCCGGGGAGACGGCGGACAAGATCGCCGCGGCGGGGCGCCGCGCCGGAATGAAATTCCTGTGGGAAAGCGGTCTTGCGCACGTGCTGCGAGGCGAGTCGACGATCGACGAGTTGCTGCGGGTGGTGGACATCCCGGCGGAGGAAGAGCGTGTGGCCGAGTCGGCTCCACCGCCGCACCCCAGCCGGACGGTGGGCCACGCGCGGGCGGTGCCGGGCGCCGGCCCTGGGGCGCCCCCCGCCCCCATCTCTCCCCCCCTCCCGGAGCCGCTCGGGGCGCACTTCGAGCTGCTGGAGGAGCCGGCACCCCCGCGCGCTAGCGGCGCGCACGGCGAGCCCGCGCGCAAGGTACTGCTGGTGGACGACGAGGACAGTCTCCGCAAGGTGATGAAAGAACTCCTCGAGCGCGATGGCTACCTGGTGACCGAGGCGCGGGACGGCGTGCAGGCGCTCGACCAGGTGGACCGCGTGGGGCCGGACATCATCGTGCTCGACCTCAACCTCCCCGGCCTCGACGGCTATGGGGTCCTGTCGCACTTGCGGTCGCGGCCGGCCACCGCGACGATCCCGGTGATCGTCCTCACCGCCAAGGGCGACGAGGACAATGAGGTCCGCGTCTTCGAGCTGGGCGCCGACGACTTCCTGTCGAAGCCGTTCCGCGCGCGGGCGCTCTCGGCCCGGCTCGAGGCCGTGCTCGGCCGCCGGCGGCCGCACTGACCGTCGCGCGACCATGCGGCCGATGCTCGCCGGGCTCGCTCTTGCTGCGCGGCCTCGCCGCGTGGCGACCGTGACCGAGATCCGCGTCTGCTTCGTCGACACGTTCGCGCTGCGGCGCGCCACCGGCGGGGGCGGACTCGAGGTACTCGTGCTGCGGCGCGCGGACGGCGGCCGCTGCCCCGGCTCGTGGGAAATCGTGCACGGGACCATCGAGTCGGGGGAGACGCCGGTGGCAGCCTCGCTGCGGGAGTTGCGTGAAGAGACGGGCTACGTGCCCGAGCGACTCTACAACCTCAGCCGTACTGAGGCATTCTACCAACACCAGTCGGACGTGCTCGCCTTGATCCCGGTGTTCGCGGCGTTCGTGCCCTCGAGTGCCGAGCCGCGGCTCTCCCAAGAGCACGACCGGGCGGAGTGGCTGCCCGCCGCGGAGGCTGCCAAGCGGGTCTCCTGGCCCCGGGAGCGCAGAGCACTGGAAGACGTTTTGTCAATGGTGGGGGGTGGGGACGCGGGCTTGCTGGAAGACGTCCTACGTGTATCCTAGCCCGACGGTTGAGGGTGGGGACCCAGCAACAGCCGGGAGCGCCGTGAACCCGTTCTATCACCGGATCTATCGCGTCGTGAAACACATCCCCAAGGGGCGGGTAGCGACCTATGGCATCGTGGCGCGACTGGCCGGCCGGCCGGGCGCCGCGCGCACGGTGGGCTGGGCGCTGTCGGCCCTTCCCGAGGACAACGATGTCCCGTGGTGGCGCGTGATCAACGCGGCGGGCCGCATCTCCCTTTCGGCGCACGATCACAACGCGGTCCTCCAGCGGGCGCTGCTGTTGCGGGAAGGCGTGAAGTTCGCGCCGGGTGGCGCCGTGAACCTGTCCGTCTATGGTTGGCCCGCGGAGGCCTACGACAGCGTGGTAGCGGCCCAGACGCGCGCGGCCTCGTCCCGCAGGTCGCGGAGGTTGAAAGGCTTGCGCACGTAGCGCAGGCCGAGACGACCCAGCGCTTCTTCCGTCGCGGGCCGCACGTCCCCCGTGGCGACGAGGATCCGGTCCTTGAGGCCCGCCTTCCGGGCCACCAGTTCCTCCACGAAGAGTTTCCTGCCGCTCCCCGCTCCTGCTGTGCCCCGGCCCCTGGCTGTGGCGCGCCCGTCGGCGATGATCAGGTCGTAGGTATTGCTGGCCGCCAGTTCCAACGCCTGCTGGGTGTTGCGAGCGACCTCGACCGTGTGCCCCTCGCGGCCGAACAGCGCCCGGACCACGCGGCGCACCGCCGGATCGTCGTCCACCAGCAAGATGCGGCGCCGGCTGGCCGGGACCTCCGGGGGAGACAGGGGACCGTGCACCTGGCGCGCAGCCTGTGGTGGCGTTTCCGCCGGGGGGGCGGGGGGGGGGGGGGGGGCAGGGTGGGAGCTTCCTGCGGGCGTTCCAGCACGATGTGCCCGCCGTGGGCGTGGATGATGGAATAGCTGATGGACAGCCCGAGGCCGGTGCCCTGGCCGGGCTCTTTCGTGGTGAAGAACGGGGTGAACAGCTGCGAGACGGCCGCGTCGGGGATCCCCGGTCCATTGTCGGTGACGCGGAGGTGGACCTGCCCGTCGAACCAGGTGCGCACCTGGATGATGCGGGGCTGGCCGGCCGGGTTGCCGGCCACGGCGTGCCCCGCGTTGGTGAGGAGGTTCAGCACGACCTGCTGCAGGGCGTGGCGGTCGCCGAGGATCTCGGGCAGCGCGGGGGCGAGGTCCTGCCGCGTCTCGACGTCCTCGAGCCGGAGGTCGTAGCTCAGCAGCGTTAACGTGCGCCGCACCACGTCATTCAGGTCCACGTCGGCGCGCTCGGTCGTGCTCTTGCGCGCAAAGGTGAGCAGGTCGCGCACGATGCGTCCGGCGCGCTCGGCCTGCTCGTGGATCACCCGGAGGTGGCCGCGGTCGTTTGGGCCCAGCTCGCGCTGCTCCAGGAGGAACTCTGCCAGCCCGGCGATCGACGTGAGCGGGTTGTTGAGCTCGTGAGCGACGCCCGACACCAGCTGGCCAACGGCCGCGAGCTTCTCGCTCTGGATGAGCTGGGATTCCAGCGACTGCTGGTCTGTCACGTCCTCCACCAGCACCACGAGGCTTTGCTCGGCGGTGGGGGTGGGCATGCGCGCGGCGGCGACGCGCATCGTGCGACCCAGCGGCGCGGAGCGGGCGACCACGGGCGTGGACCTCTCACCGCGGCGCGTTGCCTCGAGCAGCTCCTGGAGCGCGGGCGCCTGCCCCAGCGCGTGGGAGAGGTGCTGGCCGATCACGTCGATGACGGGACGGCCCAGCATCGCCGCGAGCGCGCGATTCGCGCGGCGCACGCGCCCCTCCTCGTCCACCACGGCCATGCCCTCGCTCAGCGCGTCGAACGCCGTCTCCCACTGCTCCTTGGCGCGCCGCACCATCTCGAAGAAGCGCGCGTTCGCGAGCACGACGGCGGCGTGGGTCGCGATGGTCGAGAGCAGCCGGATGTCGTTGGCGTGGAACACCCCGCCACGCGGCTCGGCGACGACGAGCGAGCCCACGACCACACCGTGGGCGCGCAGCGGCACGGCGGCCGCGGCGTCGGCCATCGTCTGGCCCACGAGCTGCGTCCGTTCCGCCCCCCCCGCCCCCCCCCCCCCTGATGTCCCTCCCGGGCTGGGCGAGTTGCGGACTTGCTCGATGCGGTCCTTGCCTACCGAACGCGCGACGAGGCCGGTGTCGTCGCGCGGAATCGTGGTCCCCTTGAGGTGGGCGAGCGCCCCCTCGGCGGCCGCGACCCGCAGCGGGTCCGAGTCCCCCTCGCCGGCGAGCGCCACGAGGGCGCCGCGCGCCTCGAAGAAGCGCAAGGCGTAACGCACCACCTGATCCACGGTCCGCTCGAGCTGGAGCGAGTCGGACAGGACGTAGGAGAGCTCCTGGAGGGAGAACAGCTCCGAGAGCCGCCGGTTGAGCTCGCCCGTGGCGTGACGCCGCTCCCGCTCGCTGCGGTCGAGTCGGGCCAGCAGGTACCAGAACGCCCAGCCGAGACCGAGGAGAGCCGCGCCGCCAAGGGCGAAGAGGAGGGGATGAGAAGAGGCTCGCACTACGGATTCTGCTTCGCCTGCGCCCGCGCCAGCACCCGCGCCCGCTCCTGGTCGAGCACCCGCGCGGCGCGGCTCCAGGAGTCGCTCGTGAGGCCTTCGTAGCTCACGGTGAGCTGCTCGCGGAAGCTGATCCCCTCTTCGAACACGTAGATCGCCACGGCCTGTTGGTGGGCCTCGAGCTGCTGCGAGCTCCATACCGGAGAGAGAGGCACGATGCCGACGGAGCGGAACAACCGGCCGCGGCTGGTGAGGTTGACGTCCTCGGCCACGAAGCGCGCCTGCGGCACGTCGCCGAAAAACGTGACCAGGACCAGCGTGGGGTGACGGACGCCCGCCCGCTGGGCCTGGTCGTCGATGTCGGTCTGTTTGCTTTTGATCAGGTCGCGTAGCGAGCGGTAGGTGTCAGAGGCGAGCAGCCGGATCACCTGCTCGTCGAGCGGCAGGATCTGGATCTCGACCTGGCCGGTCGCGAAGCGGACCACGATGTCGTCGCGCTTCAAGGTGCCGTAGCCGACGGGCAGAGAATCCTGAGCGGCTAAGGGGCTATGAGGGTATGCGGCTAGGAATCCCGCGACCAGGAGACCTCCCTTAGCCGCCCAGCCCCTTAGCCGCTTAGCACCCAGTCGCCTCATGCACTCTCTCTGATCAACCCCGCGATCGCTTCCCGCAGCTCCTCGATCCCCTCGCCCGTCCTCGCGCTTGTTACGATGATCTGATCCGCGTCGAGTCCCAGGGTCTCTCGCAGCTCCTGCTCGCGGCGCAGCCGTGGTGTGCGGCGAAGCTTGTCGCTTTTTGTGACCGTCGCAAGGACCCGCGTGCCTGCTGCGGCCAGCAGGTCCTGCATCGTCCGGTCGCCCGCCGACGGCTCGTGGCGGACGTCGAGCAGCCAGACGACGCCCGCCAACCGCTCGCGCCGTAGGGCGTGCGTGACGAGTCGGCGGAAGGCGGTCCGCTCGGTCTTGCTCGCCCGCGAGTATCCATACCCCGGGAGGTCGAGAAAGTACAGCGGGGCTCGGGGCTCGGGACTCGGGGCGCGGGGTTCCGCCTCACCGCGCCCCGCGCCCCGAGCCCCGAGCCCCGGCACCAGGAACACGTTGAGCATTCGGGTCTTCCCCGGGGTTCCGGACACTTTCGCGATTCGCGTGCCGGTGACCGCGTTCAAGAGGCTCGACTTGCCGACGTTGGAGCGGCCGATAAAGGCGACTTCGGGGAGCGGGGGGTCGAGCAGGGCATCGGCGCGCGGAAAGGAGCCGATGAACCGGGAAATGGGAGCCGTCAGGCTTCTTTCTTCTGGCGCGCCCGTTCGGTGACGAGCAACGGCTGTCGGCCCTCGCTGACGCACTCGGCGGTGACGGCGACCTCGCGCACGTCGTCACGGCTCGGCAGCTCGAACATGATGTCCGTCATCATCTCCTCGAGGATGGCGCGCAGGCCGCGGGCCCCGGTGCCGCGCTTGATCGCCTTCTGGGCGATGGCGCGCAGGGCGTCCTTCTCGATGCTGAGCCGCACGTCCTCGAGATCGAACAGCTTCTGGTATTGCTTGACCAGCGCGTTCTTGGGCTCGACCAGGATGCGGATGAGCGCCTCCTCGTCGAGCGCGTCGAGCGGCACGCTGACCGGCAGGCGGCCGACCAGTTCGGGGATCAGCCCGTAGCGCAGCAGGTCGTCGGGCTCGACGTCGGCGAAGGGGTTCCGCTTGACCTTCTCCACCGCGCCTTGCTCGACCTCTTCGCGGGTGAACCCGATCCGCCGGCGGCCGGTGCGGGCCTCGATGATCTTCTCGAGCCCGTCGAACGCGCCGCCGCAGATGAACAGGATGTCCTTGGTGTTGACCTGGATGTACTCCTGCTGCGGGTGCTTGCGGCCGCCCTGGGGTGGCACGCTCGCCACGGTGCCCTCGAGGATCTTGAGCAGCGCCTGCTGCACACCCTCGCCCGAGACGTCGCGCGTGATGCTGGGGTTCTCGGACTTGCGGGCGATCTTGTCGATCTCGTCGATGTAGACGATGCCGCGCTCGGCTTCGGAGACATTGAAGTCTGCGGATTGCAACAGCCGCACGAGGATGTTCTCCACGTCCTCGCCGACGTAGCCGGCCTCGGTGAGCGTCGTGGCGTCGGCGATGGTGAAGGGGACGTCCAGGATGCGCGCCAGCGTCTGGGCGAGCAGCGTCTTGCCCACGCCCGTCGGGCCCATCAGCAGGATGTTGCTCTTGTCCAGCTCGACCTCGGCCTCGCGGCCTGAGTGCGAGTTGATGCGCTTGTAGTGGTTGTAGACCGCGACGGCGAGCGTCTTCTTGGCCCGCTCCTGCCCGATCACGTACTGGTCCAGCACGTCCTTGATCTCGGCGGGCGTGGGGACCTGGGTGATCGCCTCGGCGACCTCCCGCTCCTCGTCCTCGGCCAGGATCTCGTTGCACAGCGCGATGCATTCATTACAGATGTAGACCGACGGGCCGGAGATGAATTTCCGGACCGAGTCCTTGGACTTGCCGCAGAACGAGCAGCGGAGGTGCTTATCGTGGGACATGGAGCCCAAACATGGGAAGCCGCCCCGGCCGGCGCAAGTGATCAGGCCTTCTTCTTGCCGCCGTCCATCTCCTGGAGATGGGCGATGACGTTGTCGATGAGGCCGTAGTCCTTGGCCTCGTCCGCGGACATGAAGCGGTCCCGGTCCATGTCCTTTTCGATGAGATCCAGCGCCTTGCCGGTGTGTTTGGCGTACAATTCATTGAGCTTGCCGCGCAGGTACAAAATCTCGCGTGCCTGGATCTCGATATCGGCCGCGGTGCCCTGCGCCCCCCCCGAGGGCTGGTGCATCATGATGCGGGCGTGCGGCAGCGCAGAGCGCTTCCCCTTGCGACCCGCGGCGAGCAGGAAGGACCCCATCGAGGCCGCCATCCCCATGCAGATCGTGTTCACCGGCGCCCGCAGGAACTGCATGGTGTCGTAAATCGCCATGCCGCTCGAGATGATGCCCCCCGGCGAGTTGATGTAGAGGTAGATGTCGCGCTCGGGGTTGTCGGCGTCGAGGAACAGCAGCTGGGCGATGATGATGTTGGCGACATCGTCGTTGATCGGCGCGCCCAGGAACACGATGCGGTCGAGGAGCAGCCGGCTGAAGATGTCGTAGGTGCGCTCGCCCCGGCTCGAGCGCTCGATGATGTAGGGCGGGTAAATCGTGCTCATCGTCACGGCTACTCCACGGTCGACTGGGACAGGAGGAAGGCGAACACCTTTTCCTCGGTGATGCTCCGCTCCACGTCGCGGAGCCGCTTGGCCTTCTCGAGCGAAGCGTACAACTGTGCCGCCGGCATCTGCCGCCGCGCCGCGAGCTGCTGGATCCGCTCGTCGAGCTCGGCTTCGGTCGCGTACAGCTTCTCCTTCTCCACCACCGCGTCGAGCACCAGGTCGCGCCGCACCTGCGCCTCGGCCACGGGCCGGAACTCGGCGGCGAACTGCTCCCAACGGTCCTCCGGGATGCCGTAGGTCTGCGCGTACGCGAGCAGCGCCCGCTCGACCAGCGGCCGCGGCGCCGTCACGCGGTTGGCGGCCACGATCTGCTCGATCAGCTCGCCCCGCACCCGCGCGTCGGCTTCGCGCCCGGCATCCTTCTCCAGGTCCTGGCGCACCGCCTGCTTCAAGGCCGCGAGCGACTCGAAGTCCCCGACTTCCCTGGCGAAATCGTCGGTCAGCTCGGGGAGCTGCTGGCGCTTCACCTCGTGCAGGGTGATCCGGATGTCCCGGGTCTGCCCGCGCTTGGCCTCCTCGGGGAAGTCCTCGGGGAACCGCACCATGGCGTCCACCGTCTCGCCGGGCAGGAGGCTCATGATCCGCTCCTCCACCTCCGGAATAGCCCGGCCTTCGCCCAGGACAAACTGGTACGGCTGATGGTCCTTGACCTCGCTCCCCTGGCGCTGCGCGATGGTGACGTGGACCAGCTCCTTGGGCCTGGGCTTTTCCCCGGTGACCGGGGTCCATGGGGCGCGCTGGTCGCGCAGCGTGTGCAACTGAGCGTCGAGCTGCTCCTGAGTCACGGGAGGCACGGTGCGCTTCAGCCGGAAGCCGCCGAGGCGCTCGAGCTTCAGGTCGGGCTTCACCTCGACGTGGAACTCGAAGGTGACGGGCGCGCCGTCTTCCCACTTGAGGTTGTGGATGTGCGGGTCGGCGATCGGCTTCAGCTGCTCCTGCGCGAGGGCGGCTTTCCAGCTTTCCTGCAGCAGTTCCTGCAGCACCTGCTGGCGGATGTCGTCGGCGAAGCGCTTGCGCACCACGGCCGTCGGCGCCTTGCCCTTACGGAAGCCCGGGAGCCGGGCGCGGGACTGCCAGGCGCGCGTGGCCCGCTCCTCGGCCTCCCGCACGCTCTCGGGCGGCACCGTCACGGCGAGCGAGGTCTCTCCCGGCTCCTCGTGGGTCTTCTTGATCTGGATGCTGGTCATGCGCGGTGAAATCTAATGCTAGGGACTAGGGACTAGGGGCTAGGGGCTAGGGATGAGGCGCTCGCGCGTGTCGGGATCGAACAGGTGCACGCCCTCCGGGTCGAACTCGAACTCGACCGGCTGGCCCACCGCGAGGAGCGTCCCAGGAGCGAGCCGGGCGGTGATCTCGTGACCGCCGGCGCTGGCGTAGACCAGCAGCTCCTGGCCGAGCGGCTCGACGAGATCGACTCGCAGGCGCGCCGCCCCCCCCCCCCCTCCGCCCCCCGGCCCGCTGCTAGTCGGGCGCACGTGTTCCGGCCGGATGCCCAGGATCACGGGTCGGCCAGCGCGCGTGGCCAGGCCATGCGCCCACGCGGCGGGGAGGCCGACGGTGAACGCGCCGCCCTTCGCGCGGAAGCCGGGCGACTCTTCGGCCACGAGCTCGCCCTCGAGGAGGTTCATCGCTGGGCTGCCGATGAAGCCAGCCACGAAGGTGTTGCGGGGCAAGCGGTAGACGGCGAGCGGCGGGTCGATCTGCTGGACCCGGCCGTCGTGCATGACGACGATGCGGTCGCCGAGGGTCATCGCTTCCGCTTGGTCGTGCGTGACGTAGAGCATCGTGGCGCCCAGCTGGTGGTGCAGGCGGGCGATCTCCCGCCGCATCTGGACGCGGAGCTTGGCGTCGAGGTTCGAGAGCGGCTCGTCGAACAGGAAGACGGCCGGTTTGCGCACGAGCGCCCGGCCCAGCGCCACGCGCTGCTGCTCGCCCCCGGATAACTGGCGAGGCCGCCGGTCGAGCAGCGGCTCGATCCGCAGGACGGCGGCCGCTTCGCGCACCCGCGCGTCGATCTCGGAGGCCGCCAGGCGCCGCAGCTTCAGGTTGAACGCCATGTTTTCGAAGACGGTCATGTGCGGGTACAGGGCGTAGTTCTGGAACACCATCGCGACGTTCCGGTCCTTGGCGGGGACGTCGTTGACCACGCGCTCGCCGATCCGCAGCTCTCCGGCCGAGATGGACTCCAGGCCGGCCACCATCCGCAAGGTGGTGCTCTTGCCGCAGCCCGACGGCCCGACCAGGACGACGAACTCGCCGTCGCCGACCGCGAGATCGATACCGTCCACCGCCACCCGGGAGCGTCCGCCGCCCAGGTATATTTTCCTGATGCCGACGAGCGTTACGCTGGCCATAGGTACCGACCGCTGCTATGAGTGAGTTTCCCGACGACTTCCTCTGGGGGGCGGCAACCTCGGCCTACCAGATCGAAGGCTCGCCGCTCGCCGACGGCGCCGGGCCGAGCATCTGGCATCGCTTCGCCCACACCCCGGGCCGCACCGCGAACGGCGAAACGGGGGACGTCGCCTGCGACCATTATCACCGCTTCCGGGACGACGTGGCGCTGCTCAACGACCTCGGCCTCAACGCCTACCGCTTCAGTGTCTCCTGGAGCCGGATTCTGCCGGTCGGGCGGGGAACGGTCAACCCGCGCGGTCTCGGCTTCTACGACCGGCTGATCGACGCGCTGCTCGAGCGCCGGATTCAGCCGGTGCTCACCCTGTATCACTGGGACCTGCCTGCCGCCCTGGACGACCTGGGCGGCTGGCTCAATCCCGACAGCGCCCACTGGTTCGCCGACTACGCCGGCGTCCTGTTCCGCGCGTTCCACGACCGTGTTCCGCTGTGGACGACTCTCAATGAGCCGTGGGTGGTGGTGGACGGCGGCTATGTGCACGGCACGCTGGCGCCCGGCTACAGCACACCGGAGTCCGCCCCCCGGGTCGCGCACCACCTGCTCCGGGCGCATGGGGCGGCCGTGCAGGCCTACCGGGCCGAGGGCAGGGGGGGGGGCCGCATCGGCATCGTCCTCAACATCGAGCCGAAGCACCCCGCCAGCGACGCGCCGGCCGACGTCGCGGCGGCGCGTCGCGCGGACGCCTACATGAACCGCCAGTACCTGGAACCGGTGCTGGGCCGCCCCTACCCGGCGGAGCTGGCCGAGATCTTCGGTCCCGCGTGGCCGGCCTTCCCCGACGCCGACCTGCGGTTGATCGCCCAGCCGATCGACTTCCTGGGCATCAACTATTACACG
>QHUY01000165.1 GCA_003223415.1 Gemmatimonadota bacterium
ACCTACAGCGACTTCGGTGAGCGGGTCACAGGGAAGCTGGCCCTGCGATACCAGCCCTGGAAGCGACTCACGTTGCGCGGGGCCGCGAGCACGGGGTTCCGCGCCCCGGGGCTCAGCCAGGAGTACTTCAGCAAGGTGGTCACCAACGTCGTCGGCGGAGTGCCCGAGCGGACCGGCATCTTTCCCGTGGGAGATCCCGCCGCGCGGGTGCTCGGCTCGAAGCCGCTGCGAGCGGAGACTGCGGTGAACTTCAGCGGCGGGTTTGCCTACTCGCCGTGGAGCAACGTGACGATGACCGCCGACTACTTCTACATCAAGATCGACAGCCGCATCCTGCTCGGCGCGACCTTCGACGACGACACCACGCTGGCGATTCTGAAGCGCAATGGCATCACCGACGTCAGCGGCGTCCAATACTTCACCAACGGCCTGGACACCCGGACTCAGGGCGTGGATGTCACGGCCAATCTGCGACTCCCGGTGGGGAGGGCAGGCACACTCGACCTCACAGGGGCACTCAACTACACCAAGAATGAGATCGCCCGAGTCAACCCGTTGCCCGCCGTGCTCCAGAACTCGCCCGAGTCGCGGCTGCTCGACGTAGTGACCCGCGTGGGCATCGAGGAGGAACGGCCTGACTGGCGGAGCACAGCCACGGCTAAGTATTCCACGGGCCGGTTCCATGCGCTGGCCCGCGGATTGTATTTGGGCGGCTTCGCCTCGGCGAAGCCAGGTTTCTGCGACGCCTGCAGGGAGACTTATGGGGGCAAGTCCCTCCTCGACGCGGAGCTGGGCTACCGCTTCAACCACGTGGACCTGTCGGTCGGCGTCCGCAACCTCTTCGATACCTACCCAGACCAGCCCACGAACGACTTTAACAGCAATTTCTTGACATTCCCGTGGGCGGCGGCGTCGCCGTTCGGGTACAACGGGCGCTACATCTACAGCCGAGCGTCGGTCGAATTGACTCAGTAGGCTAGGAGGGAAGTCGGTCCGAAGGAGCCAGGGAGAGCGCCCGGAAGGTGGGAGGGCCGGTTGCCCGCTGGCGACATCTCGGACGCCGTCGCCCACACTCCGCACACGACCCCGCCCGGATGTGGGCTACAGTGCGGATCCTGATCAATGAGTTCCCCGTCGGGCGGATCCGCGCTCCCCGGCCCGAACCCGGTCGGAGCGGGAAGGCCCGGGATCGTGATCCGCACTTGGGCCACGTTGTTGTCGTATCTGCGTTCCTTCACCATGTGGCAGAACCCGTCCGGATCGGTAAAGGGACATGCAACGTCCTTGGGGTCATTGGGGTTCGGCGTGAACGGGGGATTCACGGTGATCCGGATGATGTACTCGCCGGGCGGCACGGGATCCTGCCCGTCCCCGCCGTCGAGCACGAAATACTGGCCGCCGATGTGCTTGCTGTACGTGTCGGCCCACCCGACGCTGATCCCCTGGTTGCCCGGTGTGGTCCTCGTGCCACATGCGCGGTAGGCCCACGGCCCCCGTCGGTCTGCCACGGCGTCCGTGTCGACCATGCAGAAGCCCTTCTTCGCGGCGCGCCAGACCTTGCCGGTCGCGGGATCAACAAGCTCGTACAGCGTGTAGTGCCGGAAGTGGAAGTGATTGTGGCAGGTCGCGTACTCGAACATCCCGTCGTTCGCTGCGACGTGGTCGAGCGGATTGCCGATGAAGACATCGGCGTTCCCGATGTTGGGTGTGGAGACGGTGAACCGCAGCACGTGATGGACGCCAGGGGTGACGCCCCCCTCCGCGAGGCTGCAAGGGTCCTCATTCAGATCCTGATCGTACACCACCCAGGAGCGAGCCAGCCATTGGGCGTCCACAATGAGGTCGGGGGCCCCGCGGGCGAATTGCGCCGCATCGACTGCCGCCGGGTTGTCGGCCCCGACACAAGCGGCCACCACGACTCCGGCTGCAGCGATCATCACATTCGCCCTCACAGACCTAGCTCCCCTCGTCCCGCCGGAGCGCGAGCCCCTGCGGGGAGCGGCGTGCGGTCCGCCCCCCGCGGAGTGCTGGTCGCTGGTCAAACCATCACCTCCTCAGGTGTGACGTTCACGCGGCGGTCACCGCAACCGCCGCACTGCGCGACCACCCGAATGCGTGAACGGGCTGCTCTGACCCGCCCTCTTAACCAGCGGTCGCAGGCTGCGGGATCGCGACGGCGCGGCGCGGCTGACGTGGCCGTGCCCCCGCGCTCGGCTCCGCCTCGTCGGCGTCGTAGCGCACCCCTTCGCACAGCACGCGTGCGATCCGCGCCGCGGTCCGCCCATCCCAGCGCTCAATCAGGGGCCGGGCGGGCGACCGCTGGCCCCGTGCGCGCGCGGCCGCGGCGAGGATGGCCTCGCAGCGCGGAGCCACCAGCCGATTGGTCCCATGGAGACAGGTGACCGGCCGCTCGGTGTTCGCCCGCACGGTGAGACAGGGCACGCCGAGGAAAGTCGTTTCCTCTTGGAGCCCACCCGAATCCGTAATGACCAGCTCCGCGCCCGCCACGAGACTCAACATCTCCACGTAGCCCAGCGGCTCGAGCGGCCGTAGGCCGCCGCCGTTGCGCCGTGCGTCCAGACCACGCAGCCGGTCCCGCGTCCGCGGATGCACGGGGAACAGCACGGCCATTTCGCTGCCTAGCCGTTCCAGCGCCTCGCAGAGCTCGCGCAACACGGCCGGCTCGTCGACGTTCGTTGGGCGGTGCAGCGTCACGACCGCATAGGGGGCGCCGGCCACGCCGTGCCGCGCGGGCGCGTCCAGCTCCTGGGCGAGGGGGAGCCCCCAGCATAGCGCATCGATCATGATGTTGCCGACGAACTGGACCCGCTCCCCTGGGATCCCCTCGAGCGCGAGGTTTGCTACAGCGTCCCGCGACGGCGCGAACAGCACATCGGACAGCCGGTCCGTGACGACCCGATTGATCTCCTCCGGCATCGACCAGTCCCGGCTTCGCAACCCCGCCTCGACGTGTCCGACGCGGAGGCCGAGCTTCGCCGCGGTGAGCGCGGCCGCGACGGTCGAGTTCACGTCGCCGTAG
>QHUY01000014.1 GCA_003223415.1 Gemmatimonadota bacterium
GCCGCTCCCCGATCGCGCCGCGAGCCGGCTGTTGCTGCTCGAGCGCGCCGGCGGCGTGGTGCAGCACCGGCGCTTTCCCGATCTGCTCGACCTCCTCACGCCAGCGGATGTGCTCGTCCTCAACACCTCTCGCGTGATCCCGGCGAGACTGCGCGGGAACCGGGAAGCGGGAGGCGGGAAGGCGGGTGCGCCGGCGGAGATCCTCGTCGTGCGCGAGCTCCAGGACGGGTCGTGGCTCGTGATGGGGCATCCGGGAGGCAAACTCAAGCCGGGACGACGCGTTCGCTTCGGCGACGACAGCGTCGTCGAGATCCTCGAGGTGCTTGGCGGCGGGATGCGACGCGTGCGGTTCGCCGGGGCGCTCGATGCCCGTGCCACGCTCGCGCGCTACGGCGCAGTCCCTTTGCCACCGTACATCCGTCGCCCGCCGACGGACGCCGACCGGGAGCGCTACCAGACCGTGTACGCCGAGCACGCCGGCAGCGTCGCGGCGCCGACCGCAGGGTTGCACTTTACGCCGGAGCTGCTGGCCCGGCTCGCGGCGACGGGCGTCGCCATTGCGCGGCTGGACCTGCACATCGGGCCGGGCACGTTCAAGCCGGTGGCGGGGGAGGAGCTCGAGCGGCACGTGATGCACGACGAGGCGTATACGGTGAGCGAGGAGGCGGCGCTGGCCATCAACACGCGCCGCGCGGCGGGCGGTCAGGTGTGGGCGGTGGGCACGACCGTGGTTCGCACGCTCGAAACGCTGGCCGACGAGGCGGGACGGGTGCGCGCCGGGGCGGGCGAGACGCGACTGTTCATTCACCCACCGTATCGCTTCCGGGCGGTGGACCGGCTGCTCACGAACTTCCATCTTCCCCGCTCCACGCTGCTGATGCTGGTGTGTGCGTTCGGCGGCTACGAGCACGTGATGGCGGCGTATCAGGAGGCGGTGCAGGAGGGATATCGTTTCTACTCTTATGGCGACGCCATGGCGATCATCTGATTGCATCGTGTTCGAATTCCAGGTGGAAGCTACCAGCGGCGCCGCCCGCTCCGGGCTCCTCACCCTGCCCCACGGCCGGGTGGAGACGCCGGTCTTCATGCCGGTCGGCACACAGGCGACCGTGCGCACGCTCTCGCCGCGCGACCTGATGACCGTCGGCGCCAGCCTCGTGCTCGCCAACACCTACCACCTGCACGTGCGCCCGGGCGAGGACGTCGTCGCCACGCTCGGCGGCCTGCACCGCTTCATGGGCTGGGACCGCCCGCTGCTCACCGACTCGGGCGGCTTCCAGGTATTCTCGCTGGACGGATTCCGCCGTGTGGACGAGGACGGCGTCGAGTTCCAGAGCCACGTCGACGGGGCGCGCCGCCGCCTCACCCCCGAGCGCGCCACCGACATCCAGTGGATCCTCGGCGCGGACGTCGCGATGGCGTTCGATCACGTCGCGCCGGGAAGGGCGGACGAACCCACCGCCCGCGACGCCCTCGAGCGCACGCTGCGGTGGCTGGAGCGATGCGCCCGACGACATCGGGAATTGTCGGACGGTGGGACAGTCGGACCGTCGGACCGCCAGGCGCAGTCAGTCCGACCGTCCGACCGTCCCACCGTCCGACAGACGTTATGGCCTATCCTTCAGGGCGGAACCCACCACGCGCTCCGCACCGAGGGCCTGCAGCGGATCCTCGAGATGGGCGCCTGGACCGGTCTCGCCGTCGGCGGGCTGGCGGTCGGCGAGCCCAAGCCCGCGATGTACGAGACGTTGCAGGCGCTGGAGCCGCGGCTGCCGGCCGCGCTCCCCCGTTATCTTATGGGCGTGGGGTTTCCCGAGGATCTCGTGGCGGCCGTGGAGCGCGGGATGGACCTGTTCGACTGCGTCGCCCCCACCCGTAACGGGCGCAACGGCGCGGCGTTCACGCCGGATGGTCCCGTGAACATCCGCAATGCGGCGCACCGGGAAGACCCGCGGCCCCTCGACTCCGGCTGCGATTGCGAGACCTGTACGACCTTTTCGCGCGGCTACCTGCGCCACCTGTTCGTAGCCGAGGAGCTGTTGGGACTGCGCCTGTTGTCGCTGCACAACGTGCGGTACTTGATCCGGCTCGCCGCCCAGATGCGCGCGGCGATCCGCGCGGGGGACCTGCCGCGGTGGGCCGCCGACTGGCGCCGCCGCTACACTCAACCGGGATGACCATGACCGGACTCTACGCGCTCCTTTTCGCCCCCCAAGGCCAGGCCGGCGGGGGACTCGCTATCGTGCTGGTCCAGGTCGGCGCATTCATCGCGATCTTCTACTTCCTGCTGATCCGTCCCCAGCGCCAGCAGCAGCAGAAGCACAAGGAGCTGCTCGCGGCGCTGCAGCGGGGCGATCAGATCGTCACCTCCGGCGGGATCATCGGTGAAGTCGTGCACCTCAAGGAGAACGAGGTCACGATTCGCAGCGGCGAGGCGAAGCTGGTGGTGATGCGCAGCAACATCGCCACGATCCTGAAGAGCGGCGCCGAGGCCAAGTCGGCGTGACCGTCCGAGACCTCCACCTCCTCGGCTCCCCCATGCTGCGCCAGCGCGCGGCGCCGGTGGCAGCCGTGGACGACGAGGTCCGGCGGCTGGTCGACGACCTGTTCGAGACGATGCGCGCCGCCAAGGGCGTCGGCTTGGCCGCGAATCAGGTCGGCGTCGCGCGCCGGGTCGCCGTGGTGGACGTCGGGCCGGACGCCCCGCCGCCGCTCGTCCTCATCAACCCGGTGATCGTACAGCACGGCGACGAGCACGAGACCGCCGAGGAAGGGTGTCTCTCCATCCCCGACGTCTTCGGGGACGTCGCGCGCCCGCTCGCGATCATCGTGGAGGCGACAGATCGCGACGGCCGGCGCTACACGGCGGAAGCGTCCGGCTTCAAGGCGCGCGCCATCCAGCACGAGATCGACCACCTGGACGGGATTCTCTTCCTCGACCACTTGAGCGCCGTGAAGCGCAGCCTCCTCCTCGCCAAGTGGAAGAAGGCCCGCCTGGGGAAGTCCGGCTACCTCAAGGAGGTGACGCCGGAGCCGGCGGGCGAGCTGTAGTGCGCGTCGTCTTCTTCGGCACGCCCGAGTTCGCGGTCCCCTCCTTCGAGGCCCTGCTGGGCGAGGGCTTCGATGTCGCCGCAGTGGTCACCCGGCCCGACCGGCCGCAGGGACGCTCCCGTTCGCAGCTGCTGCCGTCACCCATCAAGCTCGCCGCGCAGGCCGAGGCCGTCCCGGGGCTCGAGCCCGAGCGGCCGACGACGCCCGAGTTCTACCAGCAAGTCCGCGGGCTCCACGCCGACATCGGCGTGGTCGTCGCCTACGGGCACATCCTGCGCCCCGAGCTGCTGGCGATCCCGCTGCGCGGCATGGTGAACGTTCATCCGTCGCTGCTCCCCGAGCTGCGCGGGGCGGCGCCGGTCGAATGGGCCGTCCGCAACGGCCTGCAGAAGACCGGCGTCACGATCATGCAGATGGACGCAGGACTCGACAGTGGACCGATCCTGCACCAGATCCCCCACGCGATCCCGCCCGATATCACCGGCGGCGAGCTCTCCGAGCATCTCGCCGAGGTCGGCGCGCAGGCCCTGATCGAAGCCCTCGGCCTGATGGAGCAGGGGCTCGCGAAACCGGTCCCGCAAGACGAGACGCGCGCGACCTACGCCCCGAAGCTCACCCGAGAGATGGCACGGATTCACTGGGACCACGGCGCCAGCGAGATCGTGCGTGCCATTCTTGCGCTCGACCCGAAGCCCGGCGCGTGGACGGAGCTGGACGGCCGGGAGGTGAAGCTGTTCGGGGCACGAGCGGCGGACGGTCGCGGTGCTCCTGGAGAGGTGCTGACAGCCGACGGCCGATTGCGGATGGCTGCGGGGGCGGGAGCCGTGGAGGTGGAGGAGGTCCAACCGGCCGGCAAGCCCCGGATGCCCGCGGCCGACTGGATCCGCGGGCGTGGCGTGCGGGTCGGCCAGCGGTTCACGTGATGAAGTCCCCGCTTCCCCGCCTCCACGCGATCACCGACGAGCGCGTCGCGCGACGGGCGGATCTCCTCGCGATTGCCGCGGACCTGATGGAGGGAGGCGGCCCGGAGCTCGCGTTCCACGCGAGAGGCCGCGAGCTCACGGGACTCGAGCACTACGAGCTCGCAGTCCGACTGTCCGACAGTCCGAGCGTCCGACTCTTCGTGAACGACCGGCTGGACGTCGCACTGGCGACCCGGGCCTCCGGCGTGCAACTCGGCTCCGGCAGCCTCGCCGTCGCGGACGCCCGGCGCCTGCACGCGGCGTGGTGGATCGGTCGGTCCGTCCACGACTTGGCCGAGGCTGCGGCGGCACAGGCCGAGGGAGCCGACTATCTTTTGGTAGGGCCCGTGTTCGCCACGGCGACCCACCCCGACCGCCCGCCGATCGGGCTCGACGCCCTGCGCGCCGTCGCGCGGCTCGGCCTGCCGACGGTGGCGATCGGCGGGGTGACGCCGGAGCGGGTCCGCGAGGTCCGGCACTCGGGTGCCTGGGGGGTGGCCGCCATCCGCGCCTTGTGGGAAGCGACCGAGCCCGAGGAAGCGGCGCGTCGGATGATGACGGAGCTGACACAGTGAACGCGAGCGTCGACGTCGTCGTGAACGGAGAGCCCCGCGCCGTGGCGCCGGGGACCTTGCTCGAGCTGCTTGCTGCGCTTGGCCTCGACCCGCGCACGGTGGTGGTTGAACACAACCGCCGCATCGTGCGACGTCCGGCCCTGGGCGAGGTGACCGTCGCGGCCGGCGACACGATCGAGCTGGTGCATTTCGTGGGAGGGGGATGAGCTCATGACGACCGCCGTGGAGACGGCGCGGGACACGCCGTTCACCATCGGGGGACGGACCTTCCAGTCACGCCTCATGGTGGGAACCGGGAAGTACCGCGACAACGAGACGATGGTGCGCGCCATCGAAGCCTCGGGTGCCGAAATCGTCACCGTCGCGGTGCGGCGGGTGAATCTCGACCGCACCAAAGAAGAAGGCGTCCTCCACCATCTCGATCCCAAGCGGTTCTTCCTCCTCGCCAACACCGCCGGCTGCTACAGCGCCGACGATGCCGTCCGCTACGCGAGGCTCGGACGCGAGGCGGGCTTCAACGACTTCGTGAAGCTCGAGGTCATCGGCGATCAGGAGACGTTGCTTCCCGACGTCGCGGGGCTGCTCGAGGCCGCGAAGACGCTCGTGCAGGACGGCTTCAAGGTCCTGGCCTACAGCAACGAAGACTTGATCACCGCGCTGCGGCTCGAGAACGCGGGGTGCGCGGCGGTCATGCCCCTCGCGTCGCCGATCGGCAGCGGGCTGGGCCTGCTCAACCCGTTCAGTGTCCGCACCATCAAGCGCCGTCTCTCGGTGCCGGTGGTGGTCGACGCCGGCGTCGGGACGGCGTCCGACGCGTGCGTCACGATGGAACAAGGCGTGGACGGCATCCTGATGAACACGGCCATCGCCGCGGCGCAGGATCCGGTGGCGATGGCGCACGCGATGCGGCTCGCCGTGGACGCCGGCCGCGCGGCGTTCCTGGCCGGCCGCATGCCGCGGCGGGAGGTCGCCGTGCCGTCCAGCCCGGTCAAGGGGATGCTGGATTAAGGGAGCCACTGCCGCGCGGCGCGCGGCGCTGGGCGTCCTCCACGCGGTAGGCGCCGGCGCCACCCTTGGCGACGCCCGCGACCGCGCACTCGCCGGCCTGACTGAACGCGATCGCCGGCTCGCCTACGAGCTCTCCGCCGGCGTGTTGCGCCGCCGGGCCGAGCTCGACCACACGCTCGCGCTGGCCCACGCCGACCCTCGCCTCCACGACATCCTCCGCCTGGGTCTGTACCAGCTCCGCTGCCTAGCCCGCGTCCCCCACCACGCCGCGGTGTCCACGAGCGTCGAACTGGCCCGCGAAACCGCCGGGGAAGCAGCGGCGCGGTACGTGAATCAGGCGCTGCGGAAACTGGCGGCTGCCAGAGACCAGGTCTCAGGTGCCGGGGCTACACATCCCGAGTGGCTGGTGCGGCGCTGGAGGGCGCAGTTCGGCGACCTGAACACCGACCGGCTCGTCGCGTGGAACGACGCCAAGCCGCCACTGACCCTGCAACCGGCACGATGGGACCAACGGACCATCAGGGACCGGCTCCGAGCGGCCGGGATCGAGGTCACAGAAGCGCCGTTCGGAGCTGGCCTCCGGCTCAACCCGGCACCTCGTACCCGATACCCGGCCCCGGCCGGGCTTCCCGGCTTCACCGAAGGCGGGTTCCTGGTGCAAGACGCGGCTCAGGCGCTCGTGGTTCGGTATGCCGCGATCCCCACCGGCGTGTGGGTCTACGACGCCTGCGCTGCCCCGGGCGGCAAGGCGGTCGCGCTGGCGCGGGCGGGGGCGCGCGTCGTGGCGGGGGACGCGCGCTTGGGCCGTCTCCCCCGGCTGATCGAGACCACGCGGCGCTGCGGAGTGGCGGTTCACCTGCTCGCCGCCGATCTTCTGTCGGCGCCGTTCGCACCAGGCAGTCTGCAGGCCGTGTTGGTGGACGCCCCCTGTACGGCCACCGGCACGATGGCCCGCCACCCCGACGCCCGGTGGCGGCTGCGCCCCGGCACGATCGCTCGCGCAGCGGAGCGCCAGCGGCGCCTGCTCGCCGCCGCCGCCGCACTGGTGGCGCCGGGCGGGGTACTGGTCTACGCCACATGCTCGCTCGAACCCGAGGAGAATGCCTTGGTCGTGACTGACATGCTGCGGCGGAACGCGGAGTTCCGGCGTGCTCCCCCCCCCTCCCTCCCCCTCGGTGCCGGCGTCGTGGAGGGCGAGCTGTTCACGGACGAGGGCGACCTTTTCGCGTTTCCCCCACGGCACGGGATCGACGGTGTCTACGCAGCCCGCCTCGTCCGGAGCCGCTGATGCGGTTCCGCCGCCACATGCCGCCGCTTCGCGAGTGGAAGCTGCTAGACGTGAGCCGTCGTCGCGCCACGCGCTGGGGCGTGTGGGCGATCGGCGCTCTGTTGGCCGGCTACCTCACGGCTTACCTGCTCATTTTTCCCACGCCAATCCTGCACGGCCGCCAGGTGGTGCCGCGGGTTCTCGGCCTGTCGTTGCAGGACGCGTCGCAGCAGATCCGCACGGCCGGCTTCGAGGTCCGGGACGGCGGCAGCGAGCCGCATCCCTCGGCCCCGGCGGGGACGGTCATCTGGCAGGATCCGCCCCCGGGAGTCAACGCGCCGGCCGGCCTGCGGGTCACCCTGGTGGTCAGCGCCGGTCCGCCCAAGATTCCGGTACCGGATGTGTCGGGTCTGGACGGTTCGCTGGCTCAGCGGCTGGTGACCGCGGCTGGCCTCACGGTGGCCCAGGTCGAGTCGATCCAGGCGCCCACCCCGACGGGCATCGCGATCCAGACGCAGCCGGGCGCCGGGTCCCTGCTGCCGCCGGCGGCCGGGGTGACCGTGGTGGTGAGCCGAGGTGCACCGACGATCCCAGTGCCCGTTCTGCTGGGGATGTCCGTCGCCGACGCGCGTACGCGCCTCGAGACCGACGGGCTGAAAGTCGGCAGTGTGACGCGGCGCCGCACCGCCGAAGCGAACCCCGGGACGGTAGTGGGCCAGAAACCGGCGGCCGGCACCTTGGCCGCGCCCGGCACGGTGGTAGACCTGATCGTAGCCCGGAGCCCGCAATGAGCAACGGCGTGCGCATCGCTCCCAGCATCCTTGGCGCCGACCTGACCCGGCTCGCCGAGCAGGTGCGCGCGGTGCTGGCCGGGGGTGCCGACTGGCTGCATGTGGATGTGATGGACGGCCGGTTCGTGCCGAACCTGACCTTCGGCGCCGCTATGGTGGCGGCGCTCCGTCGGCTCACCGATGTTCCGATCGACGTGCACCTGATGGTGGTCGAGCCGGAGCGCTACATCGAGCCGATGGCGGAGGCGGGCGCGTCGGTGCTCACCTTCCACCCCGAGGCGACGACCCACGTACAGCGGCAGCTCGCGGCGATCCGGCAGCGCGGCCTGCTCGCCGGCCTGGCGCTCAATCCCGGGTCGCCGCTCGCGCTGGCGGAAGAGGTCGTCGGCGATTTGGATCTGTTACTCGTGATGACGGTGAATCCGGGCTTCGGCGGGCAGACGTACCTGCCGGCAGCGAACGAGAAGATCCAGCGCGCGCGGGCATTGCTGGTCGGGCGCGGCTCGCGCGGGTTCCTCGAGGTGGACGGCGGGATCACGCGGGAGACCATCGCGGCCGCCCACGCCGCCGGCGCCGACACGTTCGTGGCCGGCAACGCCATCTTCAGCAGCCGCGACCCCGCCCGCGAAGTGAGCGAGCTGCGGCGCCGCTGCCTCGTGACCGTATGACCACCCGCCAGCAATGGAGCATCGTCGCGGGGATCGCGACGACCGCCGTCTTCGGCATCGTGCTCGCCCTGAAGCTGCGCTCCGAGATCAACCTCGTCGGCGTCGGCTCGCGCGCCCCCGAGTTCCAGGCCGTCCACCTGTCCACCGGCCGGCCGGCCTCCCTGGCCGACTATCGCGGCAAGGTCCTGCTGCTCAACATCTGGGCGACCTGGTGCCCGCCCTGTCGCGTCGAGATGCCGTCCCTGGAGCGGCTGCAGCGGAAGCTCGCCGGCACCGACTTCCGGCTCGTGTCCGTCAGCATCGACAAGGACGATTCCACGCTGGTGCGCAGGTTCGCCCAGGAGCTCGGCCTGTCCTTCGAGATCCTTCACGACCGTCCGGGGGCGATCCAGGAGGCCTATCAGACGACCGGCGTGCCGGAGAGCTTCGTGATCGACCGCGATGGGCGGATCGTCAAGAAGGTCATCGGCCCCGCCGAGTGGGACAGCCCGGTGAACGAGACCCTCATCCGGCGGCTCATCGATGGCCGGTAACGTGACGCGGCTGTTCACCCGCAACTGGCCGATCAAACTGGCGGCGGTGTTCCTCGCCCTGATGCTGTACGTCGCGGTCGCCGCGCAGCAGCCGATCAGCCAGTCGTTCGACCTCAAGGTAACGGTGCTGGTGCCGCCCGGCCGGGCGCTGCTCGAGCAGCCGCCCACCGTCTCGGTAATGTTCACCGGGAAAGGCGGGGAGATCCTCAAGCTCCGGTCCCTGCGTCGGGTGATCCGCCTCGCCGTTCCCGACACGTTCTCGGGCTCGACCTACCGCGTGAGCCTGCGGCCGACGGACGTGGAGTATCCCAAGGGCACGGACCTGCAGGTGTCCGACATCTCTCCGCGGGAGATCACGCTGACGCTGGACTCCGTGGCGAGAAAAGAGGTCCGCATCGTGCCCCTGGTCACGGTGGTACCGGACTCGGGGCAAGTGCTGCGCGGTGGGCTCACCATCAGCCCCACGGTCGCGCGCATCGTCGGCTCGGACCGCGCGCTGGCGGCGATCGAGTCGGTGACCACCGTCTCCACGCGGATCTCGAGCGTCACCGGCAAGTTCACCCAGCAGGTCCCGATCGACACCTCACCGCTCGGGCCCGTGCGGATCGCCCCCAAGGTCGTCGAGGTCACGGGCGAGCTTGGCCCCGTGCACGAGCGGGTGTTCGCCGGCCTGCCGGTCGAGACCGGTGCCGGCAGGATCACCAGCTTTACGATCGTCCCGGCGCGCGTCTCAGTGACGGTGCGCGGCCCCGACGACCTCGTCCAGGGGCTGACGCGCGACAACCTCAAGGTGATCGCCCACGTCGACGGGCCGCTCGTGAACGGCGCCTGGGCACACCTCACTGTCGTCGCCCCCGCGGGCGTGAGCGCGCGCGCCGTCCCCGACTCCGTCGCCCTGCGCAAGAAGACCGGCCGTGGCTGACGTCGTCTTGGGCATCGAGACGTCATGCGACGAGACGTCGGCCGCCGTGCTCGTCGGCGGCGGGGCCTCCTCCGCTCCCCCCCCTCCGCCGGAGCTTGCCAGCCTGATCATCCTCTCGCAGGACATCCACAAGGTTTTTGGCGGCGTCGTGCCCGAGCTCGCGAGCCGGGCGCACCTCGCCGCGCTGCCGGCCGTCGTGGACCGCGCCCTCGCGGAGGCGGGGATCGCCTGGAGCGCCGTGGACGCCGTGGCCGTCACCCAGGGCCCCGGGCTCGTCGGCGCGCTGCTCGTCGGGGTTGTGTACGCCAAGGCGCTGGCGTACGCGGGGGACCGGCGGCTGATCGGGGTGCACCACCTCGAGGGGCACCTCTTCGCGCCGGCGGTGGAGGATCCCCACCTCGCCCCGCCGTTCGTGGCGCTGCTGGTCTCGGGCGGTCACACGCTGCTGCTCGACGTCCCCGCCTGGGGCCGCTATCGGCTGCTCGGCGCCACGCGCGACGACGCGGCCGGCGAGGCGTTCGATAAGATCGCCACGCTGCTCGGCCTCGGGTATCCCGGCGGCCCCGCGATCGAGCGCTTGGCCCGGGAAGGGGAGCCGGCGCGTTTCACCTTCCCTCGCCCGATGCGCGACGAGGGCTTCGAGTTCTCGTTCTCAGGGCTGAAGACGGCCGTGCTGCATGCCGTGCGCGCGAGCGACGACCTGGACCGCGACCGCCCGCACATCGCCCGGGCCTTCCAGGACGCCGTTCTCGACGTCCTCGTGACCAAGCTCGAGCGGGCGGTCCGCGTCACGGGGCACCGTATCGCCGTGCTGGGCGGCGGGGTGGCCTGTAGCAGGGCCCTGGCCGAGCTGGCGGCGCAGCGGCTCGCCGGCACGGCCCGCGTGGCCGTCGCGAGCCCGCGCCTCAACGCCGACAACGCCGCGATGATCGCCCGCGCCGGCTGGTGGCGGCTCGCGCAGGGCGAGGAGAGCGACTGGACGCTCGATGCCCGTGCCGACCTGCCGCTGCCTGGGCTCGACGTCGGCGCGCCCTTTCCCCATTCCACATTCCGCACTCCGCATTCCCCATGACCGTCTATCCACTCGTCTTCCACCTCGGGCCGCTCACTGTCACCGGCTACGGCCTCATGATGATGGTCGCCTTCTTGATGGCCGGTTGGGCCATCCAGCTCGACCTACGCGGCCGGGGCTGGCGCGAGGAATACGCCGCTGACATCGTGATGGCGGCGGTGATCGGCGGGTTGGTGGGCGCCAAGTTGTGGTACGTGCTGCTCACCGGCGAATGGGACGCGTTGCTGCGGCGCGGCGGGTTCGTCTGGTACGGCGGCTTCCTCGGCGGCGCCGCCGGCGTGCTGCTGGCCGGGTGGCTGAAGCGGGTGCCTCCCCGCTTGACCTGCGAGCTTTGCGCCGCTCCGCTCGCGCTCGGGTACGCGCTGGGACGAGTCGGCTGCTTCCTCGTGAACGACGACTACGGCATCCCGAGCTCGCTGCCCTGGGCGATGAAGTTCCCCCAGGGGCTCCCGCCGACCACGGTGGCCGACCTGACGAGTCTGCATGTGAAGTTTCCGCCCGGGACCGACCCGCTCCAGGTCGTGGCGGTGCACCCCACCCAGCTCTACGAGACCGCCCTCATGTTCCTGGCGTTCGCGTGGCTGTGGCGGCTGCGAGGCCACGCTCACGGCACCGGCTGGCGGTTCGGGCTCTACCTGATGCTGGCGGGGGCGGAGCGCTTCCTCATCGAGATCGTTCGCGCCAAGGACGACCGGCTGCTCGGCCCATTCACGCTGGCCCAGCTGACGAGCGTGCTGCTGGTGCTGGTCGGAGCCTTCCTCACGCAACGCTGGCGGCACAAGGAAGCGTCAGCCTTCAGCCTTTCAGCCATCAGCCATCAGGCAAGCGCCTCAACCTGAGGGCTGACGGCTGATGGCTGACGGCTTGACCACGATCCACAGGAGCGCGAAGATCGCCAGCGCCAACAGGATCCCCTGGAAGGCGAGGGACTGCACCGTCGGGTAGATGCCGAGGAACGGCACGCGCGGGGCCCCCTCCATCACCGTCGTCCCGACGTAACCGCCTTCCTGCAGCTCAGCGATCCCCTTGCCGGTGAAGACGAACGCCATGTAATAGAGCAGGGTCCCGGTGACGGCGAAGAACGGTTTCATCGGGATCCGCATTCCCCAGCGGTTGATCGCGAGGTAGAGCACGACCAGAGCGGCGGCGCCGAGCGCGATGCCACCGAGCACGGCGCCGCTATCGGTCGACCCCCCCGACGAAAGCAACGCCTTGAAGAACAGGATGGTCTCGAAGCCCTCGCGGTAGACCGCCAGAAACGCGACGGAGGCGAGCGCGAGGCCGGACCCTGCGGAGAGCGCGTCTTTCATCTTGCCGGTGAGGAACGCGTGCCACTTGTCGGCTTCGATCTTTGAAAGCAGCCAGTAGCTGACGAAGAACAGCACTCCGGCTGCGACCAGCATCGTCCCGCCCTCGAGCGCGCTGCGCTGTCCCGGGGTGGCATGGAACAGCAGCTCGATCGCCGCGGCCGTGAGGACGCTCGCGCCCACGGCGACCCACGCCCCCCAGGCGACCTCGCGCCGCCGCTGGGCCGCCCCCGCCTTGCCGAGGAAGGCCATCAGCGCTCCCACGATGAGAATCGCCTCGAATCCCTCGCGCAGCAGCAGCAGGAACGACTGGCCCAGCAAGCTCACTCCGGAGCTGCGATCGGCGATGAGCCGCTCCGCCCGCTCCAGGCCCGACAGCACCCGCCCGCGCGCCAGAGCGAGCGCGGCATCGGGCGCCCCGCTCCTCCCCCCCTGCGCCGCGACCCGGGCGCGCAGCCTGCCGAACGCGTCCTCCAACTCGGCGGCGAGCCCGGGGTTGCGCACCCGCACCTCGGTCTCCACTTGCTCGAACGTCAGGTAGGCATCGAACACCATCCGGTCGGAGTGTGCTGCGATCGCCGAATCGAGCTGGCGCCGCACCGCGGCGAACACCGCCGCGGATCGCGAGCCCCCGTACGGCAACGTCGCGACGTAAGCCGTGACCGCCCAGCGATCCGAGTCGGGGACCGTCTCCTCGAACGACGGCATCGCTGTGCCGGCGACGCCCAGCATGATCTTGCGGTAAATGTCAATGGGGGTGACGGCACCCAGTGCGGCGGGATCGGTGAGATCGGCGGGTGGCGGGCCCTTGAGTCGCCTGGCTTTGGGGCCGTCGCCGCGGCCGGTGTCGCCGTGACAGGCGGCGCACTGCTCGTGGAAGACCTGCGCCCCGCGCGCCAGGGATGGCGGCTGCGCCGGGATTGGGATAATCGCTCCCCTCCCCCCCACCGCAGTGGCGATGCGCTGCGCCACGAGGTCGGCGAGGTGCTGCGCCGCTGCCGGCGGGGCGGTGCGCTCGAGCAGCGCGCGGAAGGCCGCCAGGGCGCTGTCGCCGAAAGCGCGCACCGCCGCGGGCAAGAGCGGGACGTCAAAGCGGGCCTGGTCAATGAACTGCTTTGCTTCGTCGACCTCTTCGGGACGATTGATGCGGCCCCCGGCGGCCGGCACACCGGCGGCGTACTCCTTGGCGGCGAGTGCGGCCGCGGCAACCACGCGGCGCGACGCACTCAGAGAGTCGTCCGCCTGCCCCGCGAGGCTGGGCACGAGGCAGGCGGCGAACAGTAAGCCTAGAAACAGTTTATGATAGATGAGAATGATTCTCAGAAAGAGGCCTCGAATTCTAGAGTGAATCACTCGGGAATTCAAGCCGAGGCCCCACTCCTCACTCTCTTGCCAGAACGGCGACTGCCACCGCCGCCTGATGCGTGTGCGACAGCGACAGCAGGACGCGCCGCACACCCATTGCCTTCGCCCGCCGCGCCGCGAGCCCCGTGAGGACAACGTCGGGCCGCCCGTCCGCCGCGCGGACGACCTCGATCTCTCGCCACCCGATGCCCCGCGCCTCGTCGCTCCCCTGGAGCGCCTTGTAGACGGCCTCCTTCGCCGCGAGCCGCACGGCAACGTGCTCGGCGGGATCGGGGCGACTGCGACAGTAGGCCGCCTCCGGCGCGGTGAGCAGCCGGTCGAAGACATGCCCGCCCTTCTCCGTGATCATCCGGCGGACCCGCTCGACCTCGACCAGATCCACTCCCACGCCCACCGCGCTCACGCGCCCGTCCTCGTCAAGAACAGCCGGCGACGGAACACGCGGCCGTCCACTTGGACCACGACCAGGTAGGCGCCGTTCGGCATCCGTCGTCCTCCCGCCGTCAAGTCCCACACGTACTCGTTGTTGGGCGGGGCCACGGTCGTCGCGATCAGCCGCTCGCCGGTGAAGGTGTAGATCCCGACCCGCGCGGGCGCCGCCCCCGCCGCCCAGGAGATCACCACCTGGTCGCCCTTCACTGGATTCTCGGAGACGTCGGCGCCCCCCGCAGCGGCGATCAACTGGAACGCCGCCGTCGAGTCCGTGGCGACGCCGACGGCGTCGAGCCACCAGGGCAACCCGTGGTCGACGAACCGCACTCGCGCACCCGCCGCGCCCGCCGCCGCGGGCAGGTCCACCCGCACGGGATACCACGCCGGGGAGCTCCCCGCCAGCGCGGCGACGTCGCTCCAGGTCCGCCCGCTGTCGGGCGAGAACTGCACCTGGCCCCGCTGCTGCAGGGCGAAGCCGGAGCCCGCGTACTTGGTCCAGAGCTGCAGCCAGACGCGCGTGCGACCGCGGAGGTCCACGACCGGCGAGGTCAGCGTGTCGTTGCCCGCCTCGTACCAGGCGTAGCGGCCCACCAACGCGTCGCTCGTGCGCGTCCACCCCCCGACCCCAGTCCCCGTCCAGGCCGGTTCTCCGTCTTCGGCGCCCGCGATCGTGACCAGCTCGGCCGCGAGTCCCGCGCCGTCCACGCGGAGGGCTCGCGCCGCGTCCGTGCTGAGGTCGCTGCGCCAGGAGTTCCGCAGCCGCCCGCGCCACAACGAATCGGCCCGGGCATTGCGAGTCACCATCTGGCCTGACGCCGTGCGAACGCTGAGGGAGAAGGGCGCGGGAGCCGCGGCCGCGAGGCTGATGCGCACCTCAGGCCACACCGATTCGATCCGCGCCCCCGCGGGCCGCAGCCCCGAGGGACCCTGCGCGGTCGCCGGATCCCCCGCGGCGGCGATCACCGCCAGCGCGAGCGGGAGGTTGTCCCGGAATACGCGGTCCACCAGCGCGCTGTCGTCCGGGAAGACGAACCCGTAGTACAGCCCCGAGTCCGGCGTGCAGCACCCGCTCGTCAGCTCCGTGGTGAACGCGATAGTCCCGAACGCCCGGTAGGCCCAGTCGGTGTACTCGCCGTTCGTCGTATACAGCGTCCAGCCGTCGCCCGGGTGATACGCCGACAGCGTCGACGCCGGCAGGCTGTCGCGCACCGCCGGCCGCAGATCGGTGCCGGCGAGCGCCTGGAACACCGTCTGGTCGGGCGCGAGCTCCCCGTAGCGGAAGCCGTACGGGTAGAGCACGAGGCCGGTGTAGCTGTGGTAGGAGATCGCCAGCACGGGGGGGTGCGCGGCGTGGAAGGCCATGACCGCCTGCGTCTCGGGCTCGGACCCCGGGGCCGGGCCGCGGTAGATCTCGGTACCCGGCACGGGGCTCGAGCCGTCGTTGTCGACCCCCCAGAAGGCGGGGTAGTTGCGGTTGGGGTCCACCCCGAACGTCCCGTCGCCATTCGGGCGTCGGTTCTTCCGCCATAACCGGCTGGCCGTGAAGGTGTACTGGTACCCGTCGGGGTTCTCGACGGGGATCACCCAGATGTCGCGGCTCGCCAGCAGCGGCCGCGGGAGTGAGTCTGCGAGCCAGCGAATCAGCCGCATGGCCATCTCGGTCGAAACCCATTCGCGCGCGTGGTGCGTCCCCATGAACAGCACGTTGGGACGCGCGGGAGAGTCCCCGGGGTCGCCGATCTTCACCGCGAGGATGGGGCGGCCTTCGATCGAGGCGCCGACGGAATCCACGTGGATCAGTGTGTCGGCCGCGGCCCAGGCCGCGAGGGTGGCGCGGATGCCGGTGCCCGGCTTGTCGAAGGAGCGAAAGACCTTGAAGGTGTCGGCAGCGGGTGCGGCCGGCGCGGCTTCCACAGCCGCGACCGGATAGCCACGAGCGGCGAGGAGACGCTCGGTCTGGGTCGAAACCACGATCACGGCGGTGAGCTGTCCTGCGACGGTGCGGAGGTCGGCCACCTCGAAGCCGAGGCGAGCCAGGGAGTCGAGACCGGCGCGCCCGCTCACGGGTACCTGTGCCAGACGCAGCTCCTGCGCGGCGACCGCCGAGCCCGCCGCAAGCAGAAGGAGCGCTAGAAGCCCAGGCGTCCGGCGAGCCATGGGGGAGCGCTAAGGTAGCCGCCGAGCACCAGGCCGAGCCAGAGCAGCAGCGCGGTGAGCGGCACCCACAGGGCGAAGACGGGCCACAGGGCGGGTCGCCAGGCCGCGACGGCGGCGATCTCCGGCGCCCAGCGCGCGCGCTCCTCCGCTACCTCGTCCTCGAGCGCGAGCCAGGCGGCCTCCAGCCGTCGTGCGGCGGCGCGCAGCGCCTCCTGCCAGTCGGCGTGGGCGTCCTTCTCGAGCACGCTCGCCTCGTGCACCCGGGTGGCCGCGGCCTCCAGCGCGTCGAGCGCGTCCACGAACGGACCGCCGCCGGCCGCCAGCCGGGCGGCGATCGCGCGCTTCTCCGCCCCCGTGAGCAGGCGCCGCCGGCGGCGCCGCCGCGGCATCCGGACGCGGCGCGCGGCGCCCTCAAGCTCCGCGTCGATCGCCGCCGCGAGCCGCTCGGCGACCGCCCGCACCGCCGGCTCCCACGCCCCGGCCCAGGCGCGCCGGCTCACGGCCTCGAGCACCGCCTCGCGCTGCTCGCGCAGCGTCGCGGCGCGGGCCTCGCCACCCAGCTCGAGCACGCGCGTGGCGAGCCGCTCGCGGATGTCGTCCAGCGGAATCCACGGCTCGATGAGTCGTCGCGGCACGATCACCCGGCCGAGCGCCGGCCCCAGCTCCGGCACGCGGAGCGGCATCGGGATCTTGAGCGGAGCGCTCACGGCGTGGAGGCGTCGGCGGCGATGCGCGCGCGGCGCCCGGTGCGCGCCTCATACTCGGCGACGAAGTACGGCAGCGTCTCGGGCAGAAAGCGGTCGCGCGCGAGTCCGGTGGCGACCACGGCGCGCTCGATGGCATCCGGCGTCCCTTCGACCTCCACCAGCACGTCCATGGCGGGGTACCGCTCGATCCGCACCGTAGCGCCGCCGAGGCGATACTCGGCGATGGTCCGGTCGATCCGCATCACGATCTCGTACCCCAGCCGCTCCAGGATGGCGAGTGCCTCGTCGGGCTCGGCGACGCGCGCTTCCCGCTCCTCGCGATGCTTGTACCCGTTGCGCACGCTCACTGGACCTTTCCAGCTCAGCACGCTCGAGGCTGGGCCTCCCTCCACCCCCTCGGCGGCGGGCCGGTAGATCCGCAACCGCAGAACCTCGTCGCGTCCGGCGAGCGCCCCGCCACGGTCGTAGCGTCGGTCGATCATCGCTCCGCGGAAGGCGAGCCGGGCCCCGGCGCCGACCAGCAGGCGCTCCAGCGCCGCAGGGTCCTCCACCCGGGCTTTGAGCTCCAGCTCGTCGTGAGACCCGCTCACTCGAGAATCGCGTCGAGCACCGCAGCGGTGTCGCGCAAGTCCGCGAACACGTGCGCAGCCCCTGCGGCGCGCAGCGCGGCCACGTCGTAGAAGCCGGTGGCCACGGCCACCACGCGGGCGCCGATCGGCCCCCCGCAGGCGACGTCGTCCGGCGTGTCGCCGAGGATGACGACGTCGCGCCCGGGGATCTCCTGTCCCGTCCGTTCGGCGGCGCGTCGGGTCGCGATCGCGGGCAGATCGGGCCGGTGGTGGGAGTCGGAGCCGTAGGCGCCCACCACGAAGCGCCGCGGGTCGAGTCCGGCGGACACGAGCTTCATCGCGGCGCCACCCTGCAGGTTGCCGGTCAGCAGGCCGACGAGCGCCCGCCCGGCCGCCTCGTGCGGCTCGAGTGCTCCGAGTAGCTCGGCGACGCCCGCTAAGACCCGGGTGCGTTGGGCCGGCCGGGCGAGCTCGCCCTCCAGCAGCTCCAGGTAGCGGCGGCATACGGCCTCGACCCGCTCGACGGCAGTGGCCTCCGGATGCCCCGCGAGCGTGAGCAAGTCGCGCACGATCTGCGGGTCGGTCTTGCCATCGAAGCGGTAGCGCTCGATCGGCCCGGTCGTGCCCGTCTCGTCCAGCAGCGCTCGGCCGATCGCCCGCCGGCCCGCGCCGTCGGTCCAGAGAATCGTGCCGTCGATGTCGAAGAGGACGAGCTTCATGCAGGTAACTTAACGTCGGACCGGCGCCGGTCAGCCTCGGTGCTCCGGCCGGCGCACGGCCACGAGACCCTCCCGCAGCCGCCGCGCCAGCGGCGTGTCGCCGAACAGGTCGTCCCGTGCCACACCGCCGCGCGAGAGGGCCGAGTGGACGATCCGCCCTGCTCCGGCCCAGAGCGCCACGTGCGACACCCGCCCGTTCTCAGCGAAGTAGAGCAAGTCGCCCGCCTCATACCCGGCCCCGCGCGGGTCGAGCGGGATCTCGCGCCCCTGGCTCACCTGCTGGTCGCTGTCCCGGCGGAGCGGAATGCCCCGCGTCGCATACACGCTCTGCGCAAGCCCGGAGCAGTCGATGCCCCACTCGGTGCGTCCGCCCCACAGATACGGCGCGCCGTCGAACCAGCGCAGCGCCAGCTCCGGGATGGCGAGCATGCGGGCTTCCGCCCGGACTTCCGCCTCCCGGCGCACGCTCCCCGCGACGACCGTGGCGAGGCGGCCATCCGCCAGCTCGACCGTCCCGTCGCGACGGGGCGCCACCCGCGCTCCGATCGGCAGGCGGCGCCGGCCGCCCCCGTCCGGCACCTGCAGCTCGACGCCCAACGAGCGGGCCGCGGCCCGGGCCGTCCAATCGGCCACCCAGTCTTCGGAGCCCGTCGCGACATAGCCCTCGTGCAGCCAGCCGTGGTAGCCGTCCCCCAGCCGCACGCGCAGCCACTGGTCTCGCCGTTCCAGCACCGCCAGCGCCTCGCCGTGGAGCGCTTCGCTGACACGCGCGGCGCTGGGCTTCGGCTCCCCGAGGAGGGGGGCGATCGCCGCGGTGAGCACCGCAGCGGCCTCGCCGCCGACCGAGGCATCGGGGAGTCGCACCAGCTCCACGGCGATGCCGGTGTCCGCCGCCAGGCGGCGCAGCGCTTCGAGCGCCTCCAGGCTCGTCGTCCGTCCACCGAGTCGTCGCGGCTCGCCCTCCACCACTACCTCGAACACGCCGAGGCGGCGGTCGGGCACCCAGCGGCGCCCCACGTCGTCGATCGCGCGCTCGAGCTGGTCGATCACAGCTTCCCGTCGGCGAGTCCGGGCACTGCCGGCGTCCCTTTCGCCAGGCGCACCGCGCGCTCCAACGCCTCGGGCACCGCCTCGGCGGCGAGGGCTTCGACCTGCAACGGCGAAACGACCGGTACGCTCCCCGGGCTCACCGCGAAGGTCAGGTCGCCGTCGAACAACGTGCCGAACGGCGTGATCCGGCGGGCGAGGGCGTCGTTCGCCGCCTGCGCCAGCGCCTGCAGCTGGACGCGGTCGACCGCCGCGTTCGTGGCGACGATCGCGAGCGTCGTGTTGCGGCGCAGCCGGCTCGCTTCGCCATCCCCTTGCTCGGCCCCTCTCCCGGCGAACGGTGCGCCGCCCTGCGCGAGGTAGCGCTGCGCGTCGAGGAATTGTCCCCGCGCGTCGCGCGCCCCAGCGAGGATGGCGCCGCGCGCATCCCGCACGTCGCCCACGGCGTTCACCACCACCAGGGCGCCGACGACCACGTCCCCCGACCGCACGGCCCAGCTGCCAAGCCCGCCTTTCATCATGCCCGTGAGCCCAGCCGCCTTGCCGACCGTCGCGCCCGTCCCCGCGCCGACCGAGCCTTCGGCGAACGCGGTGCCCGCCGTCTCGCACGCCCGCTCCGCATCGTCCGGCGTCGGCCACTTCACCGGTTGGCCCGTATTGCCGAGATCGAAGATCACGGCGGTCGGGACGATGGGGACGACGCCAGCAGGGCCGACGGGCAGCCCGCGGCCGCGGGCGCGTAGCCAGCGCATCACGCCGTCAGCGGCGCCAAGCCCGTACGCCGAGCCACCGGTGAGGAGGATGGCGTGGATCGCGTCGACGAGGTGGCGGGGATCGAGCGCGTCGATCTCGCGCGTCCCGGTGGCGCGCCCGCGGGCGACCGCCGCCGCGCGCATCCCGCCCTCGGGGGCGAGCACGACGGTGCAGCCGGTGGCGCCGGCAGGATCGGTCCAGTGTCCCACGGTGATGCCGGGGACGGCGGCGAGGTTGGACGGAGGGCGGTCGGGCATCGACCCGCGAAACCTACTGTTGCTTGCTCGGCTTGTGGAGTCCGCGTAGGTTAACCGCGCCATGTCGTCCAGCGACGCGCTCCTTCCTTCCGAGCCCACCACGATTCTCGTCGTGGACGACGAGGAAGGCATCCGCCAGGCGCTCGAGCGCTTCCTCACGCGCCTGGGCTACCGTGTAATCACGGCCGGGGACGCCGCCGAGGCGCTGGCCCAGGTCGCCCAGGGGGGCCCCCAGGCGATGCTATGCGACATCCGGATGCCGAATATGACCGGCATCGAGCTGGTCCCCAAAGCGCTGGCGCAGGATGCCGACCTCGCCATTCTGATGCTCACCGCGATTGACGAGCCCCGCACCGCTATCGAGTGCCTCAAGCTCGGCGCCTTCGATTACCTCATCAAGCCGGTGGACCTGGAGGAGCTGGAGGTGTCGCTGCAGAGCTCCTTGCGCCGCCGCCAGCTCGAGGTGGACCGCCGCGGGCTCGAGCAGTGGCTGGCCCGCGAGGTCGCCGTGCGCACGCGCGAGCTGGAGGAGCGCACCGCGGCGATCGCGGCGGTCGCCCTCGACGCGCTCGCCGCGGCGCGCGAGTGGAGCGGCGCGGAGGCCGCCTTCGAGCGACTGGCCAAGGAACTGGGGATGACGCCGGAAGAGCTGAAGCGGGAGGTACGGTCGCAGCAGCCTTAGGCTTTCGGAGTTTTCGCCTTCTCCTCACAGGCCTTGCAGCGCGTGATGCCCCGGAAGCTGCAAATCAAGCAGATGAACGTTCCGCAGTCCGCGCAGGGGTAGCCTTCCGACGCGCGCTCTTCGTTCCCGCAGTAGCGGCAGACCATCGCGTCGTGCTCCTTCAGGACCGGCTTGTCCATAGCGTGCCTCAGAGGTCTAGGGCGTAGGTCTTAATCTTATTGATCAGCGTCGCCCGCGAAATCCCGAGCTCCTGGGCGGCACGGGTGCGGTTGCCGCCGTGGTGGCGCAGCGCCCGCTCGATCTGGACCCGCTCCACCTCCTCCAGGGTGAGCGGCTGGTGGCGGCCGGCCCCCCCCCCCTTGCGGAAGTCCGCCGGCAGGTGCTCCACGCCGATGTGCGGCTGGCCCCGTGCCAGAATCATCGCCCGCTCGATCACGTTGTGCATCTCGCGAACGTTGCCCGGCCACGGCGCCGACAGGAGCCGGTCGAACGCCTCGATGGAGCACTCGGCCGGGCAACCGGGGAGCTGGGCGTGCAGCTCGCCCAGGATGCGCGTTAGCAGCGCCAGCCGGTCCTCGCGCGAGCGCTCCCGCACCGGCGGCAGGTGCAGCGGCATGACGCTCAGCCGGTAGAACAAGTCCTCCCGGAATTTCCCCGCCTTCACGTCTCCCACGAGGTCGCGGTTAGTGGCGGTCACGAGCCGCACGTCCACTTTCAGCTCCCGTGATCCGCCCAGGCGCCGGAACGTCTTGGTTTCGAGCACCTTGAGCAGCTTGGGCTGCAGCTCCGGCGCGAGGTCGCCGATCTCATCGAGGAAGATCGTGCCGCCGTCGGCCAGCTCGAACAGGCCCTGGCGGCGCTCCTTGGCATCGGTGAAGGCGCCCCGCTCGTGACCGAACAGCTCCGACTCGAGGAAGGTTGCCGAGAGTCCGGCGCAGTTGACCTCGACGAAGGGCCCCGGGGCGCGCGGGCTGAGGTGGTGCACCATGCGCGCGGCCCAGCCTTTCCCCGTGCCGCTCTCCCCCGTCAGCAGCACCGTGGTCCGGTCGCTCGCCGCCAGCAGCTGCATTTGCCGCGCCAGCTCCTGCATCGCCGGCGAGACCCCCAACGTGTCGAGGCCCTCGTCGAGGTGTTCGTGGCTGCGCAGCAGCACGTTTTGCCGGCGCAGCCGTACCTTCTCGGACACTCGCGCCGCGGCGGCGACGAGGTGGGTCATGTCCACCGGCTTCGTGAGGAAGTGCTCGGCACCGAGCTGCATCGCCCGCACGGCCGTGTCGATGTCACCGTGGCCCGTGAGCAGGATGACCGACGCGCCCAGCGCCTTGAGGCGCTCCAGCACATCGAGTCCCCCGGCGTCCGGCAGGTGCAGGTCGAGGATTACCACGTCGGGGCGCACCCGCTCGAAGGTCTCGATCCCCGCCTGGCCGCTCGCCTCCCGGTGCACCTCAGCGCCGATCTTCTCGAGGTAGGCGCCGATCGCCCGCAGCACGCTCTCGTCGTCGTCGATCAGCAGCACGCTGTCAGGCATTGTTCCGGACCCCTCCCGGCACTGCGGCCGGATCGACCAGCACGGCGAGGGCGTGCGGGGCGAGGCTCGCCTCGAACGGCGTCCCACCTCTCACCTCGCCATCCAGCTGCACCGGCTGGGCGGCCCCGCCAACCACCTCCACGCGCACCGCGCGCCCGCGGGCAAACCACACCCGCCCGGTGCCATTGGCCGCGCGGCGCAGCAGGTCGAAGAACGCCGCCACGCTCTCGATCACTCCGTCGCTCCGCACGGCGACGATGTCCAGCCAGCCGTCGTCAGGGCGGATTCCCTCGCGCAGGCGCAGGAACGGCGGCAGCAGCTCGCCGCAGTTGGCCACGAGGACCATCGCCGCCGGCAGCTCGTGGGGTGTGCCGTCTACGGTGACCCGGTGGGCGACGCTGCGCACCTGCGGCAGCGCGGCGATGGCCTGCGCGAAGTATGCGCCCATGCGCCAGCGCCGCTTGTCCTCGCCGCGGGTACGCGCCATCAGCGCGGCGTCGAAGCCGGCGCCGCAACACACGGCGAAGTAATGCAGGCCGTCGGCGCGCTCCATCCGGCCCAGATCGAGCCGCATCGGCGTGCCGCTGAGGATGACGCGCGCCGCGGCCGCCGGCCGCCGCGGCAGCCGCAGGTTGCCGACGAGCAGGTTGCCGGTGCCCCCGGCGACGAGGCCGAGCGGGATGTCGCCGCCGACGAGGCCGGCCGCGACTTGCATCGCGGTCCCGTCGCCGCCGTAGCAGACCACGACGTCGAACGCTTCCGCGCGCGCTGTCGCGGCGAAGCGCCGAGCGTCGCCCGGCGCTGCGGTGGCGAGGACCTCCACGTCCCACCCGCCGCCGCGCAGCGTCTCGCGGATCGCGGTGACGGCACGCGCGTCGGTGCGCGCCGCAGCGGGATTGGTGATGAGCAAGGCGCGGATCACGGTCAGTACCGCTTCTCCCAGAAGAGATCCAGGCCCATCTGACGGAGCGAGGACCCTGGCACCGCGGTCGTGCCGCACGTCCGCACCGGTTCGAAGCTCGCTTCGGTGCGCCACTCCGGACTGATCCGGAACTGCAGGCTGGCGCCCAGCGTGTTGGCGACGTCCACACCCTGGCCGCTCTGGCCCTGGCAGAACCCGCCGTTCAGCACGAGGAACGTCTTGCGCCCGATCTGCCACCCGGCGGTGAGCCGCGCGCCGGAGAACGGGTCGGCGGGATCGTAGGGGCGGACTTCGAAGTAGTCGAGGGGGACACCGAGATCCGAGACGAACTTGCGCTCCAACTCGCCCGAGATGGCGCTGGACAGCATAGCCACTGCGTTGTTCAGCACGAGGCCCCGGCTCCCCACGCCGCCCGGCTGACCGCCGCCGAGCTCGAAGCTGGACTGCCCGAAGAGCAGGTACGAGATGATCTCGGTCTGCGACAGGTCCTGACGCTCCACGGAGAGCGAAAGCTTGGGCACGAGCAGCGTGCCGCCGATCCTCGCCACCACGGTGAGGTCGGGCGCCGGCTTGCCGGGCGTCACCGGGTGCACGACATGCTTCGCCTCGATGTCGAGCCCTGCGTCCAGGTCCGGCGTGCCGAAGTAGCGCACCGTCCCTTGCGTCACGACGAACTCGCGCGTCACGGGCCCGATCACCAGGCGGTAGGTGCCGCGGGGCGCCTGCAGCGTGCCGGTCAAGCCGTAGGTGCGCTCCTCCTTATTGACCGTCACGGTCCCGGTCAGCTGGATATTGGCCTCGGACGAGCGCAGCCACACGTCGCTGCCCATCACGAGCTGCAGGCCGTCGATGCGCAGCCGGTCGAGGAACACGCTCTCGAACGCGGGCCCGAGCCGCTGGCGCTGGATCAGCGCGGCGAGTGACGTGTCGATCAGCGAGGCGATCCAGGGGTCGGGCTGATCGAGGTTCACCACCCGCTTGTTCACGAGGTCGGCGAAATACAGCACGCCGGACGTGACGGTCCCGCGCCCGCTGAGCGTGGCCCCGAACACCGGGCCCCGCAGGGCGAGCTCGCCGCTCGCCGTGAGGCTCAGGTACCCCCGGATCTCCAGCGCCTTGAACTGGTCGGCGGTGATGTCGAGCGCGAGGATCGGATGGGTCAGCCGCTCGAGGCGCACGAAGCCGCGCACGTCGGCCCGCCCTCTGCCGCCTCGGACCGAAAGCTCCCCGACCCGGATCGTATCGCCCGTGAGCGCCAGCCGCCCCTGGATCTGCTCGTAGCGCACGTTCAGCGCGGGGATAGTCGCGGAGGCCGAGTCGATCTGCAGCGTGCCCTCGAGCCGCGGCGCGTCCCAGGTGCCTCGGATCCCGAGGTCGGCCGTAAAGCTGCCCCCAACCTGGCGCAGCAGCGGGGTCGCCGCCTCCAACACCGACAGGTCCACCTGGTTCGCCACGGCGTGTACGGAGATCGTGTCGGGCAGCTGGCGCCGTTCCACGGTCGTGAGCGCCAGATCGAGCGGCAGGTGCCCGGTGATGTTGAGGATCTGCTGGCCACTGCGCCACAGGTGCATCGTGGTCGCGAGCCGGCGGTCGCGGTACTCGACGGTGCCGTCGAGGTAGGGCGCGTGGAAGTCGCCGAACTGAGCCTCGTTGAGGGCGAACGAGCCCGTGTAGACAGGCGCCGCGCGCGTCCCGGCGAGCGCGACCGTGGCAGTGAGCGTCCCACTCACGCCCAGGGTGTCTTGCTGCAGCAGCGCGTACGCGCCCGCGACCGGGAAGCCCTCGACCTGCAGGCTGGCGCTCGCGGGTCCGGCGGCCGGCAGCGTGCCGCGCAGGTCCAGCCGGCCGCTCGCGCTCCGCATCGTCACAGACGTGACAGCGACCGCGCTGTCGCTCGCGCGCACAAGGGCCGGCGCCTGCAGGGACCAGACGCCGCCCGGAAGCAGCAGGGCCAGCGAGTCGATCCCGACCGCCACCTCCGGGCCATGACCGGGGACAGGCCTGCGGGCGAGGCGCCCGCCGGCGAGAAACGCCCCGAGATCGCCGAGGCGCGAGCGGGCGAACCAGGTGAGCGAATCGCGGGTGCCGCGGAGCACCGCGGACGCCGCGCCGAAGCCTGCTCCCCCGTAGGCGACCGAATCGAATGAGGCGTCGAGGGCGAAAGCCGGCACCGGCCCCGGCTCGTACCGCGCGTGCGCCCGCCCCAACGGGATGCGCACCGCCCCCGACTGCAGCCGCTCCACCGTTCCCTGAGCATCCACAGCCACCGAATCCAGCGCACCGGAAAGAGCCAGGTGCACGCGCGCCGAACCCCGCAGCGGCCCGTGCCGAAGACGCGCCCCCGCCAACCAACCGACCAACGAGTCGATCACATTGAGGCTGTCGACATCGAAGTCGACGACCAGGTCGTCTCCCGCCCCCCCCTCCCCCTGATCGGCCCGCCGCCAGCCGAGCCCACCCGAGGCGGTGGTGAGCAGGCCGGGCTGGATCACCCGGAGCGAGTCGACGAACACCTGCCGGTGGGCGAGTCGGACCCGGGCCGCACCGCTGTCGATCGCCGCGCCGGCGAGCACCGACTGGGCGAGCGTAACGACGAGCGCTCCGGTAGGGGGGGATCCGCTGTCGGCCACGACCGACCCACGCACCGCGAACGTGAGGCGTGAGGACGGCCCATTGCCGAGCCACTGTCGCAGGTCCAGGGCTGTGCCGTGCATCGCGAGATCCCGTACCGCGAACCGCGCGCCCAGCAGGCTCAGCACGCCCTCGGCCTGGAGCCGGGCCCCGTCGGCGCCGCTCAAGTCGGTGTGCACGGTGAGCGCGGCGACCGAGCCGGTCAAGCGCACCGGTCCTGCCACGCTCCCTGCGAGCGGCAGCCCAGACACGCTGCTCCGCAGCCCGTCAAACGAGATCGAGTCCGCGACGACGTCGGCTGCGACCCCGAGGGTATCGGTGCGGCTGTCGAGCCGCACCGTGCCGCGGATCTGGCTCATGGGGCGGTCGCCGTCGCGGTGCGCGAGCGTGCCGCTGAACTGCGCGTCCGCGAGCGAGCCGGTGAGTGTGCCCGCCGCTGCGAGCGTCCCCCGCAACGCCACGGAGGGAACGAGCTGGCGAACGGTGCCGAGGTCCACGCTCGCCGCTTCCACCGCGAACGGTCGGAAGGCGAGCCCTGCCCGGTTGCTCTCCGAGCCGAGCACATTGACGGTGCCACGCCCCTTCACGCGGCTCACCGGCCACCCCGGCACCAGCGAATCGCGGAACGCCCAGTCCACGTCCAGCGTCAGGGCGTCGAGCCGTCCGTCAGCTGTCGTATGACCGCTGAGATGGCCGTAAAACGGCAGGTGCGTCAGAAAGGCGTGGGGGAGCATCAGGTCGAGGTCCTCGGCCGCGAGGTCGGTCTGCCGCAGCCCCACGATGCCCGAATCCGCGACTGAGAGCGCGGTGAGCCGGCCGGTCAAGCGGCCGCCGTGGTAGGCGAGGTCGAGCGGATCGAGGCGCACCTCGAGCACGCGGCCGTGCGTGCGCAGCGCCGCCGCCGTGCCGTGCAGCACCACGCCGTCGGGAAAGCGCGGATCGAGGAACCGCAGGTCGGCCAGGCGCGCCGAGTCGGCGTGGACGGCGAGGTCGTAGCGCACCGTATCGTGTGGCCAGCGCACCCGCCCTTTGACCGCGAGCTGTGACCGGGGCAGTCTCACGCGCTTCAGGTCGGCATCGAGGGAATCCCCGACGACGGTGACCCGTCCCACGACGTCTGTGAGTCGCACGGCGGGATCGGTGATCTCGGCCGCGAGCGCGGCAATGTCGGCGCGGATCCCCCGCTCGCGCGGCGCCGACAGCCGGAGCGCCGCGAGCCGCGCCTGCAGGTGCTCGAAGCGGCGCACGCGTCGGCGGCCGTCGTGACCGAATTGGTCAATCTCCAGCGCGCTGTCGGCTCGCTCCCCGCCCTTTCCCGGCCGGGTCTGCAGCCGCACCACCAGTGTGCCGTCCTCGATCTGCACGTTGCGGAGCAGCACCAGTGGTGGCGGCCCGTGCGCGCCGGTACTGGGGCCGCCGAGCTTCAGCAGCTCCTCCAGATTCAAGCGCCCGTTGCGGTGCTGGACCAGGTTCAGGTACGGCCGGTCCAGCGTCACTTCTCGGAGCACCATGCGTCCGGCGGCGAAGTCGAACGGGTTGTAGCTGATCTCGGCGTGGGGCAACCAGGCGACCAGCGTGGAGTCGGGGTCGTAGAGCTTCACCTCCGACAGCGTCACCCCGGTGAGCAGCGGGCCGCTCACGTCCCCAAGCTCGACCGCCCCGGCCACCGCTCGCTCCAGGGACTCCCGCGTCACGGCCGTGAGCAGGGTGCGCCCGGCCCCCGAGCCGACGAGGGCCGAGAGCGCGCCGAGCGAGCACGCCAGCAGCCCGACCAGCGACCAGAGCAAGGCGCCCAGCGAGCGGCGGACCATCAGAACGCCTGTCCCACGGCGAACTGCAGCACGAGGCGCCCCCAGAAACTGCTCGGGCGCGGAGTCCGGTAGGAGCTGCGGATTTGGGTCAGCTGGCCCGTGACGTTGTCCTGGAAAAGCAGCGGCCCCGCCCCGGCGGCGTACCCGTTGTAGGCAGCGTCCAGGCGCACGGGCCCGAGGGGGGTTGCGAAGCGCAGCCCGACGCCCGGCGTGACCCGAAGGCTCCGGGCCACCAGCTCCTGGCCCCGCTCCCATACCTGCCCGATGTCCACGAACAATCCCACCCGCATGCGCTGGGGAAAGATCGGGGTCGCGAAGCGCAGCTCGGCGTTCAACACGACCACCGAGTTGCCGCCCGTCGGCGCCGTACGCAGGTCAGTGTAGATCGTGTCGCCACGCGCCGCCGTGGTGCTGTCGAAGTGTAGCGTGTCGGATGTGACGTAGACGTGCGGCCCGAGGTCGTTGCGCCCATAGCCGCGCACGGAGTTGGGTCCGCCGGCGTAGAAGCGCTGCTCTGGCGGGACGAAGCGGGCTCCCTGGCCCGAGAGGGTGATGCGCTGGGGGAGGATGGTGCCGCCGCGCAGCCGCCAGGCGAAGACGCCGCGACGGCCGAGCGGATAGTACTGCGCGATCTCCAGCTCCCCGCGGTTGAACTCGTAGAACGGGTCGGAGCCCACGTGGCGCGACGTGTGCATCAGGCTGAGCGACACCAGGCTGCCGTCGGTCGGGTCGAGCACGTTGTTGACGCGATCCCGCACCGCCGAACCGGTCACGGCGGCGAACCGCCGCGCGTTGGCGAGAAAGTTCTGGTCCGCCGCGTTGCATACCCGGAACAGACTGCAGTAGACCGCAGCATCGGCGCTGGTGCGGCCTACAGAGAAGCTGTAGCCGAGGGTGATCGGGACGTTCCGCCGGGCGTTGAACGTCACCGCCAGGTTCGCCCCCACCGCTTGCCGGATGTACGCCTGGTACTCCGAGCGTCGCTCGGCGAACAGGCCGACGCTGGCGCTGTGGCGTGCATTGATGAACGCCGGTTGGGTCAACGTCGCCCCCACGCTGTAGTTCAGCGTGTCGGAGGTCTGGTCGCTCTGGAGATACTTGCAGACGTTGTCCTTGAACCCAGCATCGAAGGGATAGCCCACCCCCAGCTTCGAGACACGGCCGGTCACGTCGAGCGTGCGACCGCCCCCCAGGAAATCGTACGCCGCCCAGCCGGCTTGCACCCGGAAGCAGTCCACCGAGCCGTATCCGGCGCCGACGCGCACGCCGTGCAGCGGCCCCTCGGCCACTCGCACCAGCACTCGGACCGGCGTGTCGCCCGCCCCCCCCGCCCCCTCCCGCGGATCACCCACTGCTGCGCTCCCTCCCCCCCCAGGGCCCCCGGGGGGGGAGGGCGGGGGAGTCGAGTCGAGAAGACTGACACTAGCCGCCCGGAACGTGCCCAGGCTATAGAGGTCCCGCTGGCTCTGGTAGAGCCGGTCCTCGTGATAGGGATCGCGCGGATGCACCGCCAGCACCCGCAGCACCGTGGTCGTGTCCACGTGTGCCACGCCGCGCACCACGATTTCCCCGATACGTGCTGGGGGCCCCGGCACCGCTTCGAGCGATACCTGGGCCGTCAGCGTCGCGGCGTCCGCGTCGAAGTTGCGGAGCACTTCGCCCCAGGGGTAACCGCGATTACGCAACCAGCGGGCCACGGTGTCGGCCGACGCTTGGAAGAGGAAGCGGTCGAACGGGTCGCCGACCTGCAGCGGCAGCGCGCGGTGCAGCTTCCGGAGGTCGAACGCGGTCGAGTCGAGCCCCAAGAGCTCGATCTTCGTGACCCGCACCGGCTCGCCCTCGGTGATGCGGAACGTCACCCACACATCCTTCGCCGTCCGCCGCACCAAGGTGTCTACCCCCGCGTTCAAGTAGCCACTCTGGCGGTACAGGAGCAGCAGACGGACCACGTCGCGCCGGAACCCCAGCTCGTCGAAATAGCGCTTCTCACCCAGACCGATCCACCGCAGCCACCACTTCGAGGCGAAGTCGCTCGAGTTGGTCGTGGCGATCGCCGTGCTGAGCGTGTAGTCGTCGATGGCGTGATTGCCAACGAAGGATAGCCCGCGCACCACCCGCTGCTCCTGTTGGGCGCCGAGGTGCGGGGGGACCGCCGCCGACACGGCGACGAGCGCGGAGAGAATGAGAGCACGCAATTGACTCAGTCCGGCAGCATCCGTATGTTGACGGCCTTCCACCCTACTGTCAACCTTTTCGACACCGATCGGCATGCGATTGTTTCGACTCTGTGTGGCCACCGCGCCGCTGCTCCTCGCCGCCTGCGGGTCGAAATCGGGCGGCGCCGCCTCGCTCGCCTACTACGAGACGTACGACCCGCGCTCGCTCGACCCGGCGCTCTCGACCGACGTACCGACGGGGGAGATGGTCTCCTACGTGTTCGACGGGCTCACCGCGTTCGACGTGAACGGCAAGCTGCTCCCCGGCCTCGCCGACCGGTGGACGATCGAGCGGAGCGGGCAGCGCTACGTCTTCCACCTGCGCCCGGGCGTCCGGTTCCATAACAGCCGGCCCTTCAAGGCGGAGGACGTCCGGGCGACCTTCCTCCGGGTGCTGGATCCGGCCTCGACCGGTGGGCGCGCCTGGCCGCTCTACCCCATCGCCGGCGCGCAGGCGTACGCCGCGCGCCAGGCGACGGATGTGCGCGGCATCCAGGTGCTCGGCGACACGGCCGTGGCGTTCGACCTCACCGAGCCGCTCGCGATCTTCCCAAAGTTCCTCGCGATGCCGGTCGTGTCGATCGTGCCTTCTCCCGCGCCGGCCGACCTCGCGGCCCACCCGATCGGCACCGGGCCGTGGCGGTTCGTCGCGTGGCAACACGACGACTACCTGCTGTTCGCGAAGAATCCCGACTATTGGGGCGGCGCGCCGCTCGCCGACACGCTCAGCGTGCGCATCATCCCCGAGCCGCTCACCCAGGCCGCCGAGCTGGAGGCCGGTCACCTCTCGGCGGTCGAGGTACCGTTCGGGGAAGGCGCGCGCTGGCGGGCGCAGCGCCCCGCCTGGCTGCAGGGGAAGCCGGCGCTGCGCGTCATGTACGTCGCGCTCAACAATCAGCGTGGGCCGCTTACGGACCTGCGCGTGCGCCAGGCAATCAATCACGCCGTCAACGTCCCCGAGATCCTGCGAACGGTGTGGGACGGGCGCGGCGTAGTGGCGCGCGGGGCCATCCCGCCGTTGCTCCCCGGCGCGGATACCGCGCGCGCGGGCTTTGGCTTCGACCCCGCCAAGGCCCGGCAGCTGCTCGCGGCCGCGGGCTACCCCGACGGCTTCGCGGTGCAGCTGTGGCGGAGCTCGAGCAACATCGTGCTGGGCCGCGTGGCGCAGGCCGTGCAGGCCGACCTCGAGAAGGTCGGCATTCGCGTGGAGCTGGTGGAGCGCGATGCCTCGAGCCAGCGGCAAGCCGCCCGCTCCGGCAAGGCCGACATGGCCCTGCTCGACTGGTGGGCCGATTACCCCGACGCCGACAACTTCCTGTTCCCGCTGTTCCACAGCGGCAACTTCGGGCCGGGCGGCAACTACGCCTTTTACCGTGATCCGATCACCGACTCGCTCATCCTCCGCGCCCGCCGCACCGCCGACGACGGCGCGCGCACCGCGCTGTACCGCCAGATCGACGAGCGCGTCTACCGCGCCGCGCCGTGGTTGTACCTCTGGTTCCCCGTCGACCTCTGGGCCAAGCACCCCAAGGTCGAAGGCTGGGAATTCCCGGTGATCTCCAACGGCCAGCGCTGGACGGGGGTGCGACGCCTCCCGTGATCCGGACGCTCGGGCGCCGCCTGCTCCTGACGGTGCCCACGCTGTTCGGGGTGCTGGTCGTGGCCTTCCTGCTGCTCAACGTGGTGCCGGGTGACCCGGTGCTCGAGATGGTGGGGGAGCGGGCCGACTCGGCCACCATCGCTCGGCTGCGCGCCGAGCTGCACCTGGACGATCCGCTCCCGGCGCAGTTCGGCCATTATGTTTGGGGCGTCGTGCGCGGCGACCTGGGCCGCTCGTACATCACGCGCCGGCCGATCGCCCGGGACCTGGCCGAGCGTTTCCCCAAGACGGTGCAACTCGCTCTGGCGGCGATGACGTTCGCCGCCGTCACCGGCATCACCCTCGGCGTCCTCGCCGCCGTGCGGCCGGGGGGCGCGTTCGACCGGATCGCGCTGCTGCTGTCCTATCTCGGCGTGTCGTTCCCGGTCTACTGGGTAGGGCTGCTGCTGATCCTCCTCTTCGCGGTCACGCTGCGCTGGTTGCCACCGTCCGGCTCAGGCGGGCCGACGTTTCTCGTCCTCCCCGCCGCCACGCTCGGCATGCGCTCGGTGGCGTTCCTGGCCCGGATGACGCGCGGCGCGATGCAAGACGTGCTGTCGAGCGACTTCATCCGGACGGCCCGGGCCAAGGGCCTCCCAGAGCTCGCGGTCGTCGGCAAGCACGCTTTCCGCAACGCCCTCATTCCCGTGATCACCGTGCTCGGCCTGGACGTCGGCAACTATCTGACGGGGAGCCTGCTGACCGAGACGATCTTCGCCTGGCCCGGAGTCGGCCGCTACGTGCTGTCGGCGATCGCAAAGCGTGACCTCCCCGCCATCCAGGGGAGCATCCTGTTCCTGTCGGTCGTCTTTGTCGTCGTGAACCTCCTGACGGATCTGGTCTATGCGCAAGCTGATCCTCGCATCGCTTACGATTAGCGCCGGCCTGGCGGCGCAGACGCCAGCGCCGGCCGGTCGCACCAAGCCCCTGCGCGGCTCGCTCGAGCACCGCCTCACCACCCTGCTCGACCAGCCGCCGTTCGACCGGGCCACCTGGGGCGTTTTCGTACAGGACGATCGCGGGCGGGTGCTCTACCAACGCAACGCCGACCGCTACCGCGTCCCCGCGAGCAACACCAAGCTCGTCGTGACGGCGACCGCGACGGTGCTGCTGCCCGCCGACTATCGCGTGCGCACGAGTCTCTACACCAACGGGCGCCTGCAGGACGGCGTGCTGTACGGCGACCTGGTGCTGTACGGTCGTGGGGACCCAACCTGGTCGGAACGCTGCTACTCGGTGGACACGCTCGCGCCGGGAGCCTGCGACTCCACGTCCACCGTGGTGGACCGGCTCGCCGACTCGGTGCGCGCCCGGGGGATCCGCCGCATCACCGGGAAGGTGGTGGGCGACGGCTCGTCCTTCGAGCGGACGCTGGTGCACCCCGCGTGGAACGCGTTCGATCTCAACTGGTGGTACGCGGCGCCGGTCTCCGGGCTCGGCTTCCACGACAACAGCGTGGACTTCCACATCGCGCCGGGCGCCGCGGTGGACGAGCCGCCCACGATCACCTGGTCGCCCGACCTCGGGCTGTTCACCTTCGAGAACCGGGCGCGCACGGTGCCCGCCGATTCGGGCACGACGATCGGGGACAACTTCTTCCGTGCGCCGGGAGCGGGGGGGGGGACCTGGGACATCTGGGCCCAGGGCACGGTGGCGTTGGGGCGGCGGCCCTGGATCGAAAGCTTCGCGGTCCCGGACCCGAACCTGTATGCGGCGCGCGCGCTGGCCGCGGCGCTCCAGCGCAAAGGGGTCAGCATCGCCGGGGGCGCAGCCGGCACCACCGATTCGCTCGCGTATCGCGCGGTGCGCTGCTGCTCGGCCCCTCCGCCGCTGGCCGAATACTTGGGGCGGCCCCTGGGCCAGCTGATCTTCCCGATTCTGAATTCCAGCCAGAACTGGTTCGCGGAAATGCTGCTCAAGATCCTCGGGCGGGAGCTCCGTGGCGAGGGGTCGTGGGAGGCGGGGCTGGACGTGGAGCGGCGCTTCCTGATCGACTCGGTGAAGATCGACTCCACGGCCTTCGGCCTCGAGGACGGCTCCGGGCTCGCCGCCGGGAACCTCATCACGCCGCGCGCCCTCGTGCAGCTGCTCGCTTACATGCGCGGCCATGCCAAGAACGCCGCCTTCCTCGCCGCCTTGCCGCACTCGGCACAGCCCGGCTCGCTGCTCAAGCGTTTCGTGGGCACGCCGCTCGAGGGGCACGTCGCCGCCAAGACCGGCAGCATCGACCGCGTGAACAGCCTGTCGGGCTTCCTCGACCGGCCCGACGGCCGCACCTACTTCTTCAGCGTCCAGGCCAACGCCCACAGCGTGCCGTCCCAGCAGATGCTGGCGCGGATCGATTCGGTGGTCGTGGAGATTGGGAAGACGAAATAACGAACTACGTCGAGGGCTGACGTCGACGCCGTTCCTAGACGGCTCAGTCGTCCTTCTGCCCGAACAACGCCATGTTGCTCGAGTGTCCCGGCTCGATCTTCGCGGCGGGATTGATGAAGTGCACGGCGTGGTTGACGGCGATGCACGCTTCTGCGGCACCGGTGGCGATGAGCTTCAACTTGCCCGGATAGGTGGTGATGTCCCCGGCCGCGAAGATGCCGGGGATGTTGGTCGCCATCGTCTGGGTGACCTTGATGTCGCCTTTTTCCACCTCCAGACCCCACTCGGCGATGGCCCCCAGCGACGAGATGAAGCCGAGCTGCGGCAGTACGGCATCGATCCCGACCGTTTCCTCCTCCTTCGTTTTGCTGTTGACGATGGTGACGCGCTCCACCGCGTCGGTGCCGTGGATCGCTCTCACCTCCCAGAAGGTGCGCAGCTCCATCTTCTGCTCCGCGCACAGCCGGCGCACCTGGTCTACCGTCGCCTGGTGGGCCCGGAACCCGTCGCGCCGGTGGATCATCAGGATCGACTTGGCGATCCCCTGGAGGTTCACCGCCCAGTCGAATGCCGAATCCCCTCCCCCCACGATCATCACCCGCCGGCCTGCGAACTCCCGTGGATTCAACACCCGGTCGAACAGGCCCCGCCCCAGCCAGCGGTCGGCGCCCTGGAGCGGCAGCTTGCGTGGCGTGAACGCGCCGATCCCGCCGGCGATGAGCACCGTGCGGGAAGGATACTCGTCGTTGTCGGTCACCACGACGAAGAGCGGCTTGCCGTCCTCACCCTCGCGCTTCAGGCCGATGACCTTCTGTCCCAAGTGGACGGGCGCGCCGAACTGCAGGCCCTGCTCGGCCATGCCCTTGACCAGGTCCTTGGAGAGGATCTTCGGGAAGCCGGCGACGTCGAAGATGTACTTCTCGGGATAGAGAGCCGTGAGCTGGCCGCCCACCTGGTCGAGATTGTCGATCAGCCGGCAGGACGCGCCGCGCATCCCCGCGTAGAAGGCGCCGAACAGCCCCGTCGGGCCGGCCCCGATGATCGTGATATCTTTGACGTCCTGCATGCGGCAAGGGTAACGGGAGGCTATGCGGCGAGCAAGCGCGGCCCTGGTCGTCGCCAGCCTCGCGGGCTGCGGCGGCCGCGGGCTTGGCGGCGTCGATCCGCGCGCCGCCGCACCGGCTCCGCGCGTCCTGAGCTCGAGCGCGATCAGCGGCGCCGCCATCGGATGGTCCCTCGGAGGCGAGGTCCACGTCTTCGTCGTCGACGATTCGTTCGCGCAGCAGGCCTATGCTCGATTGAGCATCGCCCGGATGCTGGTCCGGGGCTCGGACGTGCGGGCGGCGCTGGATCAAACCCCGAGCGGCCTGATCACCATAGCCGGCCAGCAGCTGGAGGCCCCACCGCAACAGCGCGGGATTCGCACGGCGTGGATCCTGTCGCGCGGCCGGCTGGCGGCAGGGGAGCTGACGCTCATCCGGATCCATGCCGGCAGCGCCTGCGCGCAGTCCCGGATGGTAACCGAGCTGGTGTATCGGCTTTCCTTCGAGCAGCGGCGGTTCGCGCCGCCCGCGCAGTCTCCGGTGGTCGCCTTGTTCGGCTCATCGTCGATTCTCGCTCAGGACGTCAGCCTCCCCAGCCCGCTCCCCACGGACGCACGCGTCAGACTCCTCGGGCGTGTCGCGGCCCGCGCGGCCCACATGACGTCACGCGCTTCCCCGGAGCGAGCCCTCGCCGGGGCCCTGACCGTGGACCCGGACCGAGCGGCCGACGCCGGGGAGCTGCTGCCGACCGCCGGACGGGATCCGGAGCTCCGCTACGCGCTCGCGATTCGCGCACGCTTCCTGGAGTCCTCCGGCGACACGACGCTGGTGACGGGGGTCGCCGTCGCCGATAGCGCCGGCGCGCAGCTCCGGTGGGTGATGCGGCCGGTGCGTTTCCGTCTGCGCGTGGGGCTGGCCGAATCCGAATCCGGCATGGCGGGCGTGCGGTACGTGCTACGCGGCACGGCCCTCGCTCCGGGCGACGCCGGCGAGCTCCTGCTGATAGACGAAGTAAACGATGCTTCGCCCGCGGCGTCGCGCGCGCTGGCCGTGGACCCGTGGAGGAGACGCGTCCTCGCGGCCCAACCGCTCGCGCTCCGGTGCCGCTGAGCGTAGGTTCCGCGCGTGAAGATCTACACGAGAACCGGCGACGGCGGCGAGACCGGTCTGTTCGGCGGCGAGCGGGTGTCCAAGCACCACCGCCGGGTCGAGGCCTACGGCCAGGTGGACGAGCTCAATGCGGCGATCGGCCTGGCGCTGGCGCTCGAGGCGACCTCCTTCTGCCGAGACCTGCTCCAGACCATCCAGCGCGACCTGCTGACGATCGGCGCGGAGCTCGCCACTCCCGATCCACAAAAGATCACCAAGGCACTGCGCGACCGACCGATCATCGGTCCGCTCGAGATCACCGCCCTGGAACGGGCGATTGACCAGCAGGAGGCGACCCTGCCCCCGCTCACGCACTTCGTCCTCCCGGACGGGACACCCAAGGCAGCGGCGCTCCACCTCGCCCGCACCGTCTGTCGCCGGGCGGAGCGGGCCGCGGTCGCGCTGGCGGGCGAAGCGCAGGTCAGGCCCGTCATCCTGCAGTACCTGAATCGTCTCTCCGATCTGCTGTTCGTGCTGGCTCGTGCCGCCAACATGGCCGCCGACGTCCCCGACGTACAGTGGTGACGATCCGCGTCCCTATCGCCGAGCACCGCGACGCCTCCTACGACATCCTGATCGGCCGCGGGCTGCTCGCGGAGCTCCCGACGCTGTTGCAGCGGGAGTGTCCGGCCTCCGCCTACGCGGTGATCTCCGATTCCCACGTTGGGCCTCGCTACGGGGAGAACGTGGTGCGCGAGGTATCAGGTACCGGGTGCGGGGCAGAGCTGTTCACGTTTCCGGCGGGCGAATGGAACAAGACGCGCGAGACCTGGGCGGCGCTGTCCGATCGGATGCTCGCGGGTCAGTTCGGGCGGGATGCCGCGGTGGTGGGCCTGGGGGGCGGCGTCGTGGGTGACGTGGCCGGTTTCGTGGCCGCGACCTACCTGCGCGGCGTTCCCTACGTGCAGGTGCCGACGACCCTCCTCGCCATGATCGATTCATCGATCGGCGGGAAGACCGGCGTCGACGTGCCGGCCGGCAAGAACCTGCTCGGCGCGTTCCATCAACCGCGGCTCGTCGTAACCGATCTCGAGGTACTCGGCACCCTCCCACCCGTCCAGCTCACCGCCGGCATGGCGGAGGCGTTGAAGCACGCGGTCATCGCCGACGCCGAGTATTTCGCGCTGCTGGAGCGGGAAGGGAGGGGGGGGAGGGGGGGGGCAGGCGGGGCAGTACGGGAGCGGGACCCAGAGTTCTTGGAGCGCGTGGTCACCCGGTCAGTGGCGATCAAGGCACAGGTGATCGCGGCGGACGAACGGGAAGCCGGTCCCGTGGGGCACGCGATCGAGACCGTCGCCAAGTTCGCCGTGGCCCACGGCGAGGCGGTGGCGATCGGGATGGCGGCCGAGGCCCGGCTCGCCGAACGGCTAGGGGTTGCCGAACGGGGGACGGCGGAGCGGATCCACCGAGCGCTGGAAGCGTATGGCCTGCCCCTCGAGGTTCCCAGCGAAACGACTCCCGATGATCTGCTGGCCGCGATGCAGCACGACAAGAAGGTCCGCGCCGGCGCCATCCGGTTCGCGCTGCCGGCGCGGATTGGGGAGATGCACGTGGACGCGCGGACGGGGTGGACGGTGCCGGCTCCAGCGGCGGTCGTTCGGGAGGCCCTGGAGTTCAAGCGTTAGTCACATCGCTTCAACGTCTTAGGCACATGATTCCCACGTCTCCACACGTTTTCCACGCGGGCCGGTACGAACTCACTTTCCACACATCATGTGCATAGTGGACAAACGGCGGAGTCGTGAAGCCGTCCAAGCATTTGTGATGTGGATAACGGCAACAATTTGCACCAATTGGCAGTGACTCCTATATTGGCGAGCGTTTCGAGTCGGTCACTATGGCGGCCGCTACTCTGCCGTCTTCACACCACGTCCGCGCCCTCGTGGGAGTCCCGCGCATGGCCCGATCGACGACAGGCAAGGCGAAAGCGTTTTTTCGCGCCAACCCGTCGGGTGCATTCGACCAATACCTCCAAGACATCCAGAAGCTGCCGTTGATCAAGGACCCCGCCGAGGAGCGCCGGCTGGCGCGGCGGGTGCAGCGCGGGGACGAGAAGGCCGCCGAGCGGCTCGTCACCGCCAACCTCCGATTCGTCATCTCTTACGTCAAGAAGTACCAGGGACACGGCCTCGATCTCTCCGAGCTGGTGGCCATCGGCAACGAGGGGCTGCTGAAAGCCGTGAAGAAGTTCGATCCCGATCAGGGCGTGAAGTTCATCTCGTACGCGGTGTGGTGGGTGCGCCAGGCGGTGCTGAAGGCGCTCGCCGAGCAGACCCGCAGCGTACGCATCCCGCTGAACCAGAACTCCCAGCTCATCCGGATGAGCCGGACCGAGACGTACCTCTCGCACGAGCTGGGCCGCGAGCCGACCGACGACGAGATCGCGCAAGCCCTCGAAGACACTGTCGAGAACGTCCGCACCGCCCGCCGCATGACGGCCGCCGAGCTGTCGCTCGACGCGCCGGTGGACCGCACTGACAAAGACGCGGCCACGCTTGGCGAGCGGTTCGCCGGCCAGGAGGGCGGCGAGATCGAGGACCGGACCGACGGTAAGCTGATGCGCGAGTTCATCGACCGCATCTTCCAGAAGTACCTCACCCCGCGCGAGCGCAAGATCCTCTACCTCTACTACGGCCTCGAGGAAGGCAGCGAGGCGATGACGCTGGAGAAGATCGGGGCGTTGATGGGCGTGACGCGGGAGCGAATCAGGCAGATCAGGGAGCGGGCGTTCGAGAAGCTCCGCGAGTCGCCTGATGGGAAGGCGCTGAAGGGATTCTGGAGAGCAGCGTAACAGGACGGGCGAAGACTAGGCGTACAGACGCACAGCGGTGAACAGAGAGCGGAGCCAGGAAGACCTTGTCCTGACTCCGCTTCGCTGTTGTCCGCTGTGCGTCTGGGCGTCTAGCCTATGCCCGTCCTGTATACTATTACGTCATGTCCCGGGAGCTGCCCATTTTCCCCCTGCCTCTGGTCCTCTTCCCCGGGACCACCCAACCTCTGCACGTCTTCGAGCCCCGCTACCGCCGCCTGCTCGCCGACTGCCTGGCCGGCGACAAGCGCTTCGGCATCGCCTATCACCGCGCGGCCGCGGGAGAGGGAGGGGAGGGGGAGGGGGGAGCGGGGGGGGGGGCGACGGAGGCGGCCCCGGTGCCCGGCGTCATCGGCTGCGTCGCGGTGATCCGGTCCACGACGGCACTGCCCGACGGCCGCGCGAACATCCTGACCGCAGGGGAACGACGTTTCACCCTGGTCGAATGGGTGCCGAGCCCCCTGCCCTACCGCGTCGCCCACGTCGAGGAGTTCGACGACGAGCCGGTGGACGAGACCGAGGCCGCCGCGTTGGCGGCCGAGGTGCGACAGGATTTCGGACGGCTCACGAGGGCCCTTGCCGTCCTGACCGACCGCGACGACCAGGAGACCGAGTTGTCGACCGAGCCGCTGCTGCTTTCCTTCCAGGTGGCCGCGGCACTGGAGCTGGAGCCCGACGCCAAGCAGGCGCTGCTCACGCTTCGGAACACCGCTGACCGGCTGCGGCGCCTGGCCGCCCTGCTGGTCCCCCTCTCCGCCGACGCCGAGCGGCGCGCCGTCGTCCGGCAGCGCGCCCGGGGCAACGGCAGGGGCGGAGCGCACCCCCAGATCGAGCCGGCCGCATGAGCGCGCCGAACGGGAACGGCGGATCGTTGGCGAGGGCGCTGGCCGCCATCGTGGGGTCGGGGCACGTCCGGACCGCCCCTGCCGAGCGGGCCGCGTATGCGATGGACGGCTTACCGACGCACCGCCGTGTTCCGGGGGTCGTCGTGCTGCCGGGGACGCGGGAAGAGGTGATCGCGGTCGTGCAGCTGCTCGCCGCGCAGGGGGTGGCGTTCGTACCGCGCGGCGCGGGCACGGGGCTCTCGGGGGGCGCGCTCGCCGAGCCGGAAGCGGCGCTCCTCGTGCTGACGCGGTTGAACCGGATCCTCACGATCGATCCGGCCAACCGCAGCGCGGTGGTGGAGCCCGGCGTCGTGAACGTGAAGCTCTCGGCCGCGGCCGCCCCCCACGGCCTCCTCTACGCCCCCGACCCGTCCAGCCAGACCGCCTGCACCATCGGCGGCAACGTGGCCGAGAACTCCGGCGGCCCCCACTGTCTCAAGTACGGGGCGACCAGCAACCACATCCTCGCCCTCGAGGTGGTGCTCGCCGACGGCCGCGTCGTCACGCTCGGCAGCCCCGGCGGGGAGCCGTGGGGGCCGGACCTCGTCGGCGTGTTCGTCGGCTCGGAAGGCAACTTCGGGGTCGCCACGCGCATCACAGTCCGGCTCATCCCCGTGCCGCAGGCCGTGCGCACGCTGCTCGCGGACTTTCCATCCCTGCGAAGCGCGGGCGAGGCCGTCTCGGCGATCATCGCGAGCGGCGTAGTCCCGGCCGCGCTGGAGATGATGGACCAGTCCTGCATTCGGGCGGTCGAGGACTCGGTGTACGCGGCGGGGTACCCTCGGGATGCCGCGGCGGTGCTCCTGGTGGAGCTCGACGGCCGCAGCGACCAGGCCGTCGACGAGGAAGCCGCAGGCGTCGCGGAGTTGCTCGCGACGCACGGGGCCCGCACCGTGCGGCGCGCGGCGGACGCGCGCGAGCGGGAGCGGCTGTGGCAGGGGCGCAAGAAGGCGTTCGGCGCCATGGGTCGCCTGTCGCGGGACCTGGTGGTGCAGGACGCCGTGGTGCCGCGCTCGGCGCTGCCCGACGTCCTGGAGACCATCAGCCGCATCGCCGCCCGCCACCACATCGTGGTGAGCAATGTGTTCCACGCGGGCGACGGCAACCTGCATCCGAACATCTCGTTCGACGGCCGTGACACCGCGCAGCGCGTCCGTGTCGAGCAGGCAAGCGCCGAGATCATGGAAGCGTGCATCGCCGCCGGCGGCACGATCACGGGCGAGCACGGCGTGGGCCTGGACAAGCTCCGGTACATGCCGCTCATCTTCGATGGCGACTCGCTCGCCGCGATGCACGCCGTCCGGCGGGTATTCGACCCCGACGAGCGGGTGAACCCGGGCAAGGTGGTCCCGGTGCACGCGTGCCGGGAGTGGACGCGCGCGGGAACGCGGAACGAGGAACGCGGAACTCGGAACGATGCATCGTTTAGTTCCGCGTTCCGCCTTCCGCGTTCCGCGTTAGACCTGGAGGGCCCCCGGTGACCATCCTCGACAAAGTCCGCGCCCTATTGGGCGAGGGAGCACTGCTCGAAGCGGCCCGCGCCGGCGAGGTGCCCCGGGTCGCGCCGGGCTCGCCCGACGCGGTGTCACTGCTGCTGCGCACGGCCCACGAAGAGGGCTGGCGCGTGCGCGTCGAGGGCGCGGGAACCTGGTTGCCGCCCGACGCGCCCGCCGACCTGGCGCTCACCACGCGCCGGCTCGACCGCATCCTCGCGATCCAGCCGCAGGACCTCATTGCCACGGCCGAAGCCGGCATCGGCTGGGACCAGCTGCGCCAGCAGCTGGCGGACCGCGGCGCGTGGCTGGCGATCGACCCACCCGGGCTGGCCGGACGCACGCTGGGCTCCGTCGTGGCCACCGCCACGGCGGGACCGCTGCGCAGCGGGTTTGGCGCCGTGCGGGACCACCTGCTGGGCGTCACGTTCGTGACCGGCGACGGCCGCATGATCCAGAGCGGCGGCCGGGTGATGAAGAACGTGGCCGGCTACGACCTGACCCGGCTCCAGGCCGGGGCGTTCGGAGCGTTCGGGGTCATCGTGCTGGTGCACCTCCGGCTGCGGGCCCTGCCCCGCGCCGACGCCACGCTGCTGCTCGAGGGTGCGCGCGAGGACTTGGCGCGCGTGGCGGACGACATCCGCGCGGCCGGGCTCGCCCCGGCGGCGCTCGAGCTCGTTTCCCCCGCGCTCGCCCGCCGGGACCGGTGGGTGCTGGCGGCGCGGGTCGCGGGCTCCGCCGCGCTCGTCGCGTCGGAAGAAGCCGAGCTGCGCGCGGCCGCCAGCGGACGGCTCGCGGCCCTGCGCGCCGAGGAAGCGCACGCGTTCTGGATGCGGGCGGCCGAAAGCCTAGCGACGCGGCCCGTGACGCTCCGCATCGGCGGGCTTCCCGACGGCACGGACGAGCTGCTCGACCTGCTGCAGCACCAAGTCGGTGACGAGTGGGTCTCGGCGGCCCCGGGGACCGGCTCCATCCGGTGGGCCGGCGAGGCCAGCGCCGACCGGCTCCGTCGCCTGCGGCGCGCGCTAGCGGCGCTCGAGGTCCCCCTGACCCTCGAGCGCGCACCCTGGGAACTGCGCAGCGCCGTGGGGCACTTCGGCGCCTACCGCGAAGGCGTGGGGCCGCTCGTCGCCGGGCTGCGCAAGACGTTCGATCCGCGGGGCGTCCTGGTCTCGGCGGTCGCAGGCGATGAGTGAACGCGGCGGCTTCGCCGCGCTCGACGCCTGCGTCCACTGCGGCTTCTGCCTGCAGGCGTGCCCCACCTTCCTCGCCACTGGGGACGAAGCCGACAGCCCGCGCGGCCGCATCGAGCTGATGCGCGCACTCGAGCGCGGCGAGCTCTCCCCCGACGATACGGCCCTCACGACGCACCTCGACCGCTGCCTCGGCTGTCGCGGGTGCGAGCCGGTCTGCCCCTCCGGCGTCGGCTACGGACACGGCCTCGAGGCGGCGCGGGCCGTGATCGCCCGGCAGCGCGGCGCGCCGGCGCTGGCGCGCCTCGCGCTACGGGCCCTGACCGGCCCGGACGTGTCGCGACTGCTCTACGGCCTGGCGCGGCTGCTGCGGGCGACGGGTGTGCCCGGCAGGCTCGCCGGCTGGGGCAGGCTCCGGTTCGCCATGGGAATGTTGGCGGCGACAAGACCGACGCGGAACGCGGAAGTTGGAACGCGGAACCGCGCAACCCCTTCGAGCCCCGCGTTCCCCGTTCCGAGTTCCGCGTTGCTCTTCAGGGGCTGCATCATGGACGGCCTCTTCTCCCATGTCCACGACGCCACCATCCGGACGCTCGCCGTGAACGGCATCGCCGTGGAGGAGGTGCGCGGGCAGGTGTGCTGCGGCGCGCTGCACGCGCACGCCGGGCTGCGCGACGAAGCGCGCCGGCTCGCGCGCGTGAACGTCGCGGCGTTCGGCGACGGGGACGAGCCGATCGTCGTCAATAGCGCGGGATGCGGGGCGATGCTGAGAGAGTACGGCCACCTGCTGGACGAGGACCTCACCCTCCCCCCGCCCTCCCGCCCCCCCTCGGGTCGCGGGGCGAGGTTCGCCGCGCGGGTGCGCGACGTCACCGAGGTGCTGGCCGCGCGCGGGCCCGTGCCGGGCGCGCCGCTCGACCGCCGCGTGGCGTACGACCCGCCGTGCCACCTCCTCCACGCCCAGCGCGTCGCCGATGCGCCGCTCGCCGTGCTGCACGCGATCCCCGTCCTCCAGCTCGTCGCGACTCCCGATGCGGCTCAGTGCTGCGGCAGCGCGGGGCTCTTCACGCTAGTCCAGCCGGAAATGTCCCGCGCGGTGCTCGCTCCCAAACTCGACCAGTTACGCGAGGCCGCGCCGCAGGCGGTCGCAACGGGCAACCCCGGCTGCATCATGCAGCTCGGCGCCGGACTCCGGGCGGCCGGCGGGCCGGCGACCCCGGTCGTTCACCCCGTGGAACTGCTCGACGCCTCCTACGCGGCCGCCGGTCTGTACGAGTGAATACCCGCCGCCTCCGCACCGCCGATGGGGTGGAGCTCGCGCTGCACCGCCTCCGCGCCCACCGCGACGGCCGCGCGGCGGCGCTGCTCGTGCACGGCGCCTTCTCGAGTCACACCGTCTGGCTGCAGGCCGGCGGTGGCCTCGCGCACTACCTCGGCGAGCGCGGCGTCGACGTCTGGCTCGCCGACCAGCGCCACCACGGCGGCAGCGCGCGGGAACCTCGCCCCTTCACTTGGCGGTTTGAAGATTTGATCCTGGACGATGCGCCGGCGTTGGTCGCGCGCGTGATGGAAGAGACCGACGGCGCACCACTGGTCTGGCTGGGGCACTCGGCAGGCGGGGCGGTCGGCCTCGCGTGGCTCGCGCGGCTGGGTCGCGCGACGCCGCTCGCGGCCATGGTCACGTTCGGCACGCCGGGGCCGTCACACATGCGCTTGGCCCGCCGCGCGCTGGCGCTGAGCACCATCGGAATCTGCCGCGCGCTCGGGCGGTTCCCGGCCCGCGCGCTGAGGATGGGTCCCGAGGATGAGACGGCACTGGTGCTGGGCGACTGGATGGGCTGGAATACGCGGGGCCGCTGGGTAGGCCGGGACGGGTTCGACTACCTTGCGGCCCTGGCGGCGGTGCGGACACCGTATCTTGGCGTCGCCGGAGAGGGCGACCGCCTGTTCGCGCCGGCCGACGCCTGCCGGCAGGTGCTGGGCGCCGTGGGCGCGGCTCGCAAGGCCTTCGCAGTGGTGCCGAATCTCGACCACCGCGGCATGCTGATCGACCCGCGCGCCCGCACCCACTGCTGGCCGCGGGTCACCGACTGGCTGGAGGAGACGCTCCGAACGTGACCGCGCCGATCCTGCCCGAGCCGCCGCGTGTGACGCGCCTGGACCCGGAGCAGATCACCCCCACGCTGACGCAGGCGCTCCGCGCTGGTGCCGTCCTGGCGCCGGCGGAGGTGGCCGTGCTCGCGCTCGTCGGGCCCGGCGCCGTCAGCTGCTTTCAGGGGCTGCTCACCAACGATGTGGAGAAGGCGGGAGACGGCGCCTTCGTGTACGGCGCCCTCCTCACCCCCAAGGGGATGATCGTGGTGGACGGCTGGGCGGCGCGTCAGGGTGCCGAGGTCGCGTTCACCGTGCCGGCGGTCGGGCGGGAGCGCACGGCCGGGATCTTCCAGAAGTCCGTGCCGCCCCGGCTCGCCCACCTACAGGATCGCACGGCGGATACCGTGGTGTTGCGCCTGGGGGGCATGCGCGCGCTCGCCATCGCGGAGGCGGCCCGGCTGCCCCTGCCGTCGGCGCCGGGCCGCGTGGTTCGCGCAGCGCTTGGTGCGCCCCCCGGCCCGGAGGCCATCGCCGACATCGCCCGGGCAAGCGAAGGCGCGCCGTTCGTGCTCCAGCTCGCGGCGCCACCTCCGCTCGCCGAGCGCTTGCGCGCGCGGCTGGTCTCGGCCGGGGCTGAATGGGCGGAGCCCGCTGGGCTGGAATTCACGCGCATCCTCGCCGGCTGGCCTGGGCTCGCCTCGGAGGTGGACGAGAAGACCATCCCGCAGGAGGTGCGCTTCGACGTGATCGGCGGCGTGTCCTACACGAAGGGGTGTTACACGGGCCAAGAGACGGTCAGCCGGCTGCATTTCCGCGGCCACCCCAACCGGCAGCTGCGCGGCCTGGCCTTCGAGCAACCGCCGGCCGAGGGCGGCGCCCTGCCGGTCGTGCACGCCGAGCGCGAGGTCGGCCGGGTGACGAGCGTGACCTGGTTGCCCGAAGGCGCGATCGGCGGGCCGGCGGTCGGACGATGGATCGGCCTCGGCGTGATTCGCCGCGAGGTGGAGCCGGGCACGCTGGTCCGCGCGGCCGGCGTGGAGGCCCGCGTCACGGACCTGCCGTTCACTTTGCCCCGCATCGAACCGGCGTGACGGTCCTGGTCACCGGCGGCAGCGGCCTCGTCGGGAGCCACGTGATCGAGGCGCTGCGGTCGCAGGGGGAGCCCGTGCGCGCTTTGGTGCGATCCCCGGCCGCCCCGGCGGTCCGCGCCCTTGGCGCCGAGCCGGTGATCGGCGACATCACCGACCCCGCGTCCTGGCGGGTCGCGAGCGCCGGCGTGCGCGGCATCGTGCACGCCGCAGCATTGGTGGCCCACCGCGGCACGCTGGAGGACTTCCTCGCCGTCAATGTGGGCGGCACGCGGCAGGCCATCGTCGCCGCGCGCGCCAACGGCGCGCGGCTGGTACACATCAGCTCGGTCGCCGTCTATGGGCGCACTAGCGCCTACACCGCCGGCGCGGGCGGCGTCACCGAAGACTTCCCCTTCGGCCCGATCGCCGGGCACGACTTCTACGCCCGCAGCAAGCGCGCGGCGGAGGAGGCGCTGTGGGAGGAGGCGGCGCGGGGCGGGCTCGCCGCCGTGGCGATCCGACCGAACGTGATCTACGGCGAGCGCGACCGGCTGTTCTCGCCACGGGTGGTACGCGCCGCGCGACAGGGCATCGTCCCGCAGGTGGGCGCAGGGACGAACCGTCTGTCGTGCGTGTACGCCGGCAACGTCGCCGCGGCCGTCGTGCTCGCGCTCGCCGCGCCGGCCGCCCCCGGTCGCGCCTACAACGCCACCACGGACGGGAAGGAGGCGCTCACCCAGCGCGGCTTCGCCGACGCGTTCGCGGCAGCGCTCGGTGTCCGCGTGCGGCGGCTCCGCCTGCCCTACGGCGTGGCGCGCCTCGCGGTGGACCTGTGGGCGCGGTGGCAGCTGTTGCGTCGTCCCGCGGACTATCCCGGCATCGGCGGAGCGGCGGTCCGTTTCCTGTCGGAAGACAACCCTTTCGTCACCGTGCGAGCCCAGCGCGAGCTCGGCTGGTCCCCCCCCGTGCCGGCGCGCGAAGCGGTGCGGCGCACGGTGCGCTGGGTGCTGGCCAACGAAAAGCCCGGGAGCTGAACCCGGGCTTCGTCACCTCGTCCCTGTTGGTGTAGCGCTTACGGCCGCTTGGTGGGCGCCTTGGTAGGCGCCTTCTGCATCGGCCTCGCCGCCGGCGCCTTCGTCGGGGCGGGGGCGGCCATCTTCTTGGACGTGTCGGGCGCCATCATGTGCTTCGAGGTGTCGGCGCCCATCATCATATGCGACGTGTCGGGCGCCGCAGCCGCCGGCATCGCCGGCTTCTGCTCTTCCTTCTTGGTGCACGCGGCGACCGTCGCGACGAGCGCCAGTGCGATTGCGAGACGCTTCATGCGAGCTCCTTATAGAGGAACGGTGTGTGGGGGCCCCCGGCCCCCCCCCAGACGGCCGCAAAAGCTATCATCCGGGCAGGCGCAGTCAAGAGTTGCGCAACGCTGCTTTGGGGGATCGATCGTCGCCGGGCGGCGTATCTTCAGTCCATGACCACGACCCGCCGCTCGTTTCTGGGGTGGCTGGCGGCGCTGCCTACCGTCGGCCGCGTGGGCCGCCCTGGGAGCGCCCCCCCACCCGGCATCGAGGTTCGCCCCAGCGCCCTCTATCAACAGCCCGACGGCCGGCGCAACCTCGTCCGCATCACCGTGGCAGGGCTCGACAGCCCGGCCGCGCGCGCCCGCGTCACCGACCGCCGCGGCGCGCTCGTCGGGACGGCCGGCCTGCTGCCGTCCCCGGGCGAGGGAGGGGGAGGGGGAGGGGGAGGGGGGGGGGGCCTCACGCTAGCGGGGGAGGTCTGGGTGCCGCTCTCGGAGCCAGCCGATTTCGACGTCGAACTCGAGGTCGGCAAGCAGCGCGTCGCCAAGCGCCGGGTGCGGCTCGTTCCCCCGCGACGCTGGACCGTCTACTGGATCGCTTCGAATCACACCGACGTCGGCTACACGGATCTGCAGGAACGCTGCCTCGAGATTCACCGTCAGAACCTCGACGCCGCCCTCGCCCGGCTCCCGGGGCATCCGACGTTCCGCTGGACCGCCGAGTGCGCCTTGCAGGTCATTTCCTACGTGCAGAACCGTTCTCCCGAAGCCGGGGAAGCGTTGCTGCAGGCGATCCGGGACGGCAGGGTGGGATGGTCGGTGCTGTTCGCGAACATGCTGACGGGGCTGCTCGACCATGAGACGGCGGCGCGACTGGTGTGGCCGGCGGGCCTGCTGGCACGCGAGCGGGGGCTCGCCTACGCGGCGGCCCAGACGACCGACGTGCCGGGCCAGGCGCTCACGTTTCCGATGATCCTCGCGGCCAGCGGGGTGCGCTACCTCTCCAGCGGCGCAAACCCTGAGCGGGCGCTGCCGCTGCTCCCGGCGTCGCAGGCCCAGGAGCACCACCTCGCGGGCGGCCCGTGGACCACCTACCCGCAGCTCTTCTGGTGGGAGGCGCCCGACGGTAGCCGCGTGCTCCACTGGCGCAACTACCACTACGGCGACGGCCTGCGCTTCGGCTTCGACCAGAGCGCCGACGAGATGGCGAGACGGCTGTCCGAGTGGCTGCTGACCAACCCGGTGTTCCTCTCTCCGGACTGGCCGTACGACGTCGCCCTGCTCTACGGCGCGCAATGGGACAACGCGCGCATGGATGAGCGACTCGTCGCCAACGGTGAGGAATTCAACCGGCGCTATGCATTCCCCCGGCTCGTGTCCGCGCGCGCCGAGGACTTCTTCGGCGAGCTGGAGCGGCGCTGGGGGGCGCGCATCCCCGTGCGACGGGGAGACACGGGGTTGTACTGGGAGGACGGCGCGGCGTCGACCGCCGCAGCCTTGGCGCAGTTCCGCACCGCCCAGCTCGCCGCGCGCGCGGCCGATCTGCTGGCGTTGTGGGACGAGCGGCTCGAACCGCACGACGACGAGGCGGCCGCGCGGGTCCGGCAGCGGGCGTCCGAGCGCCGTGCCATGTGGCATGACCTGCTGCTGTTCGGCGAGCATACCTGGGGCGCGGACGTGAGCGTCTCCGCGCCGGACGCCCGGCAGACGGTGGCCCAGTGGGAGTACAAGCGCCGCTTCGTGGACGGCGCGGCCGCGGCCGCGAGCGGCCAGGTGGCGGACGCGCTGCTGCGGCTCGGACGCGGCACGGACGCGGGACGCGGGCGCATCGTCTTCAACGCCGCCAACTGGCTGCGATCAGATGTCGCCGTCGTGCCGGGCGCGGCCGGCAAGCGCCTGGCCTACAACGACCGCGAGCTGCCGGCTGCGGATCTCCCCGACGGGAGCGCCCTGGTGCTGTTCCGCGAGGTGCCGCCGCTGGGCTACCTGACCCTGACGGAGGCGGACGGGGTGGCGCGGCCGACCGTGGACGATGGCCCGGCGACCGACGCCGCGGCGGGCGGCGTCTCCGTGGCGCTCGATCCCGCCACCGGGGCGATGCGCTCGTTGACCGGGCCCGACGGCAAGGAGCGCGTCCGGACGACTGCCTGGGCCGGCCTCAACCAACTCGTCTACGCCCGCGGCGGCGACCGGACGGCCCTGTGGACGGACTGGGACCGGCGGACGCTCTCGGTGCCAGGCGATCTCACGCTCGCCCAGGCGGAGCTCGTCGCCGCGCGGCGCGAGCGGTTGCCGGGGATCGGCGTCCGGCTCGTCGCCCAGCGCCGGCTCGCGGGCTTTCCCGCCGTCACGTCCACCGTCACGCTGTACGACGATCTGCCGTGGGTGGACATCGAGAACCGTCTCACCAAGACGGCGACGCTCGCCAAGGAGGCGCTCTACGTCGCCTTCCCGTTCGCATTCACACGGCCCACCGTCGAGCTCGAGGTGCCGCTGGGACGGATGACGGTGGAGAAGGACCAGCAGCCGGGGAGCGGTCGCGACTGGTACTGCCACGCGCACTGGGTGTGGCTGCACGAGGGAGTCGAGGGCATGCTGTGGAGCGGTCCCGACACGCCGCTCGTAACCCTCAACGATGTGTTCCGCGGGGCCTGGCGGCGGCAGATCGATCCGGACGGCACGCTGCTGGCCTACGCGATGAACAACTATTGGCACACGAACTACGCGGCCCGCCAGGGCGGCGACTTCACGCAACGGTTCCGGCTGTCGCTGCTCGCGCCGGGCGATCCCGCCGAGCCGGTGCGGCGCGGGTGGTCCGCCTGCGACCCGCTGTACGTGAGCGGGCCGTTCACCAACGCCGGCCGCGGGCCGTTGATCGGGCGCGACTCGGCGCTGTTTCTCGCCGACAAGGGAACGCTGGTCGTGAGCGCTAAGCCGGCGGAGGACGGTGAAGGCGTGATCGTGAAGCTGCTCGACGTCGTGGGCGCGGCGCGTCAGGTGGGGATCTGGCCGGCGGCCTACGGCTTTCAACAGGCGCGGCGTGTCGACCTCGTGGAGCGCAACGGCGACGCCATCCCGCTCGGCAGCGACCATCGGGCGGCCGTGGCCCTCAAGGCATGGGGCGTCGCCGCCGTGCGACTCTTTACACCGCGCGCGCCGACCGGTTAACGTCGAGCCATGACCCTCAAGAAGCCGACGACGCTGGGCGAGCTCAAGCAGACCGAGTGGGCGAGCCCGGCCCGCATTCACCGCACCGTCAAGGACGAGATGCGGGAGAACCTGATCTGCCTGCTCGAGAACGGGGCGGGGCTGTTCCCCGGGATCGTGGGGTACGAAGACACGGTGGTCCCGCAGCTCATCAACGCGATCCTCTCGCGCCACAACTTCATCCTGCTGGGGCTGCGCGGGCAGGCGAAGAGCCGCATCCTGCGCCAGCTCGTCAGCCTGCTCGACGAGGAGATCCCGATCCTGGCGGGCAGCGAGGTGAACGATCACCCGTTCGCCCCGATCTCCAAGTACGGCCGGGAGCAGCTGGCCGAGCACAACGACCGCACCCCCATCGCCTGGGTGCCGCGGGAGTCGCGGTTCGTGGAAAAGCTGGCGACCCCGGACGTGACGATTGCCGACATCATCGGCGACGTGGACCCGATCAAGGCGGCGCGCGGGGGACATCTGCTCTCCGACGAGCTGACGATGCACTTCGGGCTGCTGCCGCGTGCCCACCGCGGCATCTTCGCCATCAACGAGCTGCCGGACCTCGCCGGGAAAATCCAGGTGGGGCTGTTCAACATCATGCAGGAGGGCGACGTCCAGATCAAAGGCTACCCGGTGCGCCTCAACCTCGACGTCGCGCTCGTGTTCACGGCCAACCCCGAGGACTACACGGCCCGGGGCAAGATCATCACGCCGCTGAAGGACCGCCTCGGCTCGGAGATCCTCACCCACTACCCCCACACCGTCGAGCTGGGCGTGGCCATCACCCGCCAAGAGGCCTGGTTGGAGCGCAACGGCCGGCCGCTGCGCGTGCCGGACTTTATGATCGACCTGATCGAGCGAATCGCCTTCGAGGCGCGGACCGACAAGCGCGTCGATAAGCGCAGCGGCGTGTCGCAGCGCCTGCCGATCAGCGTCCTCGAGAACGTGGTCTCCAACGCCGAGCGCCGCGCCACGCTGACCAAGGAAAAGGCCGTGGTGCCGCGGGTGTCGGACGTGTACGCGGCGCTCCCGGCGATCACCGGCAAGCTCGAGCTCGAGTACGAGGGCGAGCTGCAGGGCGCGGAGACGATCGCCAAGGAGCTGATCCGTCGCGCCGCGGGAGGCACCTTCGAGGCGCGCGTGGGCGGCGCCAACGTGGACGACATCGTGCAGTGGTTCGACGAGGGCGGCGCCCTGAAGATTTCCGTCGACGAGCGCGCCGAGGCGTGCCTCAAGGGCTTCAGCGTGGTGCCGGGCCTGCTCGAGCTGGTCGAGCAGGTCGCCCTGGCCGGCAAGAAGGATCCCCTGACGATGGTGGCGGCGTGCGAGCTGGTGCTGGAGGGGCTCGTCGCCGAGAAACGCATCTCCCGCAGCGAGGAGTTGGGCTACACACGCGTGCGGCCCGAGCCGAAGGGTCCGTCGTTCGGCAAGGGCGGCGCGGGACCGAACCTCTTTACCTGATCCCTCCCCTCCCCCACCCCGTATCTTGTCCCGGGAGACCCCATGGGCACGCTCGTCTTCGCTGGCATTCTCCTCCTCGCCGCGTTCTTCGTCCGCATCGCCGCCTCCGCCATCAAATCCGAGGGCGCGCGGCCCGTCGGGATGATCCTGCGGGTCACCTCCCTGAGCCTCGTGGTCATCGCAGTCCTGGTGGTGCTCGCGGACACGACAGCGGTTATCAACCCCGGCGAGGTAGGGGTGCAGCACGCCTTCGGAAACGTGAGCCAGACGCCGCTGCTGCCGGGGATCCGCTTCGTGCCGCCGTGGGCGTCGATCGAGCGGTTCTCGACCCGCGAGGAGCAGTGGCCCGAGCGTGGGGTGAACGTCGAGGCCATCGAGGCGCTCTCGAGCGAGCAGATGGGGATGCACGTCGAGGTCTCGATCCGCTGGCAGATCGACCCGACGCAGGCGCCCCGCATTTACACGGAGATCGGCAACGAGGACCAGATCCGCGGCGCCGTGCTGAACGCCATCCGCAAAGGCGTGCGGGACGGGATGGTGCAGTACTCGATCAACGACATCTCCAAGCGCACCCAGATCGCGCGGACCATGGAAGCGCTCACCGACTCCGCCCTCGTCACCCAACCGCGCGGGGGCGTCGGGAAGTTTCGCATCGCTACCGTCACCGCCTTCTTCCTGCGCGACCT